>NZ_JBZCPQ010000005.1:0-359647 GCF_058267535.1 Pradoshia sp. Z5_111
TATGAAGTACCTATGCTCCAGCTATACCGGGGTAAAGGTGCCTGAAAGGTGGGTGAAGTGTGTAGGAAAGCAGCTATGTCCCACCTATGAAACACCTATGCCCCATCTATACCGGGGTAAAGGTGCCTGAAAGGAGGGTGAAGTGTGTAGGGAAGCAGCTATACACTACCTATGAAACACCTATGCCCCACCTACACCCGGGTAAAGGTGCCTGAAAGGAGGGTGAAGTGTGTAGGGAAGCAGCTATTCACTACCTATGAAACACCTATGCCCCATCTACACCCCGCCTTTCCCCAGCCCATAACCCGCTAAATGGCATGCTGAATTAGGTTTATTCAGTAACAGACATCTATAATCAGCCGGTTTTTACGAATCTATACATAATATCTGTTAGCTTCTGTATTTTTTGATTGGAGTATTCATAAAATGAGTAGAAAAGGATGTGATTCTATGGAAGTCATCATAAAGAAGCCTGACTTATTATCGAGATTGGCAGTTTTGTATTCTATACCAATCGCACTTTTACGGGAATGTAATTTACATATTAGTAATAATGAGCTATCTGTTGGCGATATGGTTCATATACCTGGATATTGGACAAGGGAGGAAAGGTTATCGACCTTGGATATCACACACCCTGTAGAACGCGAAAGAATTCAGGTAGCTAATTCATTGGAGAGTATGGAAGAGAACCCGAAGAAATCTGTTAGATTACCAGTGAAAATTCAACATAGTATTGTGGATCACACTTGTCCATATTCATCAAGTAAATGCATGAACGACATGGAAATTCTTACAACAATCTATCCTTTCCTGCAGATGAACTCTATCGGGAAATCTGAACTTGGCCAGGATATTTGGGAAATGCGCATAGGCGTTGGTCCGAAAAAAGTCCATATGAATGCCTCAATGCATGCGAATGAATGGATTACCAGCTTGGTTTTAATGAAGTGGCTGAATGATTATTTACTGGCATTAACGATGGGGACAAATTTAGGAGAATGTTCAGCACTGGAGCTATTCCTGGAGTGTGATTTGTCTCTTGTTATGATGGTGAATCCTGATGGTGTGGATCTAGTAGTAAATGGTCCATCTGAAAAAATGAAAAAAGATCTAATCAGGATGAATGGTGGAAGAGAAGAATTTTTAGGCTGGAAAGCGAATATTAGAGGAATTGATTTAAATAATCAATTTCCGGCAAACTGGGAGATTGAGAAAAAGAGAAAACGGCCCAAAAATCCTGCAGCAAGAGATTTTCCTGGAATCGAGCCATTAACAGAAAGTGAAGTGAAATCACTGGTTGCACTTGTGCAGAAGGAAGGGTTCGATCGTGTAGTTTCTCTGCACACTCAGGGAGAAGAATTTTATTGGGGGTATGAGAAAAAAGAACCGGAAATCACCTCTGTTATGGCGAGGGAATTTGCTGCAAGATCAGGCTACAAGGCCGTTCGCTATATTGATAGCCATGCAGGCTTTAAGGATTGGTTTATTGATCAGTTCAAGAAGCCGGGATTTACATTAGAGCTGGGTAAAGGAATCAATCCTCTTCCTTTATCACAATTTGAACAAATTTATCGGGATACAAAACCAATTTTAAATGCGTGTCTTTATTTATAGAAGATAGGGAACTGTTGAACGCAAAAGAGGAATCCTGTTTAAAGGATTCCTCTTTTTCAGATGTACAGCGTATACAATTAATGTACAGCAGGATAGCCGTCTCTAATGAAGGTCATGATGGCGAACCAGCCAAATACAACGGCAGTACCCAAAGCGAATACTAGCCCAAGGAAATTTTTGTTTTTAAAGGCGCTGATTAATGCGAAAACAGCCAAAATGGCAACTAAACCAAAAATAATTACCAATCCCATTTCATTTACCTCCCCTGGAATTATTAAGTAATAAAACCCAATAAATCATTAAATTGTAAAATAAATGCATTCAATAGTATTTTAATTCTTTTCAGATTATTTGTCGAGATATTATAGGCGATTTGGAAGGAATAGGGACAATACAGTATAAGACTCTTTATACAAAAGCATCACTTGTGTAAAATAAAAGAAACTAAACTGATACTTCAGGGGGAAAGACATGAAGAAAACATGGAAAAGAGTTCCTTTAGGGCCTTTGCAAACAAATTGTTATTTATATGCCAAGCAGGATGGTGAATGTTTAATCATCGACCCGGGCGAGGAAGCGGAAAAGCTGATTCAAATCATTCGTGAAAAGAAATGGAAACCAATTGCAGTTCTTTTAACTCACGCTCATTTTGACCATATAGGGGCAGTGGACAGGGTACGGGAAGTCTTTAGTATTCCAGTTTATGTGCACAAAAAAGAAACAGAATGGTTAACAAACCCGGCATTGAACGGTTCACAGTTTTTCCAACTGGGTGAGATTAAGGCTGCTCCAGCAGAAAATGTGATTTCAGAGGAAGGTATTCTAAAAATTGGGGATTTCACCTTTAACGTACTGTTTACACCTGGACATTCACCAGGAAGCGTATCTTATTATGATAAGGACGAGGCGCTTGTATTTTCAGGAGATGCATTATTCCAAATGAGTATAGGCAGGACCGATTTACCTGGTGGAAATCATCAACAGCTAATGAATAGTCTTCATAATAAATTATTAACTCTTCCAAAAGATACGCTTTGTTTATCCGGGCATGGGCCGGAAACCATTATTGAAGATGAGATAAATCATAATCCTTTTTTAAGATAAAAGTGAATAAATTGACCCCCCTTATCAATTAGTTAAGGAGGGTCAGGGGGTATTCCTATAAAATGGGAGGGGCCATTTTAAGTTATACCATAAATTTACAATAGAGATAATACGATGTCAACGCCTGTTGTGGAAATATTTACAAAATTAGGTGAATTTATGAAAAAAATAATCATTCGGTCCATCGAGGAAACAGAAGATTTATTTTTACCTTATGACAAATATATAGAGTTGGCATTGTATCATCCTGTATATGGTTATTACCAACGGAGAAAAGATAAAATTGGGAGTAGCGGTGATTTCTATACTTCGGTGAGTATGTCCCCTGTCTTTGGTGAATTTATAGGTAAATGGGCAGGAAGGAAGCTAATTGAATCCGACCTACCTCCCACTATATGTGAGCTTGGCGGTGGCACCGGGAAGATGGCATGTGATTTTTTGAGGGGATTGGAACTGGACAACCCAGAGCTGGCATCTAATGCAATTTATTATATTGTTGAATCCAGTTCCTATCATCGAGAATTGATTTTAGATATGGCAGCAAAGGATGATAGAATTCGTCTGTTAGATTCCATCAAGGATATGCCGGTAATTGAAGGTTTCATTTTTTCAAATGAATTTTTTGATGCTTTTCCTGTTCATGTTTTAATTAAAGATAAGAAACAGTGGAAAGAAGCAGGCATTACAGTAAAGAATGGAGAGCTATTTGAAACGGCCAGAGATCTCCATAATCAGATGATTTTATCCATTATAGAGAAGTTGGATATTCCGGAGTTTATCAATCGAATAGAGGTGCCATGCCCAATGATGCTTGCCTACGAGCAAATGATTGATAAAATGAAGAGGGGATATCTTATGACGATAGATTATGGAATGGATATGGAGGATTTCTATATACCTGCCCGAAAAAATGGTACCTTAAGAGGGTTTAAGGACCATCAATTAATAGGCTCAATTCTTGAACATCCAGGAGAAACGGATATAACGAGTACCGTCAATTTTTCATTGCTTAAATGGGCGGGGAAAAGGATAGGGCTTGATCTGGAGTACTGGGGAGGACAACAGTCATTTTTATTAGAGGAAGGGATATTGGGGGAGCTGGTCCCACATGCGGATACCAATCCTTTTTCTCCCACCGCCAGGCGCAACAGACAAATTAAACAATTAGTTCTTGGAGACTGGATAAGTGATAGTTTCAGTGTTTTAGTTCAGTCCAAAAACATAAAAAAACCTTGATTGCTCTAGCTCAATCAAGGTTTTACTTTAAATTAATGTCCCGCTCCAGGAGTCATCATGAACGTTGTCCAATAGGTGAACCCTGCAAAGAAAACGGTTAAATAAGCACCGAAAACATATAAGTACATTCTTTCAGATAATTTTAAATAGCTTAAAATAACAAAGAAACCTGTTTGACCGAAAAAGATGAGTGATGTAGTATGCATACCGCCAACAAAGAACATGACTGCCATAATTCCAGTCCAGAAACCACATACTCTGAACATTCTGTCCATTCCTTAACCTCCCTTATCCCCTTATAATTCCATCACTACTATTATAAGGATATTGTTAAAGAATGTAAACTATCTTAAAATAGAATGACTGAATTGTGCGATTAATTTCCAGCGAGCATCTTGTATGTACAAGCATGGCAACCTGCATGATCAAACATATTTTCCTCTTCTATTAATTCGATTGAATCAAAAAGGACACTGAACATACCGCGTAAAAACTCATAATGCATTCCGCATACGGCTTCTTTTTGCTCAAAGGCAATTTCTTTAAAAGGACAGTTATGTATTCTAAAGAAAATGGTTGAATGATCCTCAGCTGTTACGAATTCCGGATAGAACCCGGCAGTAGTCGAGGCATCTTTTATGATAGAAAGCTTGTGGTCGAAAGACAGACTGTCCTGACTTTCTCCAATTCCTTTCATATGCTGTTCGGCCAGATCTTTCCCAAATAATCTTCCTGTATTGAATAATGCTTCCTTCCCTGCCTCTCCCAGTGAGAACATTGTCTGAAGGGCTATTTTTGAAAGCAGTTGGTAATCGCGGTATGGGAAGTTTAATTGTATGACCTCATCTGATAATCTATATAATCTGCTTGGTCTTCCACCTTTTCCTGTTTTCTTAGTTTCAGAAACAAGCATATTTACATCTTCAAGCTTTGTTAAATGTAAACGCGCAACATTGGGGTGAATCTCAAATATATCCGCAATTTCCTGTACCGTCACCTCGCTATGCCTTTTAGCTATATGCTGATAAATATAGTATCTGGTCGGATCTGATAATACATTGGTAATCTTTAATGTTTGGTCCATTGTGGTCCACCTCGCGCTCCTTAATAATTCCATTATAATACAGTCAATTAAGCATTGATATGCTGTTCATGACTATTCTGACTCTTTGGAAACATATGTTGTAATTTAGCCACATTTTGATAAGTCAATAATTTACCATGTATATAGTACTATCTTAATTTTAAAATTTATCTGTAAATATGTTAACAGAATAAAAGGAATGAAATATTTCATGATTATGAAAAATTACCCAAATTAACGACGAATTGTGACAGATTTCGAAACTTTCATAATTTCAGCAGGTATTGAGAAATTAATGTCTAATACCATTAAGAGAGTAACATATAAGGAGGTGAAACAAGAATTGCTCACCATCGATAAGCTAGCTGAAAAAGTTGTAACTGAAGCAGTAAAGTTCAAAGCCTCAGATATCCACATTGTTCCTCAACGCAAGAAAACCCATCTTTACTATCGGATTCACAATCGTTTATTTCCAGAAGGCAGTTACCAAAGAGACAGAGCAGAACGACTCATCTCCCATTTTAAATTTATGGCCGGGATGGATATAGGCGAAAAAAGACGTCCTCAGTCAGGGGCCTTAACGATGTTTGTTTCAAATAAATGGATTGGCCTCCGATTATCCACCTTGCCTACCCCATATTCTGAATCACTCGTCATTCGTATTATTCCAAGCTTACAAACTCTCCCAATCGAAGAAATCTCCTTATTTCCAAAAATGTCAACTACGTTAATATCTATGCTTAAACATTCCCATGGATTAATGATCATTTGTGGACCGACTGGGAGTGGGAAAACTACGACTTTATATTCCATGCTGCATCATGCCAAAAATACCGTTAACCGAAATATTATTACACTGGAAGACCCTGTTGAACATCAGTCCGATGATGCCATTCAAGTCCAGATTAATGAAAAAGCCGGTATCAGCTATTCTGTAGGCTTGAAAGCTGCTCTGCGCCACGATCCAGACATTATCATGATAGGAGAAATCAGGGATGCCGAAACGGCCAGAATAGCGGTGCGCGCTGCTTTAACAGGACACTTAATCTTAACAACAATGCATGCCAGTGATGTATTAGGTGCGGTTAGAAGGCTTTTGGAATTTGGGATAGACAGGGAGGAGGCAAAACAAACTCTTTTAGGAGTAACCTCTCAAAGATTATTGGAATTGCACTGTCCTTTTTGTAAGGGTGAATGCTCACCATATTGCCTTATGGAAAAGAGCAGGGGGCGGGTAAGTGTACATGAAATGATTTATGGCAATGAATTGGCGAAGGTTTGGGCAGAGATGGAGGGAGATGATGTGAACTTTCATTATCCGGATCTATCTTCTCTCATCAGCAAGGCTGTTGCCTATGGATTTGTGGATCAAAAAGAGTATGAGAGGTGGGTGCATGACGAGTAAACTAAAGTCCCGATGGTCTTGCAGGGATCAGGCGAGGTTTCTTCAGGAATTGGGCGATTTATTGGATAATGGCTTTACTCTTTATGAGGGTATTGAATTTTCGCTTATTCATGGAAAAAAGAAATATCGAGAAGAAATCAAGGATGCTTTGGAGTTATTGAAAGATGGCCATACTTTTAGGGACTTTTTAGAATGGTTGAATTTTGAACAAGAGCTGGTTGGTTTAGTATCCTACGGTGAAAAACACGGACAGCTATCCAAATCCTTGAAGAATGGAGGGGAAATATGGCTTAAGAAAAGTGAGGATCGGGCAAAATTAAAAAATTTATTGTATTATCCAGTCTTCCTACTCGTTTTTACATTTGCCTTGCTGCAAGTATTTACAAATTATTTGCTGCCCAAATTCTCAAGTATGTATCAGGGCGTAGGGCAGGAATCAAATATATTCTTAAAGCTATCAATATTATTGGCTACCCTCGTTAACAATCTTCCATTTATTACCATCGTGCTCCTAACCATACATTTGCTTATATACCACTATTATTTAAAAAAACTATCCAAAATAAAACAGGAATTACTGATGAATAAAGTTCCGTTTCTGCGTTCATTTAGAAGGCTTTCCACGACATATTATTTCTCTATGCAACTAGGCTCATTATTAAAGGGCGGTATTTCTATAATCGATGCGTTGACGATTATGAGTAGGCAAGACCCCAAAAGCCTAGTTAAGGAAATAACCCATCATATGATTGAAAGTCTTCAAGAGGGAGATTCATTGGAAAGCATTTGTGGAACTTTTAAAATCTTTATGAATGATTTTGAGCGAGTAATCAGCCATGGGCAAAAAAATAGTTTATTAGGCGAAGAACTACTTTATTACAGCATATTTCTGTTAAATGAGATGGAGATACAGACTGAAAAATATATAAAGGTGGTTCAACCGTTAATGTTTGGCCTTGTTGCCATTTTAGTGATCCTTCTGTATTTGGCAATTTTAATGCCGATGATTTCATTAATGAATACGATATAGGACGGTGTTTTTGATGAAATATAAAAACGAACAAGGTTTTACCTTAATTGAAATGCTAATTGTCATGTTGGTTATATCAGTTCTTTTGATTATTACAGTGCCCAATGTAATGAAAAATCAGGAAGCAGTTAATAGCAAGGGATGCGAGGCATATGTCAAGATGGTGGAGGGACAGGTGCAAGCTTATAAATTAAAGGAAGGTACGCTTCCCACGATGGAGCAGCTTATCTCTTCAGGATTTTTAAGAGAGGATGTTAAATGTCCTGAGGGGAAAACTGCATTGATTGCGGATGATGGGACTGTAACTCTTCAGGAACAATAAAAATGAAAAAGAATGAAGAAGGGTTTACGTTAATAGAGGTGTTGATTGTACTAGGATGTCTGACGTTAATGCTGACCATAGCAAGTGCGGTTACTAGTAAAATGTTTGAAACGTATGAACAAAAAGCATTTTTAAACCAACTCGAGAAGGACCTTTACTATGCGCAAGTCTATGCCATGGAAAATAACACATATGTCTTGCTTAGATTTATGACGGATCAAAATGAATATTCAGCATACTCATACAAAACAAACAGTCATATTATATCCACTCAGAAGGCTGAATCGATCAAGTTTAAAAAAGTTGGCAATGTGCCAGTTACCTATATTCCAGCAGGCAATATCCAAAGCCCGACAACAATCAATCTAACAGATAAGAACGGAAAAACGATATACAAGCTTGTCTTTCAATTAGGGAGGGGGAGATTTTATATATCAAAAGTATAAAGAGCATGGCTACGCTATCTTGGACCTTCTGATTTCGTTTGGCATACTCATCTTATGCTGCTGTTTATTGCTTCCGGCATATATGGAAAGCATTACACTAAAGAATGACTTAAGAATGGAGGAAGCCGCTCTTAATAGATTGTTTGAAAATCTAAATGATTATCAGATAAACGGCCGTCCATTATTTACTGGACAAGCAGAGATTGAGGAGAAAGCCTATACTTTTTATCTTGAAGGGGACGTTTATTTTGCAGAGTATAGCAACTCAAAGGACAAATTACAGAAAGTGTATGAAAAGCTGCCTGAAAAATGATGGCTTTACTTTGGTAGAGATACTATTTGCCCTTGGTTTATTTTCGTTATTAAGTGTGTTTATGACAAGTGCACTTACCAGCATAACAGACTGGCATGTCAAAGATACCAACACAAATGCAAGGATGGAATGGAATATCTTTATACGTCAATTGGATCGTGAATTTCAAAAGACAAAAGACTTTGGAGTACCTAAAAGCAATATCCTTTTACTTGATAAAAGTGGGGAAGAAATAACATATGAAATCTATAACAATATGGTAAGAAGGCGAGTGAATGGTGCTGGACATGAAATGGTCCTTCAAGAAATTAAGAGCTATCATTTAAAAAAAGAAGGAGAGTCACTGCTAATATCTGTGACTCTTATAAATGGTGATATGTATGAAAAACGGCTGTTCAAACGATATAAATTTGAACCTTCTTAAAAATGAACGTGGGATCTTTATGCCTGTTGCTTTATTGTTTTTTTCGGTTATTTTTATCATTTGTATGTATTCGATAGGAAATATGGCTCAGGAAGTGAATTATCATAAATATCAAACCGAATGGTTAATCACCACTTATCTGGGTGATGCGGGTACACATGCTGCAATCTTAATGCTTGAAGGTGATGGTATTCCTGAGACAAAAGGGGAATGGATTTATTATAATGGAAGAATAGCCTATCATATAAAACCGCTTGAGAGAGGGTTCTATGAGATCTCATTGGATATTCAGACGGATCATAAGGTGAGACGGGAGACGATTACGTACTCAACTGAAGCAAAGAAAGTAGTGAAATGGTTAGATAGTTAGGGGGAACAAGATGAATGCCATTTATTTAATTGGATTTATGGGAGCTGGGAAAACAACTGTGGGTATGGCTCTCGCCGAAAAAATGCGTTTTCCCTTTTATGATAGTGATCAGGCGGTAGCTGAACGAACAGGAAGGTCGATTCCACAGCTCTTTGATGAAGTAGGTGAAGATGGATTTAGGGACCTAGAACAGCAGGCACTGCAATCATTGCCTGTCGAAAATTGTATCATCGCGACAGGTGGGGGAATCATTCTCAGGGAAGACAACCTGAATTATATGAAGGAGAAGGGAACTGTTATTTGGCTCCATGCCAATCCGACAGAAATAATAAAAAGGCTCGAGACTGATTCATCACGCCCTTTATTGTCCGGAAATAAAGAGGAACAAATCGTGCAGCTTTATCAAAAGAGGGTTGACCTATATAAGCTGGCTGCTGATTTACAGGTTCATACGGACGGAAAAACAAAAATGGAGATTACAGAAGAGATATTAATGAAAATCACCATAAACTAGCTAACTTCTTATAAATTAATGAATAACACCCATGATAAATGGAGATACTTCTGATGGGTGAATGTCTGATGAAAACAAATGATTATGTAAAATTTTTAACAATTCAGTGGTTAGTGTATATGAAGCAGCCAAAGGAAGTACGTAAAGAGCAACGCCGTAATCATAGAGATGATCGGCCGCCATTAATGAGCCATTGGTTCGGAATCATTCCGTTATCGATTGAAATGCTCTTTAAACGTAAGGCGTAATAAATCATGCTTGTTTGAAAAAGCAGTGGATTTGCTGAACCCACTGCTTTTTTGTATTCTTTTTTATATCTTCATCTTAGATTAAGTCATATTCATGCCATCAAACAAAAAGCCACACATATATATGGCTTACTCCATTATTAATTAATTGACTATTATATATAAATGATTAATCCCATTGCTTTTTCCATTCATCTATTTATTGTTGATAATCCTCCTGAATGCCCTTTAATTCTTCTTCTTTTTTGTTCTTAAGCTGTTCAATACCATCTGCTCGTATTTTATGCATGTCAGAAGCTTTAGCTAGTATTTCCTTTTGGATAGAATCGCTTATCAGTTTTTCAGTATGAAGGGTTTGGATAGCTCCTTCTATTCTGCTTTTTTCATTAGTAGATAAAGAATTCAGTGAATTGGCTAGGTTGATAATTTCTTTTCGTGCATCAAGCATATCAAATGCATGAACAGCCTGTTTTCCGGATATTTCAAAGATAGAAGGGGACCATTTGTTTTTAATTTGGGCATCTAATTCAGATTTATCGCTAACCCGAATGAACTCACCCTTACCAGCTTCGGCTACCTGTTTTAACTGTTGGACGCCTTCATCATCTACATCAAAACCGATAATATTAACGGTTGCCTGGATGTTGGAACCGTGTAATGATTGAGCAGCCTTTACGGGGTCCCCATCACATGTTTCAATTCCATCACTTACGATATAAATCGTATTATTATATTCACCACTATAGTTTGTAAGGATCTCTTGTGCTTTACTGATAGCTTGGCTAAGTGGAGTCCATCCGCTTGCCTTAAATTTATTCATAGCGGTTTGAAATTCTGTCTGAGCATATGGTTTTAAAGGATAAACTGTATCAATTTTACTGCACGATTTTGCTTTATCTGCATCGGAACCGGTTCCTTCATGTCCATATACAAGAAGCGATGTATTTGTATTCTGTGGAAGAGAAGATATAAAGGTAGAAATGGCGTCTTTCGCTATATCAATTTTCTTTCCGCCTGGAACTTCTGCATTCATACTTCCACTGGCATCAAGTAATACAACCACATTCGTTTTTTCAGGTGTTTGTTGCTCTTCTTTTTCTTCTGCTGATCCTGTTGGTAGTTCAGGAGCTTTAAGGCCTGGATCATACATTCTTAATTGATCATAGTATGTTTGATATTCCCCGGTGCCAATAGCATAAATTAAATAGTCATAAAGTTCTTCATCGGTTAGTTCCTTATGTTCTTTTATGTGTTGGGTAATGGTCGTCTCGCTGTTTTTCTTAAATGTATCATTATAATAGTTTAAATAGGGTTGAGCATCCCAACCGGTTTTTCCGTCCAATTTCTTATTGACTATTTCTTTCATTAATATTCCTTGCTCTTGAGTCATCATTCCTTCAAACGTGGCATCAGCTTTTGGGATTGCAGCTTCTGAGCTTTTTTTCTCAGATGGATTAACTGCTTTGGCAGTAGTCTCAACATCATTCCCTTTATCTTGGTCATTGGGTGAGCATCCAGCTGTCAATATAAAAAGTAGAAAAAGCAAAATTAAAATTAATTGATAGCTAATTTTCTTCATCTTGTACCTCCATATCATTCAAAAGTATCAGTAGAAAAAACGGATGAATATACTCAGATGAAAATAGCAGAGATGTTTATGTCGTTCTTAATCTCCTATATTTTACATAAAAACATAATTATAGGGAAATTTATTGAATGTTAAGAGATAAATTGAAAGGAGGTGGAAACGTTGGATTAGGAGAATGCTGTATTAATTGAAATAGCTGCCTCGGTATGGCAGCTATATATTAGAAGTTCTATTTAGAAGTATTGAAGTAACACCATATATTCTGAAACTGGGCAAGCAGGTTCGCCTTTTTACATTTCGATTCATAGCTTTAATGATTAAATAATGGAACGATAGAATGCTCACCAAACTGAGAACATTGATGAGTATCATTGAAAACATATGCCTTAATTGGCTGCCTCTGATTGATACTCAATTATGTTTTGCGAATAACCAGCCTGAGCTTTATTAGGTCCCTTTAGATAGCCTGACCGCTAAGATAAAAAAGTCCGCCATTTATGATGCTGACACGGATTCTGGGTTCGTATTGCATTCGCAATGCTTCCTTTTCAAGGTCATACATGTGAGTTTCCTCTTCTTTTTTGTCCTCATAAAAATGGTTCAGCAAACTCAAATCTTTATTCCAGCGCACGAGAGCATCATCAGCCCACCCATGGTCATCCTGATTAATTTTATTTTGGATGTAAGTTTTGATACGATGCAATCCGCTTTGATAACGAATAATGGGTGTAAGGGTAAATGTATAGTCAGATATTTTAGGTGTAAGTGACAGTTTATCAGCTGAATCAATGAAATTTTCTACAAAAAGACCGTTGATCAGGTTTAATCCTATTGAAAAGAATAAATCCTTTTTTCGGTCGCATTCATAGGAGATATTAACATTTACACCTAACCAGGGAAATAAAGGCATCTGACCACTAGTCATTTTAATCTCCTCAAATAAACGGATATGCTTAGATAGTCTTTGGGCAGACGCGAATATTTGGTGCAGGCGAGGGGATCCGAAATGTATGAATTCCCCTTTTAAATCAGGAGGAGCTGCCTCTTTATCGAGGATAAACGTTAAACTCATCGGATTGGGCACTCCGCCAACTTTCTCGAGATAATGCCAATAAAAAGGGCGGTTCATTAGTTCTTTATCCATATCAATCGTCAATTGCACAGTTAGATGACCTGGCCCTTGATTGATGATTTCACATTGATTGGCTGTGAAAAATTGAACGAGAAACTCAAGAATTTCCTGTTGCTGCATGTGATGGCATCTCCTTTTTTAAATCTTGAGCAAGCTGTATTAGAGAAGTGAGATTATCCATTTTAACCTTCATCTCACCCTCTGTTTTTGATTTATTGAGGATATCGGTTAAATGCTCTTCAAGATTCTTAACCTCCAGCCTTGTTAAAATATCATCAAGTTCTCCTACGACGCGTTCAAATAATTGAATTTTTTCGTAGAGAATTTTCATAATATGATCTTCAATAGTATTTCTGGTCGCAAAATTATAGATTCGGACATCTTCTGTTTGTCCAAGTCTGTGAATTCGGCCGATTCTTTGTTCCAGGCGCATCGGATTCCAAGGTAAATCAAAGTTTATAATATGATGGCAAAACTGCAGGTTAATTCCTTCTCCACCTGCTTCTGTAGCAATTAAGACTTGCGCTTGTTTTTCAAATAGTTCCTTCATCCAGTCCTTCTTACTGCGTTTAAATCCGCCGCGGAATGGAACAGAGCTGATTCCATTTTGCTTAAGAAACCACTGCAAATATAATTGTGTGGCTCGATACTCGGTAAAAATGATAACCTTATCTTTTATGGAATGAATCAATTCAAGCGCTTTTTTTGCTTTTGAATTGCCATCAACCAGTTCGACCAGGTTGATAAGGTTATGTATGGCTTCCTTAAAGCTTAGTCCGGCATCTGGGTTTCGATCGAGCATATTTTTCAGCGTAAAGTAGACGGCTTCTCTGCTGCTGCATGCCTCACGCTGGAGGATTAAAGAAGAAAATGTACTTCCGATACCCTCCGGCAATTCTTTCCTAAATGAAGAAACTCCATCATATAGAGCCTGCTCCTTTTCGGTGAAATCTATAAAAATGGTTTCAACCTTTCTCTTTGTCCATTCAATGCCGGTATCCTGGCGTTTATTTCGAATCATCACCATATTAACCAATTCTTTTAAATAAGCATCATCCTTTAATGAACGTTTCTTAGCAGAGAAGCGTTCATTAAATTTGGCATAGCTTCCTAAATGCCCTGGCTTAAGCAATGATACAAGATAAAAAATTTCTTCTAGCTTGTTTTGAATAGGGGTTGCCGTTAATAGTAGACAGAACTTTCTTTGGACTTTTTGTACAAACTCATAGTTTTTGGTTTTATTGTTTTTTAACTTGTGAGCTTCATCTATGATGACAATGTCATAGGTTTGTTCCAATATGGCAGAACGATGAGGCTCTCGTTTAGCAGTATCTATGGAAGTGATTATACATTCAGAATCCCACCCATACCCCTTTCTATATATGACAGCAGGTATGTGAAACTTCTGATTAAGCTCCTTTGCCCATTGGGATACGAGAGAGGCTGGGACTAGTATTAGTATTTTGCTTGCCAGGCCCCGAATCATATATTCCTTTAAAATAAGACCGGCCTCTATCGTTTTGCCAAGACCCACTTCATCAGCCAATATGGCTTTACCATTCATTCTTTCAATGACTTCGGTAGCAGCTTCGAGCTGATGGTTTAAAGGTGTAAATCCTGATAAATGCTTTGGTGCAAGGAGGCCGTTGAAATCTGGAATCAGATTATGCTTTTCGGCCTCCAATCCGAGTTTAAAAAGAGAGTAGCTGCACCATGGGCCGTCCTCCATAATCTTTTCTTCAAGCTCCTTTTCCCAATCTTCATCAAAATAGACCTTTGGTGTTAAACTCAATGTGAATCCCAACTTTCTTTACTTAAGCTAGTTAGATTAATGTTTGATAGTAATTTATAGAAATCTCCGTCTCAGATAGGTGCTACTATCAATTCCAAAATAACAGTAGAAGGGTAATCTTCGGCTAAAATCTGATTAACGCCTTGTGCGGTTGACGGACATTTATAAGGAATTGATTAAGCCGACCCCTAAACGATTTTTCACCGCAATAAAGCTGAGGTATTACTGACAATTTTTTTAGTTTCTTATTCATTCATCAGAGATAACGTAATTGTTGCCACCTGATAATTGTTGATGGTAGGATATAAATGTAAGACTATTTAGAAAACGGCTTATCTCTTGCTTTTTGTTTAGTATGACCAATTTACATAATTATATGAGCGAATGAAGGCAAGGGGAGAGACCGCATACTGCGGCACCGAAGGAGCAAATGGTGAAACCATGAATCTCTCAGGTACAGAGACTCTTGCTGGACGCATCTCTGGAGAGCGCTTCCTTTATTGTGAAGCCACCCAAGAGGAAACGCCGAAGTACGTTATCCGGCGGTAAACTTTCAGGTATCAGGACAGAGCCCCCTAATTAGGGAGGTTTCTGTCCTTTTTTTCGTGGATCACTGAAGGGTATATCACCTCGGTCAAATGCGGAAAAGCGGCGTTTTACTTAATAAGTTAACAAGCAATCGTTTAAATGTCATAACTAGCAAGAGAATCCGTATATAACGAACTTTTTAGGAGGGTAAGGATGGGAGAATTAAAGCAGACTCCGTTGATCAGTGTGTACAGGGAGTATGGAGGAAAAACAATTGATTTTGGCGGCTGGGAATTGCCTGTCCAATTTTCAGGCATTAAACAGGAGCATGAAGCAGTACGTACAAAAGCAGGCCTCTTTGATGTATCACATATGGGCGAATTTATCGTTAAGGGTGCTGGCTCACTACCGTTTTTGCAGCTCATGATGACCAACGATGTCAGTAAGCTGAAAACGGGCCGGGCACAATATTCCGCTATGTGCTATGAGGATGGCGGAACGGTTGATGACCTGATTATTTATAAAAAAGATGAAGATGATTATTTGTTAGTTGTGAACGCATCTAATATTGATAAAGATTTTGAATGGCTAGAAAAGCATGTCAGCGAAGATGTGGAACTAAAAAATGTATCGGAACAAATAGGACAATTGGCCATACAGGGACCGCTTGCTGCTGATATTCTACAGAACCTTGTAGAAGAAGTGGATCTCGATACCATTGGTTTCTTTGCTTTTCGTGAAGATGTCATAATAAATGGCATTAGTGTACTGGTTTCAAGAACTGGCTACACCGGAGAAGATGGATTTGAATTGTACTGTAAGAGCGAAGATGCAGTGAAACTTTGGAAGGATCTTTTAGAAATCGGTAAGGATAAGGGGTTAGTTCCATGTGGACTGGGGGCAAGAGATACGCTTCGGTTTGAAGCAAAACTTCCCTTATATGGCCAAGAGCTATCACCAGAGATTTCACCTATCGAAGCAGGAATTGGGTTCGCTGTAAAAACTGATAAAGAACATTTTATTGGTAAGGAAGTTTTAAAGGGACAGAAGGAAAATGGTGCCCCTAGAAAGCTTGTCGGAATCGAAATGATTGACCGCGGTATTCCGAGACATGGGTATCCGGTTTTCGTTAAGGATGAAAAAATAGGAGAAGTGACCACTGGAACACAATCCCCAACCTTAAAGAAAAACGTAGGCCTTGTCCTGATTAATGTAGAATTCGCTAACCTTGATGAAGTAGTCGAGGTTGAGATACGGGGAAAAAGATTAAAGGCGAAAATTGTTAGTACTCCATTTTATAAACGCACTCAGGCAGGAGGAGTAAAAAAATGAAGCATCGTTATTTACCAATGACAGAGCAGGATACTGAACAGATGTTAACAGCGATTGGTGTAGAATCAATCGATGACTTATTTTCTGATATACCTGAAAAAGTAAGGTTTAAGGGTGAATACAAGCTAAAAAAAGCAAAGTCTGAATCATCACTTCTGAAAGAATTAACAGAGCTGGCCGAGAAAAATGCCAATCTCAGGACCCATAGTTCTTTTCTTGGAGCGGGAGTATATGACCATTACATGCCGGTCATCGTTGATCACGTTATCTCAAGATCAGAGTTTTATACCGCTTATACACCTTATCAACCGGAAATTTCCCAGGGAGAATTGCAGGCTATTTTTGAATATCAAACGATGATTTGTGAACTGACCGGAATGGATGTGGCGAACTCCTCCATGTATGATGGGGGAACTGCTCTGGCCGAGGCAGCCATGCTCTCAGCAGGACATACACGCCGTAAGAAGCTGCTTGTTTCAGAGGCAGTGCACCCAGAATCACGGGCTGTTTTATCCACTTATGCAAAAGGCCAATATCTTGAGCTTGAAGTTGTTCCCTGTAAAAACGGGGTAACGGATACAGAACAATTGGCGGGTATGATGACTGAAGGGGTGGCTGGTTTTATTACTCAATATCCAAACTTCTTTGGCCGAATCGAAAACTTAGCTGAAATTGAACAAATTGTTCATGAACATAAAGGAATGTTAATTGTTTCAAGTAACCCACTTTCATTGGGTGTTCTGAAACCGCCGGGTGAATTCGGTGCAGATATTGTCATTGGGGATGCACAGCCTTTTGGAATTCCGGCTGCATTTGGCGGACCTCATTGCGGATATTTCGCAGTTACTTCTAAGCTAATGAGAAAAGTACCTGGACGTTTGGTTGGCCAAACAGTTGATGAGGACGGGAAGCGCGGGTTTGTATTAACCCTGCAGGCGAGAGAACAGCATATTCGCCGCGATAAAGCGACCTCAAATATTTGCTCAAACCAGGCATTAAATGCTCTCGCAGCCTCTGTGGCAATGACTGCGTTAGGTAAGAAAGGCGTGCAGGAGATGGCGCTTCAAAATCTTCAAAAAGCGCATTATGCAAAGGAACAAGTAAAAGCAAGTGGACTTGAAATTACCTTTGAAGGACCTTCATTCAATGAGTTTGTTGTTAAGTTAAATGGTTCTGTAGCTGCAGCTAATAAAATGCTCCTCCAAAAAGGCATAATTGGTGGTTACGATTTAGCTAATGATTATCCTGCTTTAACCAATCATATGCTTGTGGCAGTGACGGAGCTGCGTACAAAAGAAGAGATTGATAGATTTGCACAGGAATTGGGGGATTTTCATGAATAAACAGGATCAGCCATTAATATTTGAACAAACCAAGCCGGGCCGTATCGGCTATTCGTTGCCGGAAATGGATGTTCCGGAGGCAGCCTTAACCGATCTTTTGCCTGAGGAGTTCATTCGAACTGAGGAACCAAAGCTGCCTGAAGTATCCGAGTTGGATATCATGCGTCATTATACGGCACTTTCGAGAAGAAACCATGGCGTTGATTCCGGTTTCTATCCGCTCGGTTCCTGTACTATGAAATATAATCCGAAAATTAATGAAAATGTTGCCCGTCTAAATGGATTTGCACATGTTCATCCCCTGCAGGACGCAGAAGCTGTACAGGGTTCATTAGAGTTAATGTATGATTTGCAGCAAAGTCTAAAGGAAATCACTGGTATGGACGAAGTCACTTTGCAACCGGCTGCGGGAGCGCATGGAGAGTGGACGGGATTAATGATGATTCGCGCCTATCATGAGTCGAATGGTGACTTTGACCGCGTAAAAGTAATTGTTCCTGATTCTGCTCATGGTACGAATCCTGCCTCAGCCACAGTTGCGGGATTGCAAACTGTTACCGTGAAGTCAGGGCCGGATGGTTTAGTTGATCTGGAAGATTTGAAGAATGTTGTAGGGAAAGATACAGCAGCTTTGATGCTTACAAATCCAAATACACTGGGACTTTTTGAAGAACAGATCATCGAGATGGCCGAAATTATTCATGATGCCGGTGGGAAACTATACTATGACGGTGCCAATCTGAATGCTGTCCTATCCAAGGCTCGACCGGGTGATATGGGATTTGACGTTGTTCATCTTAACTTGCATAAGACATTTACTGGACCACATGGCGGCGGTGGACCAGGTTCAGGGCCGGTTGGGGTTAAGAAGGAGTTAATTCCGTTCTTACCAAAACCGCTTATTGTAAAAGAAGAGAATGGCTATCAGCTTGATTACAATCGTCCGCAATCAATTGGCAGAGTAAAGCCGTACTATGGAAATTTTGGAATCAATGTCCGTGCCTATACGTATATTCGGTCTATGGGACCAGACGGATTGAAGGCAGTAACAGAGTATGCTGTCTTAAATGCAAACTATATGATGAGAAGATTGGCGGAGTATTATGATCTTCCATATGATAAGCACTGTAAGCATGAGTTTGTGATTAGCGGAAAACGTCAGAAGAAACTTGGTGTACGGGCTCTTGATATTGCCAAGAGATTGCTAGACTTTGGCTATCATCCTCCAACCATTTATTTCCCTTTGAATGTGGAAGAATGCATGATGATTGAGCCAACAGAAACAGAATCAAAAGAAACACTGGATGGCTTTATTGATGCTATGATTCAAATTGCCAGAGAAGCAGAGGAGAATCCGGAAATTGTACAGGAAGCACCGCATACAACGGTAATCAGCCGTTTGGATGAGGCACTGGCTGCTCGTAAGCCTGTATTGAGATATCAAAATTAATAAGAATACATTTTAAGCAGCTATCATGACTAGATAGCTGCTTTTTTAGAAGAATGAATAATCTGTCGTTCAGGATAGGAAGGGAAATACGATCGAAAATACATTCTGCCTTTCAAATGAAAGAATCATGCTGAGAGAAATGATTAGTAGTGACTGGGTTGATGTACATAAATACGCATCACAAGATATCGTTTGTAAGTATCAGCCATGGGGACCGAATACGAAAGAAGAATCGAAAAAATTTGTGAGCCAAGTAATCGAGGATTCAACAAAAAAAACAAGAGCAAGGTTTGTCTTCGCAATTATTTATAATGGAAATATGATTGGGGCTGGAGAACTTACTATACGAAGTTTCACTAATAAAGCTGGAGAAATTGGCTATATTGTTAATTCGGATTACTGGAGAAAAGGAGTGGCTACAGAAGTTGCGTGTTTGTTAATTGACTTTGGATTTAAGGAACTGAACCTGCATCGTATTTTTGCAACCTGTGACCCAAGAAATATAGGTTCAGCGAAGGTGTTAGAAAAAGCAGGAATGGTTAGGGAAGGCATCATTCGCGACCATTTGCTCATGAGAATGGGCTGGCGAGATTCATTATTATACAGTGTTTTAGTACATGAATGGGATAGGTAAATAGACAATTAATTCTTTTACGGGTGTGATACTCTAATAATATCGCTTTTTTATCGGGTGGGATGGCTGTCCAATAAATATTCTACTATTAAAAGGTGCCTTAAAATGACGGGAACCTGAGATTAGACTATCCTTCTAATTTCGATTAATCAGTGCAAATCAGGTATAATGGATAAAAGCATCTCTCAAGTGGAGAATCAGCTAAGTAACCGAAAAAGAGGAACATACATGACTGAACATAGCTTCAATGATTTTGACATAAGTCCCGAAATTATTCGGGCATTAAGTAAAATGAATTATTTTCAACCGACAGAGGTCCAGCAAAAGGTGATTCCAATTGCGATTGGTAATCAGGATCTTATCGTAAAAGCACAAACTGGCAGTGGGAAAACAGCTGCGTATGGAATCCCGATTTGTAATCATATAGAGTGGATCGAAAATAAACCTCAGGCACTTATCCTAACACCGACCAGAGAATTGGCTGCACAGGTGAAGGACGATTTAACGAATATTGGTCGATTTAAGCGGATTAAAGCAGCAGCTGTTTATGGAAAGCAACCATTTGCCAAGCAACAGCTGGAGCTTAAGCAAAAAAATCATATTGTCGTTGGAACACCGGGCAGAGTGTTAGATCATATTCAAAAAGGAACATTAAACGTTGGTGAACTGCGCTATCTGGTAATTGATGAAGCAGATGAAATGTTGAATATGGGCTTTATTGATCAGGTTGAAGCGATAATAAATGAATTACCTAAGGAACGAATCAGCATGTTGTTTTCAGCAACATTGCCGGATGATATTCAAAAGCTATCTAATCAATATCTAAAAGAACCAGTCTTTATTGAAATTAATAAAAAAGAGATGACGACTCAGCTGATCGAACACTCTTATTATAGGGTCAAGCATGAAAACAAAGCGGAACTGCTAAGGAAAGTTACAACGATTGAGAATGCGGATAGCTGCATTGTTTTTTGCCGCACACAGGAACAGGTAAATAATCTGTTTGATACATTGGTTAAATGGGAGTATTCATGCGGTAAAATTCATGGTGGAATGTATCAAGAGGATCGCTTTGATGTTATGAACCAATTCAAACGGGGTGAGTTTCGATATTTAATTGCCACCGATGTTGCTGCGCGCGGAATAGATATTGATAATATTACGCATGTGTTGAATTATGATTTTCCAGTGGAAAAGGAATCCTATGTACATAGGACGGGAAGAACGGGCCGTGCGGGACATACGGGAGTAGCTATTTCTTTTGTAACTCCTAGAGATGAAGAATTGTTGAGAGAGACAGAAGAATATATAGGCTTTGCTATTCCGGTAAAAGAGGAGCCAAGTGAAGCAGAAGTAGAAAAATGCAGGCCGGATTTCGATGCGAAAATGTTTGCAAATGAGATAAAGGAAGATAAAGCGACCGAATTAAACAGTGGGATAATGAAGCTGTTTTTCAATGGCGGCAAGAAAAAGAAATTGCGTGCTGTTGATTTTGTTGGAACAATCGCAAAAATTGAAGGCATAGCAGCTGAGGACATTGGAATTATCACAATTCAAGATCAGGCTACATTTGTTGAAATTTTGAATAATAAAGGTCCCGTCGTATTACAGGCGATGAAGAATAAAACTATTAAAGGAAAAAAATTAAAGGTATATGAGGCATTTGAATAATAATAGAGTGCTCACCGATCTAAAACAGCCCTTCCGAATCATTCGGCAGGGCTATTTTAATTAGAACATATCCTTTCTGATCTAACCTTCATTCTCGATAACCAAATCAGCTCGTGCTGGGGTAACTGTCTTCGAATAATATTCTTCTGCTTTCCAGTATCGATTTCGAAATTTATCAATATTCGCCTGTGTAGACTTACTTTCACGGCTGAATCTTGTTTCTCTGGAACAATTCAGGAAAATTATATAATCAAAGAATGCTCTCCATTCTTTTCTTTGCAGAAATATACCTTCAATGATGATGAGGGAAGTTGCTGGAATCTGGCACATTTGCCATTTTTGCTTATCAGTGGTGGGGTCATATGTAGGCAGGAGTATCTCAGATGCTTCCTTTAATTGATTGAAAAAATTAACTCTTAACCACTCGGTGTCCCATTGCAAAAAGTAATATTCAATCCATTCATCGTGACCAGTGTGATAACGTTTATCTTTATCTACAATAAAATCATCTATGAAAAAGGTAAAATGATAGGCTCTGTTCCTCTAGTAGCTGTTTCATTCTTTTGGTAAAAGTCGTCTTCCCGGAACGACTGAGGCCGTCAATACCAAGAATAAATCTTTGTCCTACTTTAAGTTTGGGTAATTAATTAATTAGATTTTGTATATGATCTTCCAAGTATCTAAGCCTCCTGTACTTTGAAATTGTCCTTACTTAAATAGGGTAGTTAGATTTTTCTGTTATTTATCCCAGTTAGAAATATTTTCCTTTATAATTATAGAGAAGGCAATACAAAGGGGGTAGTTACGTGGATATTGTTAGACATTATAAACAGATGCCACCCACTTTTCAAAGGTTACAGAAACTGCAGGACAATCTTGAAGAAGTCGGGTATTCTTTAGATTCACTTGGACTAATGCTGGACACGGAGGATCAAAATTATTTCGTAACACCATGCGATGTTATTACATTTGCGTCTACCGGAGCGGATGGA
The DNA here is from genome assembly GCF_058267535.1 of Pradoshia sp. Z5_111. Taxonomy (NCBI): domain Bacteria; kingdom Bacillati; phylum Bacillota; class Bacilli; order Caryophanales; family Bacillaceae; genus Pradoshia; species Pradoshia sp. Z5_111. The sequence goes on from NZ_JBZCPQ010000005.1 coordinate 22,576, forward strand.
ATTCATTTTGGTTTATTGACTGATTTTGGAGCTGTTACCGATTTGGAAGAGGCCTATGTGGTTTATGTTAGTCCTATGGATTTTGGATCAGCTGTTTTTTTGGCTGCTCGTAATTTAAAGGAATTTACGAATCTCCTTTTCACGATGAAGGATGCGATCGAAATCGGGAATTTTCTTTCAATTGAAATGGCTGATGAAGGGGAAGAAAGTGAAGACGAAGCAGAATTCGAATATGATGAAGAAGAGTTTTTACAAGAAAGGGAATATGTACTTGAAAAATTAAAGGAATCATTAAATTGTACGGTTATTCAAGATGTAAAGTCATATTATAAGAATCTATTTAAGGAGAGAAAACAGCAAATTGCTATACATACTCAAGACGGGATTGGGGTGGTTCCGATAAGTAATCAACCAATCACACATGATAAATACGAATTAGAAGAGGATGTAGAAATAGACGTTCAAGATTTACAGGCATACTTTCAGAAAGCTTCCGTAGAAAATAAACTTGCTTTTGTCAGAGATGCACAAACTCTTGGCATTATAATGGAAGATGAAGAAGTCAGGAAGTTCGTTTTAAGTGAGTTAAGGGAACTTGGATACAAGATTGAAGCAGATCGATTACAACGCAGTAATGAATCCGATTAAAGAGAAATGTTTCCTGCATAACTGATTGGGTATGGTAATAAGTAGCTTCCTTTTGTGGCAGAATGTAAACATTAATAATATCGAGTTAGAGGGAGAATAATGGATTTACTTTTATCAATTATATTGCTTTTAGTGATGCTTTTAATATCGAATATTATTAGCCACTATATTCCATCCATCCCTACGGCTTTAACTCAAATAGCTTTGGGGATTTTATTTGCTTTATTCATACAGGATCTATCATTTGAGTTAAAAGCGGAATGGTTTTTGCTCCTATTTATTGCACCACTATTATTTAATGATGGACGTCGATTTCCACGCGATGATTTATGGAAAATGCGCTGGCCAATATTGGCCAATGCATTTATTCTTGTTTTTTTAACGACTATAATTGGTGGGTATTTTATTAACTGGCTTATTCCCAGTATTCCGTTGGCCGCTGCTTTTGCTTTAGCAGCTATCCTTTCTCCAACGGATCCAGTAGCGGTGAACGGTATTGCCGAAAGGATTTACTTACCGACGATTATTTTACGTCTTGTTCGAGGCGAATCGTTGATTAATGATGCGTCTGGTTTAATTGCCTTTAATTATGCAGTTGCTGCGGTTGTAACAGGTTATTTTTCATTACAGGAGGCAGCTGCCGATTTTGTTTATGTGGTCATTGTTGGTGCGATTGCTGGTATTATCCTCGGATTATTAGCTATTCTAATCCGTTATTCACTAAGAAGACAGGGGATCCAGGATGTTACCTTTTATTCTTTGCTGCAATTTGTCACGCCATTTATTGTTTATATTGTTTCAGAAGAAGTCCTGCACGCCTCTGGTGTAATTGCTGTAGTAGCTGCAGGTATTGTTCATTCCAGTTTAAGTGAAAAGACTGGAATGAAAAGTGCGGAGGAACAGGTGGTCACTGAGAATATGTGGTCGATCATCTTGTTTGTACTCAATGGAGTGGTGTTTTTATTATTGGGCTTGAGTTTGCCTTCTTCTATGAGAGCAACGGTAGAGAATCCTCTAATCAGCAATTGGCTTGTGCTCGGTTATGTCCTGGCGATTGGTTTGGCTATCATGATTATCCGAATTGTTTGGTCCTACTGCTTCTTAAGCATGGGTTATTACATAACTAACCGCAAAGAACAATCAAAGCCCAGCTGGAAAGTGGCCCTTCTAACCGGATTGACCGGCGTACGCGGTGCAATAACGATGGCAGGTGTATTGTCAATGCCATACTTTGTAGCAACTGGAGATTTATTTCCTGAACGTTCTCTAATTGTATTTATAGCAGGCGGTGTTATTTTATTTACTCTTTTAGCTGCGACTATTCTATTGCCTTTGATCAGTAAAAAAGCCATTGAACCAGAGAGTGATGAAGAGAAAGAGTTTTTAGATGCTCAGATGAAATTAAAGATATTGAGGACTGCCATAAAGCGGATTGAAGAAGAACTAGAGCCGGAGAATCAATCCGCTGGTTATGAGTTAATTGGTGAATATAAAAAGATGATTGAGCAAATTCGCTATGAAAATAAGGATTTAGAATTTATTAAGGTATCGCAAAAAGAGAGAATAGAGGCTCGCTTAGTTGGTTTAAGAGCAGAAAGACATTATATCCAGGAGGCTGCTGCTGATGGTTCTGTAAGTGAAGAGATCGTGAAAAGACTCGAGAAGTCCTTGGATATAAGAGAAAATTTACTCACAGAGAATTTCATGTCCAAAATAACGACTCTTTTTGGTCAATTATATAGGAAGTATAAGCAATATAAGCGTGTGATAACCAAGGAAAACGAAAAGACAGCAGTCTTGTTAAATGATATGCGAGATATTCAGATTCAGGCGACAAAAGCTGCCATTGAAAGTCTAGAAAAATATGTGGAGGAAACGAACAATTCACATGTTTCATCGATCATTTATGAGTATCAAAGAATTATTGATAAACTGAAGCAACCAAATAATGCCCGTTCAAATAATAGTATGAAGGATCAGCAAAAAGAAGAATTACGTTTCAAAGCTATTGAAGCTGAACGAGCTGACATTCAGCGAATGTATGAAGAAGGCCAAATAAATCGTGAACTGGCTCAGGATTTACGTCGATTTGTGAATTATGTGGAGAGTGTTATGCTTCAGGAAATTGAGGAATAGGCTTGGCAGGTGTTCTACTAAAGGGAGAGGTTCTTTTCTAAAAAAATGCTCAGAAACGTCAGTCCTTTTGATATCGTAAATGATATAAAATAAAGAAAACTCGCTCATAAAAATGGCGAGTTTTCTTTTGTTGTAAATACCCCATTCTTCTTTAACTAAAGTCCATAGTTGGAGAAGGAAGTTACTCTGTTTTTAGTTTAGTGTACAATTGTGATATTTATTTTGGGACGATACCTAGCAACCTTCTACCTATAAGCCATATTGCAACACCAGTTCCCCATAAGATTAAGGCAGAGCCAAATCCTACTACAGACATAAACGCATTGATTTGTTGTTCTCCCAGTGTGACTTTCTCAGGTACAAACAGTAATGTAATAATAGCAAGTAAACAAAGGAGTGTACCTGTAAAATAATAGAGTCTGACTTGGAAAAGAGAGGCCAATGGGAGAAAATGAGCACCGACAATAATAGCGATAACGACAGGTATAAGTTCGGAGTGATTAGTAGCGTTACTGACAGCAATCGTAATTGCTATAGCCAAACCCTCTGTCGCAAAAATAATGTTAAACCAAAACCTTGTACGCTTTCCACGCCCTAAGTCTGCTTTTGAAACCTGATTTGTCACTTCTCGAGATGCGCGCATTAATGAAACACCGCCGATGAACAGCACCATACCTATGGTAACAGCTACACCAATCAATAATTGAACTCCCCATCCTTGTAGTCCCATAATCCCTGTGTATGCCCATAGAGTACCGAAAAAAGCCATAAAAAATACACCAGATGCAGTTCCTCGTACTACAGCACCAGGAATAGCTTTTGACGTTTGTGTCACAAATAAGAACCTCCATTCAAAATATGTGTTCATTACAACCGCATATTATCCTACATTGTTATTTGGTTTAGTCCATTCGGAAAAATCCTATATTCCTTGTTATAGTTATATTCATTTAGGCAATTTACAGAACTATTCTGGTCCTTAGTTGAATAAGAAGGATAATACTGGAAGTTAAAGTGACAATAAAATTGACAACAATAATGGCAGTGCATTTTAACAGTGCCGTTATTGTCCAATATAAAATATAATGTCAATTGCTATGTCAAAAACGATAAAATAGGCTAAAAACATTAATAAATAAGGAAAATGACGTATGACGATTCATACGTCATTTCTAGTGTCATTACTCAAAAAGCACATCAAAACGGAATCTATTAGCGTTCTACCTGTGAGCTTTTTTTGTTTACCATTTTAAGGTAAAGGGAAATGTGAGTATAAGCTTTCACATAAAATACAATTTTGGTCAAATATACCACTATGTAAAATGATAAAATTTAGAAGAATGAAACGGAGGAGGCAACCAACATGAAAGTATTTATGATTGGCGGTACGGGCTTATTAGGAGCTGAAGGAGCAAGGGTATTAATTGAACAAGGGCATGAAGTGGCAACATTGTCACTGCCACCCATCCCTGAAGGCAGTAACCTTCCTGAAGAAATGGAGATAACTTTGGGAAATTATTTAACATTGACAGATGATGAGATTCGTAAATATTTAACAGGCTGTGACGGATTTGTTTTTGCGGCAGGTGTAGATGAAAGAATAGAGGCACCATCACCAATCTATTCATTTTTTGAAAAATATAATATTACACCATTAGAACGGCTCTTAAGAATAGCAAAGGAATGCGGTGTCAAACATTCAGTTGTACTGGGTTCATATTTTGCTTATTTTAATAGAGAACTACCCGAGTATGAACTGACTAAGCACCATCCATATATAAGAAGCCGTGTAGATCAGGCTAATATGGCTTTATCCTTCGGGGATGATGATATGAGTGTAGCCGTTTTGGAGGTTCCATATGTCTTTGGAAGCCAGCAGGGACGTAAGCCTGTTTGGGTGTTCCTTGTTGAACAGATTCAAAATATGAGAGAAGCTGTCATGTATCCTGAAGGAGGAACAACCATGGTGACAGCGAAGCAGATCGGGGAGTGCATTTCTGGTGCCTTAATATATGGGAAGACAGGTAATTACCCGGTCGGCTATTATAATATGGAGTGGAAAGAAATGCTGACCATCTTCCATAAATACATGGGAACACCAGATAAAGAAATCATAACAATTCCTGCCTCTAATTATATTGAAGCGATGAAGGCGAAAGCAGAAAAACAAAAGAGTACGGGAATAGAACAGGGATTGGATACGGCTGAATTTGCAAAAATCTTTACTAAAAATCTTTTCATTGATAAAAAGACAATTGTTGACCACTTTGGTGTACAACCAGATGATATAGAAAAGGCCATCGGAGAATCAGTTCAGTTAAGTCTGGATATATTGGAAGGAAAAAAAGCAGTTGATATGAAAGCTGAATAAATCTACATGAGAGAAAAATATATATAAAGGAAGGGTAGCTTTGTATCCTTCCTTTTTGTTATGAAAAAGTTAATGGGTCACTATAAAGAACCTTAACAAAAGGCTGTTTCGTAAAGATTGTGGTTTTCGTATGGAAGGGAAAGTTGGTAAGGTTCATATGATATAGTTCAGCCAGAACTTTCTGGTTGAACTTTTATAAGGTATCAGTATCCAGGGTAGGATATACGCGATGTGGGATTGATATGGATTTCCTCCGCTGACTGTTACCCCCTACTTTTATATAGATATATATAGGGCTAGGTGAACTGAGATCTTGTATAAAAAATGAAGCTATATGCTACTTGGAGGGAGTGTAAAGAACGAACTTAGTTGGTTGCAGATAGCATTAATAAATTATTGGAGGATTAGTTAAAGAAGAAGTGAAATTTACAATAAAGAAAACACGCCGTTTTAAGGCGTGTTTTTTTATCTTTATGCCATTTATGATATCAAAAAGGCTATTACTACAGAGTATTTTTAGAAGAGACCTCAAAACGTAAACCTTTGTATTTATTTTGAATGCCTCTTCTTTGATTTTCCCTCTTTATTACTATATGGAAATAATATCTAGATTGAGTTCGGATTGCAAAGTGGTAAATAAGAATATGAGCAATTATAAAAGCCTATTTGTTTTCAATATTAATTACAAAAATAGAAGGAGGAAGAAAGATGGCTTTGTTGGTTGGACTGTTATTAATATCTTTTCTGGGTCTAATCGTGGGTTTGAAGGATCCAAACGTTGTTCTTTCATGGCTTCCTGAAACTAAAAGAAATAAGTCATATGTGTGGCGGGTTTTTGGGGGCGCAATAGCAGTATCTTTTATTGGGATACTGTCACCTTCAGTAATTGATAGTTTGCTTCTTATCCTATTTCTAGTATCTATCACAGCTTTATTTGTGGGCTTAATTAAACCGAGCTATGTTTTGAAGAGAGCTCCTGAAGCCAAAAGGACTAAATTGCATGTAGTAATGATTTTTGGCGCTGCAGCGATACTATGTATTACTTTAAGTTCAATAATTGCTCCATTAGAAGAGTTTGCTGGTAGTAGCGCACAGGTAGAGCAACAGCAAGAAGTAGGAACGGTTAAAGCAGTGGAAGAAAAAACTAAAGCGAAGGAAGAAGCAGAGGCTGAGGCGAAGGCGGAAGCAGAGGCTGAGGCGAAGGCGGAAGCAGAGGCTAAGGCAAAGGCGGAAGTAGAGGCTAAGGCAAAGGCGGAAGCGGAGGCTAAGGCAAAGGAAGAAGCGGAGGCTAAGGCAAAGGAAGAAGCAGAGGCTAAGGCAAAGGCGGAAGCGGAGGCTAAGGCAAAGGAAGAAGCAGAGGCTAAGGCAAAGGAAGAAGCAGAGGCTAAGGCAAAGGCGGAAGCAGAAGCTAAGGCAAAGGCGGAAGCGGAGGCTAAGAAAAAAGAGGAGACACAGTTCTCAGGGTACAAACTTATCAAAGTTGATGGTGGCGATTTATCTGGTTATCGTGAACCTAATGTTGTTGTGGATATCGGCTATGGGAATCGTAAATATTGGGCGTTTACTAATGAATACGGGCAACTAGTACGTGTCATTGCGGACGAGATTATTCTACAAGATGACAGTAGCGAGCCTGTAACATCGTCTGGTAGATACTACTCTGATGAGGCAAAAGTTCCGGGTGTTGAAAGTGATAATTTTGATGAAGGACATATCATAGCGGACTCTTTAGGAGGGGTATCGAATGCTTATAATATTACCCCACAAGAAAGCACATTGAACAGGTATGGTGACCAAGCATACATGGAAAAAGTGATTCGTGATGCAGGTGGTGCGACAAATTTTGAAGCAATTATCACCTATCCGAATACAAAAACACAGGTTCCTTCAAGCTATAAGTATACGTATACCATCAAGGGCAATAAAGTTGTTGATAAATTTGACAATGTTAACCCGGATGAAGTAAACAAATCACTTGGTTTAACAGAAAGCAAGTCTTCTAAATCAACCAGTTCAAGTAAAAACCCAACCAGTTCAAGTAAAAACTCAACCAGTTCAAATAGAGGCGGAAACATTTCTAGTGTCGATACGAACGGTAATGGTGAAGTGACGATTAAAGAAGCAAAAGATGCAGGTTTTAGTATGCCTATAACGAGTGACCATTGGTTGTATCCTTATATGCGTGATAACGATGGTGATGGGATGGTAGGTGAGTAGGCATCTAGACTATAGGAATAAAAGCCCTCCTAGTCAATAGGAGGGTTCTGTCTGTGATAAAAATTACTTAAACTGAAAGAGCGTTAGTCCAATAACAAAAAAGCTAATTCCTTTTTGGTGGGGCTATTTTTATATTAAAAACATAATAACTAGCTAGAATCTTTACGAACAGTAAAATGATTCTTAACCCTTTCCAATCAACGCATTAGTTTGCCAGGTAACCGTTTAATCCCTTCGGTACAAATAATACTTCCTAAAACACCAACTAAAACGCTGGATGAAATAATTTTAAATGCATAATAAATACCTGTGCCTGTTATAAAATCTAGTACTAAAAATTTTTTAATGGTAGACCACCTAATCGTATAGAAAACAACTTGATTATGTGTATTCATATTCTTCAATCACACCCAAATCAATTTTTCCTAAGATATGAATATATAAGGTTGTCTAATTCCACTAACCTGCAATGTGAATAAGAATGGGCAACGTTAGATTTTTTAAGTAGTTATATATTTAACAGGGATATCTATGCGAATGAAAGTATTGATTTTTCGAGGAAATGCTACCATTAATAGGAGTAGCCAGAAGTGAAGCCGAAAAGTAGGTAAATCAGTAAAAAGCCATGAGGAAAATTACTCATGGCATACATTTACAAGATATTAATGCTGTTTATTAGGAAGTTTTTTGCTTGGACGTCCGTATCCTTGTTTAGCTTGGTTCTTTTCAGCCTTTTGTTGCTTTTCATGCAAATTTTCTACAAATTCATGAGTGCTTTCTTCTTTCATATATTTCATCCTCCCTCTTATGGATTTATAGTTATTTTCTCAATCTTAATGGAATTCATGCATGATGAAAATAGATTATAATAGAGGAAATGAAAATAAGGGTTATGGAGGAATTAGATGACCGGTAAAGTAGGATTAGTAATTGGGGCAACCGGATTAGTTGGTAGAGAATTGGTGACAACACTTTTGGATTCAAATGAATTTGCGAAGGTAATTGTATGGGTAAGGACAAGCATGGGTATTCAACATTCAAAGCTTAGAGAGAGTTTTCCAGATTTTGAACAACTGGATCGGGAACCACTACCAAGTGATGTCGATTGTATTTTCTGCTGTTTGGGTACAACCATTAAGAAAGCAAAGACAAAAGAAGCCTTTAGGAAAGTCGATTATACATACCCTTTGATGCTTGCAGAGAATGCTAAACAGCACCATGTTCGTCAATTCTTAATTATTTCTGCAATGGGTGCTGATGAAAAATCCCATGTATTTTACAGCAAAACAAAAGGGCAACTGGAGACTGCATTAAAACAGCTTCAATTAAACAGTCTGACCATTTTTAGGCCATCACTTTTATTGGGGGATAGGCAGGAATTCAGACTGGGAGAGGGATTGGCAGCTTCAGTAAGTAAAGTTTGCCCGTTTGTATTCAAAGGGCCTCTTAAGAAATATAAGCCAGTACAAGGAAAAGTGCTAGCACAGGCTATGTATATCTGTACGCTGCAGGATAATAAGGGCATAAATTTGGTTGCTTCCTATGAGATAGAGCAGATTGCCAAGCATTCCAATTAATGATAAAAGTCTAAAAAATCCTCATCCTTACAGTATTTGATTGGTTAATGTATAATAGAAATTACTATTAGTAAACAGAGGTTACAAAATGAAAAACAATGAAGAACTTATCAATCAACTGGGATTGCAAGATAAAATCACATTAGAGGATATACCAGACATTGATTTATATATGGATCAAGTCATTCAATTATTCGAGAGTAAATTCAAAATGTCTAAGCGGAATGATGATGAAAAAGTTTTAACTAAGACGATGATCAATAATTATGCCAAGGGTAAAGTATTTTTTCCTATTAAAAATAAAAAATATTCCAAGCGGCATTTAATAGTAATCAGCTTGATTTATCAGTTAAAAGGGACATTGTCTATAAGTGACATTAAAACGATTCTTGGACCTTTGAACACTAAGATAGTAGAGGAAGACTTGCAGCTTGATGAACTATATTCCAGCTTTCTGCGCCTGACTGATCATAATGCTCATAAATTTAAAGAAGACATTCTGGAGAGTATCTCTGAGGCAAAAGAAGAAGGGGTACATTTAGGTGGCAATCTGGATGAGTTCAATGGCGATGTTGAATATTTTGAGAAATTATTAATGATTGCTTCCCTTTCTCATATGAGCCAGCTATATAAAAAAGCAGCAGAGAATCTGGTAGATGAATTTAACAGCGAATTTAACAGTAGTAATAAAACGAAATCTTAAAAAATATCCATTTAATTATAAAGAGCCAAGTGCATCCTGCATTGGCTCTTTGGTTTTATTTGGATTTAATTTTACCCTTCCATTGCTTGAAGCCGCCTTCGAGTTGATAAAGTTCACGATAGCCTTTTTTATATAGCATCTGAGCTGCTCGTGTGCTTCTCATTCCGCTTTGACAATATAGATAAACAGGTTTGTCTTTGCGGAGTTCCTTCATTCGCATTTTCAATTGGGTAGAAGGTATGTTACGGGCGCCTAAAATATGTCCGCCATCAAATTCTTTTTGCTCACGAACATCTATTAACTGAGCTTTTCGATAGCCAGCTTTAAAGTCCTCTTGGGACAATGTCGTAACCATTTTTTTGCTGGAGAACCAACTGTAGATGGAATATCCAATGATCAATACAGCCAGTACAATTAATACGATTAATGACTTTGGCAATTCAATCCCCACTTTCTCTTTCTGTTCACTTTTCTATTATACAGTTCGTATATTTGTCTGGCAAAAAAATTTTCTGGTAATAGTTTACGAATTTGTAGTTAAAAAATTATAGGCATCCAGGATGGATATTATACCTGTCTACCTGCAAGCTGAATTGGTCAGTGGTTTAGAAACCAAGATAACGGTTATATCTATATAGTTTTGCTTTATTTGAAAGGACAATAAGTTTACAAACGACTATAAATCAAGTATCGTGCATTATGGACAAAATTTTAATTTTTAAGAAAAAATATTTGTGTCGAAAATGCAAAAACGCTGTTATATGAAGCATAGTTAAGCTTAGTAATATGCAAGCTGAGATTTTGTTTGTTTTGGTTCAAAAATAGGTGAAAAGAAGATTAATTCTTTGATTTTCTTTATTTTTTGTAAAATTATAAGAATTGACAATTTTGATAGAAGGTGCTCCAAATACTATATGTGGTATGAATTATAAAAATACAAATACTATATGTTGAATTAATATGTAGGCTATGATAACGTAGAGATATTCATTTAAGAACTTAACAAAGATAAATAAAAAAGAGATTATATTATTGGTTGAAGGAGAGATCAAATTGCCTACTGTAACAAATCGCAAGTTGTCTATAAATGTCGAAAGGTTAAATAAAGATATAGCCCTATTTCCACAAGTTTTTCCTATTACTCCAGACATGAATAAGACGTATAAGGGTGTTTCAAGGCTTGTGATGATAGATCGCTATTCCTTCAAAGATACGGAAAAATTGACACTTAGTGATGGAGATTTTGTAGTACTTACCATTAAAGAAGATCCGAAATTTCCTGCCCGTGGACTTGGGTACATCCAACATATTGATTGGGAAGCCAAGAAAGCACATGTATTGGTTGAAGAAGAATTCCGCTCCTCCTTGGACAAGCATGATGAAATTAAAACCGGTCTGATTTGTAAGTCACTCGACGTGATTGAAAAACCGCTTGAAATATATTATGAACAGATTGCAAAACGGAATGCACGCGGTCTGGCTGAAGTTGAAGAAACGGAAGAGAAACGCAAGGAATGGTTTGATAAGTTTTATAATGAATTGGTCCAAACGAACTTTATCCCGGCAGGACGTGTACTCTATGGAGCCGGCTCTGAAACCGAAGTAACCTACTTTAACTGCTATGTAATGCCATTTATTAATGATAGCCGTGAAGGAATTTCTGAACATCGCAAACATGTGATGGAAATCATGAGCCGCGGAGGCGGTGTCGGTACAAATGGTTCGACATTACGTCCAAGAAATACGCTTGCTCGCGGTGTAAACGGAAAATCCTCAGGAGCAGTATCCTGGTTGGATGATATTGCAAAATTAACTCACCTGGTTGAACAGGGTGGTTCCCGTCGTGGCGCTCAAATGATTATGCTGTCTGATTGGCATCCGGATATCGTAGAATTTATCATCTCAAAAATGCAAAACCCTAAAATTTTGCGCTTTTTAATGGAAGTCAGCGAGGATGAAGTAATTCGTAAACATGCATCTGAAAAATTAAAATTCACTCCGCTTACCATGCAAGAGGAAGCCATGTATCAAGGCATAGTCAATTATAAAAACATTTCTGGATTTGGCGGATTTAATGAGGCAATCATTAAAGAAGCAGAAGAAAAACTTGCTGCTGGTGGAAATGATACTGTTCATAATCCAGACTTTTTAACAGGTGCCAATATTTCAGTGTGCTTAACAAAAGAATTTATGGAAGCTGTAGAAAATGACGGAGAATATGAACTTCGATTCCCGGATGTTGAGTCCTATAATGAAGTTGATATGAAAGCCTATAATGAAAAATGGGCTGATTGCGGTGATGTACGCGAATGGGAAAAACTAGGCTATGCCGTGCGTGTATATCGTAAAATTAAAGCGCGCGAGTTATGGAATTTAATCAATATTTGTGCGACTTATTCTGCGGAGCCGGGCATTTTCTTTATCGATAATGCAAACGATATGACAAACGCTAAAGCGTACGGTCAAAAAGTAGTTGCGACGAACCCATGTGGGGAACAGCCATTGGCTCCTTATTCTGTATGTAACTTGGCTGCTGTCAATCTGGCTGAAATGACAGATAAAGATCGCAAACAAGTGGATTTGGAGAAACTGAAACAAACGGTAAAAGTGGGCGTGCGCATGCAGGATAATGTCATTAACGCAACTCCATACTTCCTTGAAGCCAATAAAAAACAGGCTCTAGGGGAAAGACGTGTTGGCCTAGGTGTAATGGGTCTGCATGATATGCTTATTTATTGTGAAAAAGAATATGGTTCTGAAGAAGGAAATAAGCTTGTTGATCGTGTATTTGAAACAATTGCAACTGCAGCATATGAGGAATCTATTGAAATCGCGAAAGAAAAAGGCAGCTTCCCATTCTTAGTCGGTGAATCCGAGGAAGAAACGAAAGAATTACGCACACGTTTTATTAATACAGGGTATATGAAAAAAATGCCTGAACATATTCGTGAAGGAATTATGAAATATGGTATCCGTAACTCACATCTATTAACAGTTGCTCCTACTGGAAGCACCGGTACAATGGTAGGTGTTTCTACAGGTCTTGAGCCATACTTCTCATTCACATATTTCAGAAGTGGACGTTTGGGTAAATTTATTGAAGTGAAAGCTGATATAGTAGAAGAATATTTACGTCGCAATCCTAATGCAGATAGCAATAATCTACCTTCTTGGTTTATTTCTGCAATGGATTTAACTCCTGAGAAACATGCTGATGTACAATGCATTATCCAACGTTGGATCGATAGCTCCATCAGTAAAACGGTAAATGCGCCGAAAGGATATTCCGTTGAACAGGTAGAGCGAGTGTATGAGCGTCTATATAAAGGCGGAGCTAAGGGCGGTACTGTATACGTAGATGGAAGTCGTGATACACAGGTATTAACGTTAAAGGCTGAAAACGATACGGATCAACCCACTCAGCCGCAACATACGAAGCAGCATGTTGTTCTTGTCGACACAATTGATGCACTTGAATCAACAAGTGTAACGATTGGTAGCGAAGTTGGAAATACTTGTCCGGTTTGCCGTCAAGGTAAAGTAGAAGAACTTGGTGGATGTAATACGTGTACGAACTGCGGTGCTCAGCTTAAATGTGGATTGTAAATAAAAAATTGATATAAATGATAAAAGGATGGTAAAGATTAACGCCATCCTTTTTTTTATTTCTGTATACACTACTTGTTAAGTAGGTGAAAAACATGAAACCATTTATTCCTCAATTAGTTTATTTTGAACCTAAAGCATTGGAATATCCGTTAGGAAAGGCTTTATATGAAAAATTTCAGAGCCTGCCAGTGGAAATTAGGCAAACCACATCCCACAATCAGATTCGTGATTTGCCAGGTGATAATGAACTGCAAAAATATCGAATAGCCAAATCCACGATGGTGATAGGAATACGGAAAACATTAAAATTTGATACATCAAAGCCTTCTGCAGAGTATGCGATTCCGCTGGCTACAGGATGTATGGGGCATTGCCATTATTGTTATTTACAAACAACCCTTGGCAGTAAGCCTTATATTAGAGTGTATGTGAATCTAGAAGAGATATTTGAGCAGGCAAGTAAATATATGGAACAGAGAGCGCCGGAAATCACGCGATTTGAGGCAGCGTGTACGTCTGATATAGTAGGTATTGATCATCTCACGCATTCCTTAAAGGAAACGATTAATTTTATCGGCAGTACTGAATATGGGAGATTACGATTTGTAACTAAATTTCATCATGTCGATCATTTGCTCGATGCCAGACATAATGGGAAAACCAGTTTCCGTTTCTCCATTAACTCCCGTTATGTTATAAAAAATTTTGAGCCAGGAACTTCTTCGTTTGATGAACGTTTGGAGGCTGCTCGAAAAGTGGCAGCAGCCGGATATCATCTTGGGTTTATAGTCGCTCCGATATATATGCATGAAGGCTGGGAAGAAGGATATTACGAATTATTTGATCGTTTGAGGCATGCGTTAGGTGAAGAGCTGTCCATGATGAAAATCAGCTTTGAGCTCATCCAGCATCGCTTTACAAAGCCAGCAAAAAAAGTTATTCAAGCACGTTATCCTAAGACAAAGCTTGAGATGGATGAAACGAAGCGTAAGTATAAATGGGGTAAATACGGTATAGGGAAATATGTCTATCCTGATGAAGAAGCGAATGCTTTGAAAACTCATATAGAAAATTCCATCAAAGAATTCTTTCCGAATGCAGAAATACAATACTTTACTTAATATGTTCTAAACCTCTCTCTCCCAGATTAAAAATGAGTAAGTAAGGGGGAGGGGTTTATTTTGTTTATTGACGGAGTGTTTTCCGGAGGAGGCATAAAGGGGTTTGCTCTTATTGGAGCAGTAATTGAATTAGAAGAGCAGGGATACCGGTTTAAGAGGTTAGCCGGAACAAGTGCAGGAGCAATCATTGCCGGGTTTATTGCAGCGGGGTATTCAGGGAGTGAAATTAATGAAATTATGAAAAGCGTTAAATTAACGAAGCTGTTGGAAACGAAAAAAAACAAACGCTTTCCATTAGCCAAATGGCTTAAATTATATTGGAGTATGGGACTTTACAAAGGGGATGCCCTAGAGCTATGGATTAAAGAGGTGTTGGCTAGGAAAAATATTAGGACATTTGCCGATTTAGCTGATAAGCAATTAAGGGTTATTGCATCGGATCTTACAAATGGAAGACTGATCGTTTTGCCGGATGATCTGCCGAAATATAATATAAACCCCAATCAGTTTTCAGTGGCGAAAGCGATTCGTATGAGCTGCTCTGTCCCCTTTTTCTTTCAGCCGATTACGCTTCGAACAGTAGGGGAAAAGAGAATTATAGTAGATGGAGGGGTTTTAAGTAATTTTCCTATGTGGCTGTTTGATCAGGAAAACGTTATCGCTGAGAGACCGGTGCTGGGATTAAGGCTGGTACCTGAAAAGCAACAGGCAATGGTCCATGAGCGTGATATTACTAATGCAATTGAACTTTTTACATCTTTATTTGAAACGATGAGGAATGCTCATGATGCCAGATATATTTCAAGAAAATTCGTTAAAAACATTGTGTTTATACCAATTAAAGAGGCTGGATTTATAGAGTTTTCTATTTCCGATAATCAGCGACTGGTATTAATTGATCAAGGCAAAGAAGCGGCTAAGCATTTCCTTAAGGATTGGGTTTACCGAATCAGATGATATAAAACAAAAAATAAGTACACTTTGTAGCATCTACTAATAGTAGGGTGCTTTTTTTGTGTCAAAAAGAGTGGCCCTTAAATTATAAACGCTAAGAATATGTTGATATAATAATTTTGAGAGATAATTAAAAAAGCTTTAATCTATATTTGTAATATTTTCCATTGTAAATTGTATTTGGTGTAGGACATTTTTCTTATTTATGAAACGATTACAATTTTTTAAAATAATGATATTGATAATCATTATCAACTGTTATATGATAATAACCATCATACGTTGAAAGGGAGTTGTATGGATGAAAAGGATTTCATTTTTACTACTATCATTATTCATCCTGCTCGCAGGATGTTCAGGTGGTGGCTCTTCACCAAATACAAATACAGATTCAATGGAATCTGAAAAAAATAAGACCGTGAAAATTGCATGGGCAGATAGTGGGTTCCCATCTCCATTTACATTTACCTCAAATGGACCCGGAGGATACTTGCGGAGCAGTTTCATTTTTGACTCGCTTACTTGGAAGGATGATACAGGGGTAATTCCTTGGCTGGCATCTTCCTGGGAAGTATCTGAGGACAAGCTAACATATACGTTTAATTTAGAAAAAGATGTGCAGTTTCATGATGGAGAATCATTAACCGCAGATGATGTTGTCTTTTCATATAACTATTTTAAAAAACATGCGTTCCAGTGGAATGCAGATATGTCTAAAATAGCTTCACTAAAGAAAATTTCTAATCATAAAGTTGCAATCACATTGACCGAGAAGTATTCCCCGTTTATCACTGAAATTGCTGGAATCCTTCCAATTCTGCCAGAGCATATCTGGTCAGAAATCGAAAATCCAATGGAATATACGGAAGAAAATGCATTAATCGGTACAGGTCCATATGTTCTTGATAGCTATAACAGCTCGACTGGTAATTATCGTTACCTGGCAAATGAGGATTATTTCAAAGGTGATGTGACGGTTAAGGAAGTTCAATATTTGAATGTAGAGAATAAAATGCTTTCCCTGCAAAAAGGCGAAATAACCGGGGGCATGACGCATAACTATACAGAAGTGAAGCAAATGGAAGAACAAGGGTTTAAAGCACTTCAAAGCAATCCAACAGGAAGCGCAGTTCGTATTGTTTTTAATTTGGAAAATGAACAGTTAAGTGATAAAAGGCTTCGTCAAGCAATTGCCTATGCACTTAATCGAGGTGAAATAGCAGAAAAAGTATTGGGGAATTCCAAAACCATTGTTGGTAGCGGAGGGGTAATTCCACCTGATTCGGATTGGTTTAATGAAGAGGTAAAAAAATATGACTATGATGTGGATCGAGCAAATGTAATGTTGGATTCACTGGGATATGAAAAAAATAAAAATGGTGTTCGAAAAGAGCTTAGCTTAAAACTTCTGGTTTCTTCTACTCCTCAGGAAGCCGAGTTAATGAAATCAATGCTTGCTGATGTAGGGGTGAAATTGCAAATTCAAACAGTAGATACAGCTACTTTTACAACTGCTATGAGTGAAGGGAAATATGATATGGCTTTAACAGGGCACATTGGATTAAGTGGGGATCCTGATTTCCTCCGCTTATGGTTCTCTGGTCAGGCAAGCAATGCATATGCTGGCAATGCTGTATTCAATCATCAAGAGTTTAACGAGTTGGCTAGTAAACAACTGTCTCAAGAAGGGGAAGAGCGTAACGAAACAGTTAATTCCATGCAGGATATTTTAGCTGAAGAGCTGCCTACATTAGTGATTTACCATCGCCCGTTCTACTTTGTTTATGATGCTACTGAATTTGATGGATGGTTTAACACATATGGTGGTATTTCAGATGGAATCCCATTAACAGATAACAAGGCAGCGTTTATTGAATATGATTAAAATTTTTAAGCTGTACGGTTCTCTTCTTCTTATCTTGATTCTTTTAAACTTTTTCCTCCCTCGACTAATGCCGGGGGGACCTCTTGAATATTTGGAGGGGCAGGAAAGCGGTGCAACCTTAACAGAGCAACAAAAGAATTCAATGATTGAATATTATGGGCTGAATGATTCATTGGCCGAACAATTTCTTGATTATGTAGTTGGCATCGTACAGTTTGATTTTGGATTTTCATATACTTATAAATTGCCTGTTAATGATATCATAATGGATCATATTTCTTACACGCTATGGATTGTCGGAATTTCTTCTGTTCTATCCATTGTAATTGGTATTTTTTTAGGACTGTTATCAGGTTGGATTCATCATAAAAAAGGTGATAAAACATTTATGTCAACAATGCTTGCGGTTGGCGCTTTACCCGAATTTTTATTCGGTATGCTATTGCTTATTGTGTTTGGAGTAATGCTGGATATGCTTCCAATGAGCGGAGCACATACACCGTTTATGGACAGCGAATCAATGTGGGGGAAATTTAAAGATGCTGCTAAGTATGCCATTTTGCCAATAGTAACATTAACCATGGTAAGCCTGACAAGGATCTACTTACTCGTGCGTAATGAAACGATTCAGGTAGCTTCCTCACCTTACATTGAATTTGCCAAGATGAAGGGCGTCAGGGAAATCCGTTTAGTATTCAGACATACGTTTAAAAATGTTTTAATACCTATATTTACTCTGATTATGATAAGAATTGGCTACACCTTTACAGGAGCAATTTTTGTAGAGGCGTTATTTTCTTATCCGGGAATTGGACAGTTATTAAAAGAGTCCATTCTTTCACGGGATTACCCATTGATGCATGGTCTGTTTTTATTATTTGCTGTTATGATTTTGATTTGCAATGCACTGGCAGATTCTATTTATCCTAAATTAGATCCACGCGTTAGAGGGGGCAAACATGTTGAAAAAGTTCTATAAGTTCCCCTTACTTTGTTTAGCCTTGGTCATGCTGTTGGCATTGTTTGGTCCATTACTTTCTCCTTATTCAGCAATGGATTATAGCGGAGGATTGTTTGAATCACCTTCACCTGAGCATTGGCTGGGTACAAACCGTTTAGGTCAGGATATATTTAGCCAATTATTATATGGTACACGTACGAGTGTCTTAATTGGACTTTGTATTGCTCTTTGTTCGACAGTTTTAAGTGTATTGCTGGGACTGGCAGCAGGATATTTGCCAAAATTCGATAAATTCATTAACGGGCTGGCCAATATTTTATTAGTGCTTCCAAATTTGCTTTTGATATTATTGGTTGTTGCTTTTACGGGTTCAGGCGTAATTCAGCTTGTTATCATTTTAAGTCTATTATCGTGGCCGGGTTATATGAGAATTATTCGATCCTCTGTTTTAACTTTAAAAGAAAGAGAATTTGTAAAAGCATCGGCGCTGTTTGGTGGCAGTTCTTTTTATGTATTGAAATCTCATATTTTGCCACAATTACGGCCAATTATAAAGACTAAATTTGTGATGACATTTCAATCTGCTGTTTTGACAGAAGCAGGTTTAGCATTCTTAGGTTTAGGTGACCCGAATGTGATAACTTGGGGAAGCATGTTAAATACCGCTTTCTCACAAACATCTATTTTCTTAACTGGCCAATGGACATGGATTGTATTGCCGCCAGTGATTATGCTGCTCATCACATCGGTTTCGCTTGCTTTCTTATTGGAAGATAAACAGATAAGACCACGAAAAGAAAAAAAACAGCCAGTCACACTAGCTGCTGGTGATAAACCCAGGGATTTATACTGCTATTTGGAATCAGTCAACTACGATGGAAAAACTATTGTTGAAAATATCGAGTTTACGATCAAAAGAGGAGAGATTGTGAGTTTGATAGGGCCTTCAGGCAGTGGAAAAACAACGATAGCCAGAGCTTTGTACGGATTATTGCCGGCTGAGAACTGGGTTGGCGATGTTACATATGACGGTGAATCTGTTCGAGGGAAATCCTTTAGGGAAAAGCACTATTGGAAAACATGCTCATTTATCTATCAGGATGCACGGGCGGCATTTAATCCAGTATTAAAATTAAAAGAACAGTTTTTAGAAACCGGTATAAGTCTTGTGGAAGCTGAGAAGAGTGTTGAGGAAGTCGCGTTAAATAAAAACATTTTGGACAAGTATCCGCATGAGTGCTCAGGCGGCATGTTGAGCCGGGCTCTAATCGCACTCTCTTTGGTAAATAAACCAGCTTTTGTGATTGCAGATGAATGCACAAGTGCGCTGGATCCTATATTGAAAAAAGAAATAGTAGAACTCTTGGAGGAAAAAGTCCGTTCACATGGGATCAGTCTATTATTTATCACGCATGATTTAGATGTAGCGTATGCAATCTCGGATCGGATTTTTAGTTTAAGTAATAAACAACTGATGAAGGAAGTGCAATAAATGTTAAGAGTTCAAGATGTAAATAAAAGCTACCAAAATCAGGCTGTGCTTCGGGGAATCAATTATGAGATTTTGTGCAATGAATTTATTTGTTTGATAGGAGAATCAGGATCGGGTAAATCTACAATGGCTGAAATCATTATGGGGATTCAGTCACCGACAAGCGGTCTTGTCGAAAAAGAGCCATGTTGTACGATTCAATATATTTACCAAAATCCTGAGCGTTCCTTTAACCCGTTTTGGACAATGGAGAAAAGTTTAATGGAACCGCTTGTCCTTAAAAAAGAAAAGCCAGAATTAATAAAAAAGAAAATAAAAGAATTAATGGCAAAGGCAGACTTGCCTACGGAATTATTAGCAAAAAAACCAAGCCAATGTTCCGGAGGGCAAAAGCAGAGATTGGCTATTATTAGAGCATTATTAATGAATCCTAAGCTTTTAATAGCTGATGAAATAACATCTGCCCTTGATCCGCAAACAGAAAAGTTAATCATCAACCTTTTAAAGAAATTTCAGGTTGAATTTCATATGTCAGTTTTATACATTACGCACCGAATTCAGTCTGTCGGTAATGTAGCAGATCGAATGATGGTACTTGAGTCAGGAACCATTGTCGAAAGCGGACCCCCATCTCAAGTTCTATACCAATCAACACATCCATATACAAAAAAATTAGTAGAAGCATGCTACTACTTTGAAAACAAAAAGCTGAGACGACTGAACAGGAGCGAAGAGCATAAGACGAATACTCGAAGGGAAAGTTCTTCCCCGCAGAGTATTTGCTTATGACTCAAGCTCCTAGGAGTCGAAGCTAGATTACATAAAAAGCTGAAACGACTGATTTAAGGAACGAAGACTAAAAGCGCCACGTCGTGTGGCAACGTCTTCATGACCTACATCCTGAGCTTCTAGCTGTTGAAGCTAGATTACATAAAAAGCTGAAGGGCCTTGCTCAGCCGCGACAAGCGTAAGAAGAGGCACGCAGGGAGAGTGTTGTTGTCACCCGTAGTGGCTATTCTTACGACCTCGAGCGGCTAGGCCCTGAAGCTAGATTTCAAGGAGGGTATACAATGGAACTTAGAATACTAGAGTTATGTCCGAATCACGCATTTGGTTATAAAGCAGATGCATCATCCGGTCAGCATACTAAATTAATGGAGTACGAGTTTGCAAACATAGAATTGGATCCATACAATGTTTTGGTTATTACTGATTTTGCAGATCAGGAGTATTTGTATAAACATAAAGAAAAAATAGAGCAATTTTTAAACGAAGGAAAGATTGTTGTCTTTTGTGGTCACTTATTTAGAGCTTGGCTGCCTGGCTGTATACCAATGATGCCGAAGAAGGTTCGCGGCTATCAGGATTACCTAGTAGAGGTTCCTGAAAATTCACCGATTTTTAAAGGTGTAAAAGTAGAGGATATGGTATATACGAAGGGCGTTGCAGGTTTCTTTGCAAGAGGTTTTTATTTGCCACCGAAACATGCGGAGATTTGCCTAACATTTACAGATGGTAAGGCTATTACGTACATTGATCGTGAAACAACGAATGGGACAGTTATTGTTCATGCTGGCAGGAGTTTATTAGGATATGGTCAGCGGAAAAACACAACAAACCAAATAACTCCTCAATTTATAGAGGTACTTAAGAAAGAATTAGTACGCACCAAAGGAGTTGAGGCATAATGAGAAAAATAGCTGTGATTTATGGAGGGCATGCCCCGCATTATAGAACGTTTCATGAGCCAAAGTATGCGCAATTCATAGACTCTCTTATTTATCAGCTTGAATTGAAAGATTTTGATTTAACAGGATTTGATGTGTTGATTGTTCCTTCTCAATTAAATGGTCAAATACTGCTTGATAATAAAGAGAAGTTCTATGAGTTTGCAGATCAGGGCGGTATTATTGTGGCTATGGGTCCACAGCCATGGGAATGGCTCCCTAATCAAAAATGGGAAGAACGCCAGACAAATTTTTGGTGGTGGCTTGAAGAAAACTCAAATAGTGGGTTAGTTACTAAAAATGATGACCATGAATTTTTTAAGTATATTACGCTCGAGGATTCAACATGGCATCAACACGGAGTATTTTGGCCGCCTGAGCATGCTATTACTCTTATAGCTACAGAAGATGGTGGATCTGTACTGTATATAGATGAACAATCAACGAAAGGCACTTGGATTATTACAACCCTTGATCCTGACTATCATTATGGTTCTTATTTTATGCCGGCAACTGAACGATTTTTAGACGGCCTTTTTCCATGGTTATATCGTGGAGAATTTAAATAAGTCAATTTAGGATAATCTGTAAGTTGGATTATCCTTTTTTATAATCACCCTAGCTTATTATTCTAATTTTACCCCTTAGTGAAATAAGGTTAAAGTTTCAATCATATATTGCTCTTTAAAGAAACTATAAAAAAACCGAACTCTTTAAAAAAGGGCCCGGTTTTTTTTACGTGCTTTCTTTCCTTCTATGACAGTCAGTTTGACATCTGACTTTTTCTTAGGTCTGTTAATTAGTTGTTCTTTAGAAATGACGGTTAATCCATGTGTATTATGTTTGCTTCTTTTTGTTTTAATCATTTCATGTTTACGTTTCTTCTTAATTGTTTTTCGGGCTGTTTTCCTGTATGCCTGATATTCTCCACCCGAGTTACCATTCCTGAATCGTGTAAAAACAAAATAAATCAACCCAACAACAGCGGCTCCAATGAGTACGTTTTTGATTAGTTGGAACGGGTTATTTATCAAAGTTGAAATCAACCCCAAAGCTGCGAAACCAAGAAGGATATAAATAAAAATCATCGAATTCTTACGATTCACAGAAAGCACCTCCTTTAAGAGCATCATTGGCATATTTAGGAAAAAATAAACAATAAGCAAGGAAATTATTTTTCTTTTATTATTCTTTACACTATTTTTTCTTCGAGTAAACCTTGTTTGTAGCTATTTTCAGTTTCTAGCATTTTGTTAAATGATACGATGGCTACCTCAATTTGTTCATCGCTTGGCTCCTTAGTCGTTAAAAGCTGCAACCATAGTCCCGGGTAACCTAAAAAGCGCAATACAGGAACGTTACGTACTTTATTGGTTAACTGCAGTACTTCGAATGATACACCAAGAACAATTGGAATTAAGGCAATTCGGTTTAAAATACGAATATAAAGGACATCAGAAGGAACGAACATATATAGAAAAACTCCAACAAATACGGTAAATAAAATAAAGCTGCTTCCGCATCGATAATGCAATCTAGATGCGTTACGAACATTTTCCACCGTTAATTCCTTATTGCTTTCAAATGCGTTGATAACCTTATGTTCTGCCCCATGGTATTGAAAGACTCTTTTTACGAGCGGTGTTAACGATACGATATAGATATATAGTAATAATAATGTGAGTTTGAAAAAACCTTCTAATAATACTTGTACTGTTTCTCCGGGTGCTATGCTCTTAAAAATAACAGCCAAAAATATTGGTACTACGGTAAAAAGTAATTTACTGAGTATAAAGGATAAAATCCCAACGCCTGCTACACCCAAAATCATACCCAGTTTAGATGTTTCTTCTTCTTCAATCTTATGGTCATCCGCCGGGTCAACGTCATATCGATCTGTAGAGAAAGATAAATGCTTGGAGCCTATTGCACTGGATTCCAATAATGCTACAATCCCACGCAGAAACGGAATCTTTTTTAATTTTACCAGCAGGGGATGGCTGGTTTTTGGCAGTGCATAGGAATCAAAAGATCCATCTTTTCGTTTAATGGTTGTAACGGTACAATGTTTGCCTCCAAACATTACACCTTCTAATACAGCCTGTCCGCCGTAGATTGGCTTATTATCCAATTTATTCATCACTCCATAATGGTTAAGTTGTCT
This sequence comes from Pradoshia sp. Z5_111, assembly GCF_058267535.1. Classification (NCBI taxonomy): domain Bacteria; kingdom Bacillati; phylum Bacillota; class Bacilli; order Caryophanales; family Bacillaceae; genus Pradoshia; species Pradoshia sp. Z5_111. The sequence goes on from NZ_JBZCPQ010000005.1 coordinate 46,141, forward strand.
ATATTATCTATTCTACAGAATTTTTCTCTATTTCACTAGTGATTGTTTCCATTTCTCTTATGAACTTTGTCTGTTTCGCACATACTAGCATTTATGAGGTGATTGAATTATGGAAACAGCAAAAGAAAAGCTGAAAAAGCCGATGGGCTATTATGGTGTAATTAATTCGGTTGGATTTTATGGAGGATTACTTTGGGGTGCGATTTTTCAAATCTGTCACTATTTTCATTTTACGGAAATAGGCCCAACCTTTCTTCTTCGAACATGGGTGAAAGCCGATTTTGTTAAAGGGTGGATGGGCGTGGTACTGTCAATTTTATGCCTGTGTCTTATTTCTATGCTCTTTGCTTATGTTTACTCCTTTATTTTTCGTAAGCTGCAATCTTATTGGATTGGTATTGTATATGGGATTGCTCTGTGGGGTCTTTCATTTCTTGTATTAAGGCCATTATTTCCAGGGATGAAAACGGTTGGGGAACTGTCTGCGGATACCATTGTAACGACCTTATGTATCTTTATCTTATACGGACTATTTGTCGGTTACTCCATCAGCTTTGAATATCATGAACGGAAACTAGAGGCAGAGGAAGGAAAGGAAGTAAAAGTGGATTCCGTCCAGTAATAGGTAGTCGTATTTTTCACTCTTGTGTTAAAATTGAAAGTATCACTTTAAAACACGGGAGCCTGGTTATGGATAAACAAATTTATTTAATCAACGGACCAAATCTAAATTACCTTGGGTTTCGGGAGCCCGAGATTTATGGAAGGACGACTCTTGCAGATCTTGAAGAGCAGTTAGCAAATCAGTCTATAAAACTCGGGGCGCAATTGGTGTGTTTTCAATCCAATTACGAAGGAGCAATCATAGATAGACTATATGAGGCAGAAACAAATTCGGCTTCAGGGATTATCTTAAACCCAGGGGCATTTACGCACTATAGCTATGCGATACGGGATGCGATAGCCTCTATTTCAGTTCCAGTAATAGAAGTACATATTTCAAATGTCCATGCCAGAGAACCATTTCGTCATCAATCTGTCACTGCCCCTGTAACGAAGGGTCAAATTGTAGGTCTTGGGTTGAATGGCTATGAATTGGCGTTACGTGCTTTATTGACTACTTAATCATGAGGGAGAGGTCTATTCAATGGAAAAAATTCAGAGATTGCGTGAAAGATTAAGTCAGGAACATATTGATGCTATCATCATTACAAACCCATATAACCGTAGATATATTTCTAATTTTACTGGAACAGCGGGAGTAGTCGTGATTTCCCAGAAGGATGCAAAATTTATTACAGATTTTAGATACGTGGAGCAAGCGGGCAAACAGGCGGTTGGATTTGAGATTGTTAAACACAGCGGACCAATTCAAGATGAGATAGCGGCTCAATTGAAGGAAATGGGTGCAAAAAAAATCGGGTTTGAACAGGATGACCTTACTTATTCTACCTATAAGGTATATGAAAAAGTTGTGGAAGGTGAACTTGTTCCTGTTTCCAATGTTGTTGAAAAATTGCGCTTGATTAAGACACCGCAAGAGATTAAGATATTAAAGGAAGCAGCAGACATAGCAGATGCTGCATTTAAACATATTATTGAGTATATACGTCCAGGTTTAACTGAAATAGAAGTATCTAATGAATTAGAATTCTTTATGCGTAAAGCAGGGGCTACTTCATCATCATTTGATATCATTGTCGCTTCTGGTGCACGTTCTGCATTGCCGCACGGTGTTGCAACAGAAAAAGTAATAGAAAATGGCGATTTTGTCACAATGGATTATGGTGCCCTTTATAATGGGTATATATCTGATATTACACGTACAGTGGCGGTCGGTGACCCAACTGATGAATTAAAGAAAATCTATGATGTTACCCTGGAAGCTCAGTTATATGCAATGGAGCATATTAAACCGGGTATGACAGGTCGCGAAGCAGATGCTCTTGCTAGAGATATCATAGCTGCCAAAGGATATGGAGAATACTTCGGTCATTCCCTGGGACATGGAATTGGACTTGAAGTGCACGAAGGTCCTGGACTTTCTGCTAAATCAGATATTATTTTGGAAGAAGGCATGACTGTCACTTGTGAACCTGGTATTTATTTACCTGGAGTTGGAGGGGTAAGAATCGAGGATGATCTCCTTATTACGGAGGATTCTAACGAAACCTTTACTCATTCAACGAAAGATTTACTTATTTTATAAGGCTGTAGGAGGCTATATTGTATGATTTCTGTTAATGATTTTAAAACTGGTCTAACAATCGAAGTGGATGGCGGTATCTGGCAAGTAATCGAATTCCAACACGTAAAACCTGGTAAAGGAGCTGCGTTTGTACGTTCTAAATTACGTAATCTTCGTACAGGTGCTATCCAGGAGAAAACGTTCCGTGCTGGTGAAAAAGTTGCCAAAGCACATATCGAAAATCGTAAAATGCAATACTTATATGCAAGTGGTGATAATCATGTGTTTATGGATAACGAAACATATGATCAAATCGAATTGTCATCTAAGCAAATCGAATATGAATTGAAATTCTTGAAAGAAAACATGGAAGTTTCTATCATGATGTTCCAAACGGAAACACTTGGCGTTCAGCTTCCAACAACTGTTACATTGGTAGTAACTGAAACAGAACCAGGTATCAAAGGTGATACAGCATCAGGCGGCACGAAGCCAGCTACTGTTGAAACTGGTCTTACTGTTCAAGTTCCTTTCTTTGTAAATGAAGGTGACAAGCTGATCATCAACACTTCTGATGCTTCTTATGTATCCAGAGGTTAATAAATAGGTGTAAGACTCCCGGGAGTAAATTCCCGGGAGTTTTTTTGTTTTCAGCCCTCTTCTGTAAATTCCGGTTTCTAAAATTCAGGACAAGGTTCCTCACTTTTAATGCCAATTAATTTGGTTCCCTTTTCAGTTTATAACCTCTTTGTTTCTAAAAAAGTCATAAACGGCCTGTCCATGAATACATTTTAAATAATGACAGACCAGGCGAGGGAGAGATATGGATTCAATCATTGAATTATTACCTCCGGCTATTGGCGCTGAGTTGAAAGAAATAGCCAAAAACCCAGGGGATATTGAAGAAATAAGAATTAGAGTTGGAAGACCGCTTGAAGTCATGTTCGGAAATGGAATCTCGTATGGGCATAAGCCTGTATTACGGGAGGATGCAGATTTATTTCTTAATAAAGTCAGCCAGTTTTCCTTTTATATGCTCGAGGAAGAGTTAAAACGCGGTTATATAACCGTTCAGGGAGGACATCGTATTGGTTTGGCAGGGAGAGTTATTCTGGAAAATGGAAGAGTGAAGGGACTTAGAGATATCACTTTTTTTAATATCCGGATTGCCAGACAAAAGAAGGGGTTGGTAAATGAATGGGTTCGGTATTTATATCATAATCGCTGGCTATCGACTCTGATTATCGGACCACCGCAAACGGGGAAGACGACATTTTTAAGAGATTTAGCCCGCTATGCTTCCAGTGGAGATCGCTCCTATCCGATTCGTGCGATGAAGGTGGGAATTGTAGATGAGCGATCTGAAATTGCTGGATGTGTTCAAGGAGTTCCACAAATGGATTTCGGTATTAGAGTAGATGTGCTTGATGGCTGCCCAAAGGCTGAAGGAATGATGATGATGATTAGATCTATGAGCCCGGAAATCATTGTTGCTGATGAAATCGGAAGAATGGAAGATGCTGAGGCGATGATGGAAGCCGTAAACGCTGGTATAACGCTCTTTATAACGGCACATGGACATTCGCTTGATGATATATTAGCCAGGCCCATCATGAAAAACATCGTACAGGAAGCTAATTTTGAGAGAATTGTGGAACTCAAGCGAATAGATCGTCCAGGGTGTATATCAAAAATAAAAGATCGTACAGGCAAGGTGCTATTTGATGGGGAAAGAGTGAGAGTATGATTAAAATTTTAGGTGCAGTTTTAATTGTTATAGCTACATCCCTTATCGGCTTTGAGGTTTCTAAAAAATTAATCACCAGACCTAAACATATTCGTGATTTACGAGCGGCACTTCAAATTTTGGAAGCTGAAATTATGTATGGACATTCTCCCTTAAAAGAAGCTGTATTAACACTGTCAAAACAAATTCCTGCTCCAGTTTCGATTCTTTTTACGGACTTTGCAGGCAGGCTCGGCTCAGCCAATCAATCTGTGTCGGCAGCCTGGGGTGAAAGTCTTGAAGTGGTAAGAAATCAATCAGAACTACAGCAAAAAGAAATAGATATCCTTCTCCAATTCGGAGAAACATTAGGTAGACATGATCGCGAGAGCCAGCAAAAACAAATTCAGTTGGCATTGGTTCATCTCGAGAGGGAGGAAGCAGATGCCGTTGATAAGCAGGTGAAATACGACAAAATGGCCAGAAGTCTAGGTTTTTTTGCAGGTCTGCTCATTGCCATTTTAATGATGTAGCGAGAGGGAGGATAGTGGGTTATGGGGATTGATATCGATATTATTTTTAAAATTGCAGGGGTCGGGCTAATTGTTGCGTTCATTCATACGATTCTTGATCAGGTGGGCAAGAAGGAATATTCACAATGGGTCATATTGGTGAGTTTTATTTATATCTTATTTAATGTGGCACAGGTGGTAGGTCAGTTGATTGATCGAATTAAATCCGTGTTTTTATTTCAATAGGAATATTGGGGTGATGAGCCATTGAAATGTTGCAGATAACGGGTGTTGCACTGGTTGGAGCATTTCTGGCAATGATCATCAAGGAACAAAAGCCAAATTTAGCTTTCTTACTTGTTGTATTTGTCGGAAGCGCTATATTTCTTTTTCTGATAGATAAAATCTATGAAATCATTCAAATGATTCAGCAATTGGCCGTTAATGCAAATGTGAATATGGTTTACTTACAAACAGTTTTGAAAATCATTGGAATTGCCTATATTGCTGAATTTACATCACAAATAACAAAAGATGCTGGGCAGGGTGCAATTGCTTCAAAAATTGAATTGGCTGGAAAAATTATCATCCTCACGATGGCCATTCCAATTTTAACGGTCATTATTGAAAGCGTCATTCAGATGATTCCTAACTAATCATTGTGGTGAAAGGTTTAAAGGGGCTGAAGAATAAATGAAGCAATTAAAGTGGACAAGTATCATCATTCTATTTCTAATTCTTAGCTTAAGCAATGGCCAAACAACTCAAGCCTCTCCCACCTCTACTGATTTTTCAGAAGAAACGCAGGCTGTTGAAACATTTAATGTGGGTGATATTCCTCTTGATGATTTAAAGCAATTTTGGGATTCGGTATACGAGGAATATGGAGGTTTTTTGCCTGAGTCCCAAAAAGGAAGCTTTGTAGATTTTATAAGTGGAGAGAAAAAATTCTCTTTAAAAGAATGGCTCAGTGGTATTCTCAAATTCATTTTCCATGAAATTATTGCTAATGGGAAATTATTAGGAACACTCATTTTATTGACTGTATTCAGTGTCTTTCTGCAAACATTGCAAAGCACTTTTGAAAAAACATCTGTCAGTAAAGTGGCAAATGCAATAGTCTTCATGGTTTTGATGATTATTGCACTGAATAGCTTCTATGTAGCAGTTGATTATGTGATAGATACGATTGCCGCCATCACGGATTTTCTGGTTGCCTTAATCCCTTTATTGCTTGCGCTAATTGCAAGCTCTGGAGGTGTACTGTCATCAGCATTCTTTCATCCGATGCTCCTGTTTTTAATGAATACGAGCGGAGCATTAATTGAATATATTGTTTTGCCGATGTTATTTCTATCGACTCTGCTAAGCATAGTCAGCATGCTTTCTGAGCATTACAAGGTCACTCAGTTAGCTGGTTTATTACGAACCTGGAGTGTGGGATTGCTAGGTATTTTCATGACCGTATTTCTAGGAGTGATCTCTGTGCAAGGAGTATCAACTGCAGTGGCGGATGGAATTGGGATCAGAACAGCAAAATTTGTGACTGGGAATTTTATTCCGGTAGTTGGCAGGATGTTTACCGATGCAGCTGATACCGTAATTGGAGCATCTCTCCTCTTAAAAAATACAGTTGGGATAGCGGGTGTGGTCATTCTATTGATTATGACAGCTTTTCCAGCTTTAAAGATATTGTTGATTGCCATGGTCTATAAGGTGGCTGCAGCGATTTTACAACCGCTTGGAGCTGGGCAGATGATTAAGTGTCTTGAGATTATCAGTAAAAATATCATCTTCGTTTTCGCTGCATTGGCCATTGTCAGCCTTATGTTCTTCCTGACCGTTACTGTAATCGTGGCTGCAGGAAATATCACGATGATGGTTCGATAGGAGGCTGAATGAATGAGTATATTAACTGACTGGGTAACTAATATAATCGTTTTTATCTTATTTGCGATCATTTTGGACATGCTTCTTCCAAACTCGACCATGCAGAAATATACAAAGCTAGTTATCGGGTTACTTTTGATCGCTGTTTTCATCGCTCCTATTCTATCTATTTTTAATAAAAATTTTACAAGTAATATTCAGGAAAAAATCATGCAGAGCAGTACATGGAAAAATCCGAAATTAGAAAATTCAATGGAAAGTAAGAAAAGAGAAATAGAAGAGACACAGCAGGCATATATATTGGAACATATGGCTGTCCAATTAAAAAATGAAGCAGAAAAGGAGCTGATGGACCAAAGTAATTATGCCATTCAAGATATTACAATTACACTTTTGGATAAGAATGGAGAAATGAATGTAGAAAATATTGAAGCCATACACGTATTTGTGGCAGAAAGCCAAGAGTCCAGCTCAGAAGTTGTCCAGCCAGTAGAAAAAATCGATATTAACATTGATGAGAAACAAACCAATATGAATGATGTACCGTCATCCGAACTATCCACAATACTATCTAATATATGGGGGATTGATTCAAATAAAATTGTAATCGGATTAAATGAAGGGGGTGATGGGCTTTGAAAAATGATTGGATTCAAAAGATTAAGGACTTATTGTCCAAAGGAGATGAGGGAGGCAAGCAAAAGAAAACATATCGGTATCTTGCCATTATTTTAATTGCCGGTATATTACTGATGGTGGCAAGCATGTTTACGAATAAACCCACCTCTGAAAATGGACAAACAAATAAAGTTTTTCAAGCGAGTTCTACCCAAGATCAGAAAGAAGAGGAAGCGGTCACGACCTGGAAATCAACTTCATCAAAAAAGTCTGGATCAATCGGAGATATTGAAAAAATGTATGAAAGTGAATTGAAGGGTACATTGGAAACGATGCAAGGGGTATCAAATGTATCCGTTATTGTTAATATTGACGCAACTGAAACAAAGGTTTATGAAAAGAATTCAGTCGCACAGCGCCAAACAACAGAAGAAACAGACCGTGATGGCGGGCAGAGAAAGGTTGAGGATTTTTCAACAGATGAAAAGATTGTAATTATACGCGAAGGGGATAAAGAGGTTCCCCTGGTTAGAGAAACGAAGAAACCGGCTATTCGCGGAGTATTAATTGTGGCAAAGGGAGCAGATGATGTTCGTATAAAAAAAGAAATCATTGATGCGGTAACCAGGGTGCTGGATGTACCAAGTCACCGTGTAGCAGTAACAGCTAAAAAATAAGGGTTTTAAGGAGGAAAAATATGTTGTTAAGAAAGCAAACAGTATGGTTATTGACGATGTTAAGTCTGGTGGCGGTGCTAAGTGTATATTATATAACAACACCACAGGATACAGCGGTAAATCAGGAGCAGGATACTCAGACTACGAAAGAAAAAACAAATACAGATACAAATTCATCTAAAGATTCAACTGAAAATGAAGAGTCTTCCACAGTTATAACAAATGAATCAAGTGATTCCATATTTGAAGCGATGCGAATTGATCTGAATGATGAAAGAAGCAGGCAGAAAGAGGAACTGACCAATAAAGTAGCTTCAAGCGATTTGTCGGAAGAAGAGAGAGTGGAAGCGCACGCACAGATTGAGGCATTGGCCGAAATGTCCACAAAAGAGGATATGCTAGAGACGATGATTATTGCACTTGGTTATAAAGACGCATTGGTAAGGGCTGATGGTGATCAAATTCAAATTACTGTAAAAGCTGATAAACAGGATGCAGGGGCTGCAAATGAAATTATCCAAATGGTCACAAAAGAAATTGGTAAAACAAATGCAGTTGCTGTTGAATTTCAACCGGAAAAATAGTACCAATCTATAAAACGATATCGGTGAGCTGCCGATATCGTTTTTGGTGTAAGCAAAGATTCAGGACCAATTGATCATTCAAATCACATCTGCCAGCATACGATGGTGCGTAATCAGGTGAATTGGTGGTTTTCGAAATGTTAGTATTGGCAGGAAGCTAGTGTGTATCCATCAGTAAATAAAAATGGAGTCGGACAAGCTGGCGAAATCTGAAAATGATTTTAGGTAATCTTCGATTATCTGGAATATGTCCCGAGAGATTAGGAAACTCTTTAAAAGCAGGCTGGGATAATTCTGTTTATATAGTTTTACAGATATTTAACGTAGCCCATCTCAGGTGTGGGTATGAGTTATTGTAAACAATCCAAAAATTTTATATGGAAATAAAAAGGATTGTGAGGTGTTTTTATCGAACATGTAAATAATCTGTCATTAAGAGAAAGCAGAGGAGGAATTAAAAGTAGAAAAGCTTCTAAAAAGATCTATAGTAGATTTTAATAGTGACATTTAAATGCTTTTTTAGTAGTAATAAACTCACTTCATTGCCTAACTGGAGTAAGGATTGTATAGGTATACAGACTGAATAACAGGATTTTTTAATAATCTGTTTAACAAAAATTAGAAACTTGCAAACGGGGTATCTATTTATCAAAATTGAATTTCTACCAGCTATTATAGTATTATATTAGTATCTGGTCATAAATAGGAGGGGTGGTTCCTGATGAAAGTACAGGAAATAAGAGAAATTATAAAATTAATTAACCAAACAACTATTAATGAGTTTGAGTTTGAACAAGAGGGTACGAAAATAAAAATTATTAAAAGTACTGGATTAGAAAACAGTATACAACCAACAGATGTACCAGTACTGGCTGCACCGGCAGTACAATCTGTATCAAAACAAGAGGTTCAATCTGAGAGTATAGAAGAGAAACCGCCTGTTGTGGGAGAAAAAACAGAACAACCATCCAACCTTCACAAGATTACTTCGCCAATGGTTGGCACATTTTATGGAGCATCATCGCCTGATGAAGACCCATACATAAGAATTGGTGATAAAGTTAAGAAGGATACAATTGTTTGCATAGTGGAAGCGATGAAATTGTTTAATGAAATTGAGGCTGAAGTTTCCGGTGAGATTGTGGAAGTATTGGTGGAAGATGGCCAATTGATTGAATACGGTCAACCTCTGTTTTTAGTAAAAGCCGAATAGGAGGAACCGACTCATGATAAAGAAAGTACTAATTGCAAACCGTGGTGAAATTGCCGTTCGAATTATCCGCGCCTGCAAGGAATTAGATATTGAAACGGTAGCTGTTTATTCTGAAGCTGATAAAACTGCCCTGCATGTACAAATTGCGGATGAAGCCTACTGTATTGGGCCCACTGCCTCTAAGGACAGTTATTTAAATAAGGTGAATATAATCAGTCTGGCAAAACTAACAGGATGTGATGCTATTCATCCAGGCTACGGCTTTTTAGCTGAAAATGCTGATTTCGCCGAAATGTGTAAAGAATGTCATCTGATTTTTATTGGCCCGTCCGCGGATGCCATTTCAAAAATGGGTACCAAGGATGTAGCCAGAGAGACCATGCGCGCGGCCGGTGTACCGGTAGTGCCAGGTTCGAGAGGAATTGTGGATGATGAAGATGCTGCCATTCAAGTGGCTTCAGACATCGGATATCCAGTCATTATTAAAGCAACCGCCGGGGGCGGCGGTAAAGGGATTCGAATAGCAAGAGATGAAGCCGATCTGCTAAAAGGTTTTCGCATTACCCGCCAGGAGGCATTAACTGCTTTTGGCAATCCCGGTGTATATATTGAAAAATTTATTGAAGATTTCCGCCATGTTGAAATTCAGGTTTTAGGGGACAGCTTTGGAAATGTCATACATCTGGGTGAAAGAGATTGTTCAATTCAAAGAAGAATGCAAAAGCTCGTAGAAGAAACACCTTCACCTGCAATTGATAGTGAAATGAGAGCCGAAATGGGCGAAGCGGCAGTGACTGCAGCAAAAGCTGTTGATTATATCGGAGCGGGAACAGTTGAGTTTATTTTTGATCATCACAAGCGGAAATTTTATTTCATGGAAATGAATACAAGGATTCAAGTTGAACATCCTGTTACAGAAATGGTCACTGGAATTGATTTAATAAAGGAGCAAATCAGAGTAGCCTCCGGTGAAAAATTATCGGTTGAGCAAAATGATGTTCAATTTAACGGGTGGGCAATTGAATGCCGAATCAATGCGGAAAATCCAAATAAAAATTTTATGCCGTCAGCGGGTCAAGTGGAAATGTATTTACCCCCGGGTGGATTTGGTGTAAGGGTTGATTCTGCAGCATATACAGGCTATTTCATTCCTCCATATTATGATTCAATGGTAGCAAAATTGATTGTCCATGCTCCAACGAGAGACGAAGCTGTAAAAAAAATGAAACGTGCATTATCAGAATTTGTAGTCGAAGGTATTGAAACAACCATACCCTTTCATTTAAGGTTAATGAACCATGATGTTTTTGTTTCTGGAGATTTTAACACAAAATTTCTTGAAACTTATGACGTTATGAATCCATAATAGAGGTAGAAGATTTGGAGGTGTATGACATGGAACAAAATCAAACAGTAGATTTAGAGAGCTATGATGATGGATTGGGTAAGGTTGAAATTGCCCCTGAAGTTATTGAGGTGATCACTGGTATAGCAGCAAGTGAAGTAGAAGGAATTGCCCAAATGCGAGGTAATTTTGCTTCAGGTGTTGTAGAAAAGCTTGGTAAAAAGAATCATGGCAAAGGTGTAAAAGTTGAACTTAATGAAGACAGCATTAAAATCGATGTTTATTGCCTTGTGAAATTCGGTGTATCTATCCCGAAAGTGGCTCAGGAAGCACAGGAGAATATCCGTCAAACTTTATTGAATATGACTGCTCTTGAAGCAACTGAAGTGAATATTCATATTGTTGGCATTCAATTTGAAACAGCAAAAGCTGAATCAGATTACCAGGATACTATCTAAATTGTATAACTCATGGTGTTTAGGCAGCCTCCCGTGGCACTGACGCACCGACAATAAAAGCGCTCAGGACTGAACTTCCCTGTATTAAGTTAGGTATCCATCTAACATTCTTGGGGTAGGTAATCAGTCATACTGAGTGCTTTTATTATTTATAAACAAAAAATAGTTGATTTTGTATATAGTTCACTATAAGGGAAATAATGGGGGACCTAAGATGTCTTTCGCATCTGCAGGTAAGTTAACAGTAAAATCACTAAATGTCATTCTTTAAATGATGTTACTATACTACCTTTACTTGTCATGATGTGGTATGATTTCATATATGATACGAGGTGCACAATGTTTAGTGTACTTTTCGAAAGTAAAGGAGTAAGAATTATTCATGAAACGCAGAGAGGCAAGAGAAAAAGCTCTTCAAGCTCTTTTTCAAATAGACGTTGGGAAAGTAGAAAGAGAACTAGCTATAGAACATGTGGTGGAAGAATCAGAGGCAGATCCATATTTGGTTCAATTGGTAAATGGAACGACAGATCAGTTGGAAAAGATAGATAGTCTTATTAGCTCCAATTTAGAGAATTGGAAATTGGACCGTCTTTCTAATATAGATCGTAATATTTTAAGAATAACTACGTATGAACTGTTATTCAATGAAGAAGTTCCGCAGAATGCGGCCATTAACGAAGCAATCGAATTAGCTAAACTATTTGGGGATGATCAGTCTCCGAAGTTTATTAATGCAGTATTATCCAAGATCAAAGAATCTTTATAAAAATAGAAAAGATGATTAGATTTTAAGGGGGAACTGCTGTCATGCCGGCACAGATACTTAACGGGAAATCGATATCAGCAACAATCCGCGAAGAGATTGCAAGTGAAGTTGAATTATTAAAGAAAAGCGGCATTATACCAGGCCTTGCAGTTTTTCTGGTCGGTGACGATCAGGCATCGCAAACATATGTGCGAAATAAAGAAAAAGCATGTGAACAATTGGGTATGAAATCGGAGTTGATTACTTACCCCGCAACTATTACCGAGGATAAGCTTCTGGATAAGCTTGTAGAGCTGAACCATCGTCCGGATATCCATGGTATTTTAGTTCAGTTACCTTTACCGGGGCATATTGATGAAAGACGGGTAATTGAAACAATTAATCCTGCTAAGGATGTAGATGGTTTTCACCCAATCAATATTGGCAGAATGATGACCAAGCAGGAGACGTTGTTGCCTTGTACACCATTTGGGATATTAAAAATGGTTCAAAAAACAGGGATTGAGATTGCCGGTAAACATGTTGTGGTTGTGGGTCGAAGTAATATTGTCGGCAAACCTGTCGGACAGCTGTTTTTAAATGAGAATGCGACCGTAACCTATTGTCATTCTAAAACAGTCGATCTGAGAAATTTTACTAAGCAGGCCGATATCCTGATTGCAGCGGTGGGAATTGCTAAAATGATCAAAGCGGATGATATAAAAGAAGGCGCTATAGTAATTGATGTTGGTATGAACAGGGATGAATCGAATAAATTATGCGGTGATGTCGATTTTGATGATGTCATACAAAAAGCATCTTATATCACGCCTGTTCCCGGTGGTGTTGGTCCGATGACAATTACTATGCTCATGTATAATACGGTCCAAGTTGCTAAAAAATCTTTGTGAAATAATAAAGAGTATGATTATAAAAAGCTGCCGAAAATTGCTATAATAACATTTACGGCAGCTTATTTATGTATAAATAAATAATTCGAAGAAGGAGGCCATGTCTAAAATGGAGAAAAATCAATATTTAACTGTGGCCGCCTTAACCAAGTATATTAAACGCAAATTTGATGCAGACCCTAATCTTGCGGATATTTATGTAAAGGGAGAGATATCAAATTTTAAAAAGCATTCCAGCGGTCATATGTACTTAACATTAAAGGATGATAAATCAAGAATTAATGCGGTGATGTTTGCTAAATCAGCACAATCGCTCGCGTTTACTCCTGAAAACGGGATGAAGGTTCTGTTGCGAGGAGAAATACGTGTTTATGAACCTACCGGCGGATATCAAATGTACATAAAAGAAATGATGCCTGATGGGATTGGAGAGCTCTTTATTGCATTTGAGCAGTTGAAGAAAAAGCTCGAGCAAGAAGGCCTCTTTCAAAGAATATATAAAAAGCCAATCCCACTGTTTCCGGCTAAAATTGGAGTGATTACGTCCCCTACTGGGGCTGCAATTCGCGATATAATTACGACCTTAAAGAGGCGTTATCCAATTGGAGAAATTTTGATTTTTCCGGCTTTGGTCCAAGGGAAACAGGCAGCACCCTCTATCGTAAAAGCGATTGAACAAGCAAATGAGTATCCGATTGATGTTTTAATTGTCGGTCGGGGCGGTGGATCTATTGAAGAATTATGGGCATTTAATGAAGAAATGGTAGCAAGAGCTATTTATGCTTCTAAAATACCGATTATTTCAGCTGTAGGGCATGAAACAGACACAACAATCAGTGATTTCGTAGCTGATTTAAGAGCTCCTACACCTACTGGGGCAGCAGAAATGGCGGCGCCAAGGGTAAGTGATATAGCAGAACGGATTTCCATAATGGAAACGAAACTGATTCGCTACTCTCATCAGCGGATTGAGACGGAGAGAAATCGCTTGTCGGCTATTCATAAATCATATGCCTTCAAATATCCACACCTGTTATATCAACAAAAACTAGAGCAGCTGGATAGAGTGGCAGAGCGCATTTCGCGGAATAGCAAGCTCTATTTTGAACGTAAACAAGATCAATTGCTTGCACTCACAAAAGCGGTGGAGCGTAATATTCCATTGAATACGATATCGAGAAAAATACGTGAAATCGAACAAATGGAGTCTCGCATGACTCGTGCGGCTGTCCATACAGTTAAAAGTAAACAGCGGGATTATTTGAATACGGTAACGCTTCTTGAGGCAGTCAGCCCTCTTAAGATTATGGAAAAGGGGTTTGGACTCGTTTATAAAGATGAAGATAACTTGATAAAATCAACTGAGTCTGTAAAAATAGGCGATCAAATAACAGTTGTTGTGCAAGACGGTGAAATCGACTGTACGGTTAATGATATTAGGGAGAGTGATTGATATGAGTAAAAAGGAAGAGGTTGCGATCACATTTGAAGAGGCAATGTCTAAGCTGGAAGGAATCGTAGCGCGACTCGAGGATGGAGAAGTGCCATTGGAGGAGTCCATTAATCTTTATAAAGAAGGAATGGAGTTATCGAAATGGTGTCATGATAAGCTTAAAACAGCTGAGGAGCAATTAACGTTAATTATGAAAGAAGATGCGTTTAAGCCATTTTCCATTGATGAGGAGGAGTAACATGGAAGAGTTTGCTTCCTTCTTAAACAGTAATAAACATGAAATTGAGTCAAGGATGGAAGAAATCGTCTATAATTTAAATACCCCGTCAACTCTCCAAAAGGCAATGAGTTATTCTTTGGAAGCCGGCGGAAAAAGACTAAGGCCTCTATTAGTGCTGGCTGTTTTACATGCCTTTGGCAAAGAGGGGAAGATTGGCCTTGATACAGCATGTGCCATTGAAATGATACATACGTATTCATTAATTCACGATGACCTCCCATGTATGGATAATGATGACCTAAGAAGAGGAAAGCCAACGAACCATAAGGTATTTGGAGAAGGAATGGCAGTCCTGGCGGGCGATGCACTCCTTACATTGGCATTTGAAGTCATTGCCAATCAATCTAAATATGAAATAGACCCGTCAATCAAACTTGAATTAGTTCTTGAATTGGCGAGAGCAGCCGGGGCTGAGGGCATGGTTGGGGGTCAAGTGGCCGATATAGAAGCAGAGGAAAATGGGGTTGATTTACAAGGCCTTGAGTATATTCATGAAAATAAGACTGGAAAACTGCTTGGATACAGCATTATGGCCGGAGCTATACTTGCAGAAGCAAGCTTGGAACAGAAGGAGAAGCTAAGGGAGTTTTCCCGCCATCTTGGCCTTGCTTTCCAAATCCGCGATGATATCCTTGATGTTGAGGGTTCCGAAAGTGTAATTGGTAAACCTGTAGGAAGCGATGTTACTAATCATAAAAGTACATATCCATCTCTTTTAACAATGGACAAAGCTAAAATTATGCTCGATAAGCATATTCAATCAGCAAGAATATTACTTTCCGAAATTGATTTTAATGAGACCTTATTACTGAAATTTGTTGATTTGGTAGCGAAACGCGACCATTGATTTGGAACGTTTTCCATCCAAATCCACTTACCTAGAATAATGATGTATGCTATACTTTTTGGTATCTAAGAGTGGTGCAGTATTCTAGTCGGTCTACCTTTCTGGAGAGTGAGCCTAAAAATTCACTAAAGGGCACATCGATGATGGTTCTTGGATTGGCTCGGGGCGCCCAGCTTTGGGTCGATTCAGGAAGTAAGGAATTAGGGCGATCCACAATGGCATGTGGGCGTTGACCCTGGTTTCGCGGAGGCTTTATTCTGATTGAAATAAATGAGAATATTGGAAAACCTGCATAAACAGGAAACTGTGTGCAGCGTAGCCTGCCTTGAGTGAAGTTTGAGGGGATTGCGAAAGGAGCGTATATACATCAGTTGGCCATTGATATATCTACTGCCATCGCATGAAATCGGCTTTGCAAAAGAGGCTAAAGAATAGGTTAAGGGCTGTCGGGGAAATCTCCTAGACTGTTCAATGACATATATGAAGGATTAAGGTACGGACTAAGTGGCAATCCAGTCCAATTGACGGAAACGCAGTTGAGTCAGGTTTAAAGGGGAACCGCCGATATGGCGACATTCGGTAACTGACTGGGAAATCCTACTGGACCTAAGCCGTAAAATTAACTTCCTATATGACCACTCTCCTATAAAATTTACTTAAAAGCTTGCTGATAGCAGGCTTTATTTTGCATATAGGATGGTTAGAGTATAAATATATGAAAAAAATACTGAAAGAATCAGCTAGATGGACAGTTACGATTACCGTTATTACATTTCTTCTTGCAGCTATATTTACAGTCATTTCTACCATAGCTTTAAATGGCGTTGGTTGGATAAGTGGCTTGGCGATTGTTCTTAGCATTGTACTTATTGGTATCTTCTTTGATATGATTGGTATTGCATCTACTGCTGCTGATGAAATTCCATTTCATGCTATGGCCTCCAATCGGGTACATGGTGCGAAGCATTCTATTCGGATCATTCGAAATGCCGATCGGTTTGCAAGCTTTTGCAATGATGTAATCGGGGATATTTCGGGTATTGTTAGTGGAACAGCAACTGCGATTGTGATTGTACAATTATCAATCAGCTTTAACTGGGAAGAGGCGTCTGTAGCTGAAAGTGTTGGTTCGATTATTTTAACGAGTCTAATCGCAGCACTGACAGTCGGCGGTAAAGCAATGGGTAAAACCCTTGCTATTCGATATTCAAAGGATATTATATTTGCAGTGGGCAAATTATTGTACATTCTCGAGAAACATTTCCAAATTGTTATAATAAAAGAAAATAAGGGAAAGAGACTCAAAAGAAAAAGAAATGAAAGTGAGTGATCCTGATGGATATGCTATCCATAAAAGACCCATCTTTTCTTAAAAAGATGTCCAATGCGGAATTGGAGTCTTTGGCACAGGATATTAGGGATTTTTTAATAAAACAACTATCTGTTACTGGCGGGCATATTGGGCCAAACTTGGGTGTAGTAGAGTTAACGCTCGCCTTACATAAGGAGTTTAATAGCCCAAAGGATAAATTTCTGTGGGATGTCGGTCATCAGTCTTATGTTCATAAAATATTAACAGGGCGGGCATGTCAGTTTGAAACACTCCGTCAATACAAAGGGCTGTGTGGATTTCCAAAGATGAATGAAAGTGAGCATGATGTTTGGGAGACAGGTCATAGCTCAACTTCTTTGTCAGCTGCAATGGGTATGGCGATTGCTCGTGACTTGAAAAAAGAAAAAAGTTTTATCATTCCTATTATTGGTGATGGTGCTTTAACAGGTGGTATGGCCCTTGAAGCATTAAACCATATAGGACATGAAAAAAAAGATATGATTGTTATTCTAAACGATAACGAGATGTCCATTGCTCCAAACGTAGGTGCCCTGCATTCTATTCTCGGAAGAATGCGGACAGGAGGCAAATACAACTATGTTAAAGATGAGCTGGAACAACTGCTTAAAAAAATACCGGCTGTGGGCGGCAAGCTTGCTAATACAGCTGAACGTATAAAAGACAGTTTGAAGTATCTGGTTGTTTCCGGAATGTTTTTTGAGGAATTGGGCTTTACTTATTTAGGTCCGGTTGATGGACATGACTTTGAAGATTTGTCTGAAAACCTAAAATATGCTAAAAAAACAAAAGGTCCTGTCCTTTTGCATGTGATTACGAAAAAAGGAAAAGGTTATAAACCAGCGGAAACAGATGCGATTGGTACATGGCATGGTACGGGTCCATATAAAATCGAGACAGGCGATATAATCAAGGAATTGAATGCACCTCCGGCATGGAGTGCACTTGTCAGTGAGACGGTTAGAAGATTGGCCAGAGAGGACGAGCGGATTGTAGCGATTACGCCGGCAATGCCGGTAGGTTCGAAGCTGCTCGGATTTGCTTCTGAATTCCCTGACCGAATGTTCGATGTCGGAATCGCGGAACAGCATGCGACTACTGTTGCTGCAGGACTTGCCACGCAGGGAATGAAGCCATTCTTAGCGATTTATTCTACATTCCTGCAACGTGCTTATGACCAGGTGCTCCATGATATATGCCGACAAAATCTAAATGTCTTCATTGGAATTGATCGGGCTGGCCTTGTGGGAGCAGATGGAGAAACCCATCAGGGTGTATTTGATATTTCCTTCTTGCGTCCTATGCCTAATATGGTCATTATGATGCCTAAAGATGAAAATGAAGGACAGCATATGGTGAATACGGCTATTCAATATAATGATGGTCCGATTGCTATGCGATTCCCAAGAGGAAATGGTTTGGGTGTTCCGCTGGATGAGGAGCTCAAAACAATCCCGATTGGTACTTGGGAGGTCCTGCGTGAAGGTAATGACGCTGTCATATTAACATTCGGCACGACTATCCCAATGGCGATGGAAGCAGCTGATAGACTCCAGAAGGATAATATTCATGTGAAGGTAGTGAACGCACGTTTTATAAAGCCTTTAGATCATGAAATGCTTGCTGAATTAATGTCTGCCAATTTGCCAATCCTAACAATAGAAGAAGCTGTTCTTCAGGGTGGTTTCGGCAGTGCAGTACTCGAATTTGCTGAGGAAAATGGATTCCATAAAGCCTATATCGAAAGAATAGGAATACCTGATGAATTTATAGAACATGGCAGCGTTGGTAAATTGCTCCATGATATTAACCTAACAACAGATCAAGTGGTAGAAAAATTATCTAAGATGACCTATAAAGTGACGAAAAAGGCGTATTAAATATGAAAAAAGAACGTGTAGATGTATTATTGGTTGAACGTGGATTAGCGGAAACAAGAGAAAAGGCAAAAAGAGCAGTGATGGCTGGCATTGTTTATTCAAACGACCTGCGAATGGACAAGGCTGGTGAAAAAATAGCAACCGATGCACCGCTATCCATAAAAGGGCAAGTAATGCCTTATGTATCAAGAGGCGGCTACAAGCTGGAAAAGGCTATGGAGACATTTACTATTTCCGTTAAGGATAAGTTAATGATTGATATTGGGTCATCGACAGGAGGGTTCACAGACTGTGCCCTGCAGAACGGTGCAAAAAAATCATATGCAGTTGATGTCGGTTATAACCAATTGGCTTGGAAGCTGAGACAGGATCCGCGGGTAGTCGTGATGGAAAGAACGAACTTCCGTCATTCAGTACCTGAAGATTTCACTGAAGGGCTACCGGAATTTGCTACAATTGATGTTTCTTTTATATCATTGAAGCTTATCTTACCGGCTTTAAAACGAATTCTTGTACCTGGAAGCGATGTTGTAAGTCTTGTAAAACCGCAATTTGAAGCTGGTCGTGAGCAGGTTGGGAAAAAAGGAATCATTCGTGATAAAAAAGTACATCTTCAAGTTGTGGAGCAAATTCGAGACTTTGCTATCCAGGAAGGCTATATACTAAAAGAAGCTACTTTTAGCCCCATTACAGGCGGGGATGGAAATATCGAATTTCTATTCCATTTATACTGGCCAGGCGAAGGTTCCGATTGTAGACAAGATGTAGTCGTGAATCTTGAGCAGGTAGTTGAAGCGGCACACGAAGCGCTAAAAACGAATAAAGGCGAAGATAAGTGAAATGTTTAATCCCCCGGTGGCTTTGCCATGGGGGTTATTTCTTTATGCAATCCTTGCATAAAAATACATAAAATACATGTACTTTTGTGACAAAATCCGCTAACATTAGGTATGGAAGGCATTATATTGAGGGGTGTCAAACTAGATGAATAAAGGTCAAAGACATATAAAAATACGTGAAATCATTACAAATAATAATATTGAAACACAAGATGATTTAGTGGATATTTTAAGAGCGGAAGGGGTAAATGTTACGCAAGCGACTGTGTCAAGAGACATTAAAGAACTGCATCTTGCAAAAGTACCGATGCAGGATGGACGCTATAAATACAGCCTGCCAGCAGATCAGCGCTTCAACCCTTTTCAAAAACTTAAACGTGCATTGGTAGATGCGTTTGTGCGAATTGATTCAGCCAACAATCTATTGGTCATGAAAACATTACCAGGTAATGCTCAGGCAATTGGTGTGTTAATGGACAATTTGGATTGGGAAGAAATCCTCGGAACGATCTGCGGAGATGATACGTGTTTAATTATTTGCAGAGATGAAAAAGATGCTGAAATCATATCAAAGCGTTTTCTTGATATGCTTTAAGAAAGTTGGGATGAAAGATGTTATTGGAACTCTCCATTCGTAATTTCGCCATCATTGAATCGCAAACGCTCTCTCTCGATAAAGGTCTGACTGTACTTACTGGTGAAACAGGTGCCGGTAAATCTATTATTATTGATGCAGTACAGCTATTGGCCGGTGGGCGCGGATCGTCTGAATTCATAAGACATGGTGAAGAAAAAGCTGAACTGGAAGGTTTGTTTCAGTTGCCGGATTCATTACATCCAGCCATAGAGAAAGCAAAAGAATTTGGGATTGAATCTGAAGAAAATATAATTATTATCAGAAGAGATATGTATACCTCAGGAAAAAGTGTATGCCGTATCAATGGGAAAATGGTTACAATCTCAACCTTAAGAGAGGTAGGGAGAAAATTAATTGATATTCATGGGCAACATGAACATCAGGAGTTAATGGATCCGGATTTTCATCTCCCTTTGTTGGATCAATTTGGTGAGCAGGATATTAAACAATCTCTGACTGAATATCGGAAGCTTTATAAGCAATATAATGAAACACGTCAGCAAATGAAAAAATTAAGTGAAAATGAGCAGAAAATGGCACACAGGCTTGATTTAATACAATTTCAATTTGATGAGATACAAAAGGCTGAATTGGAGATTGATGAAGAAGAGCGTTTAATGGAGGAAAAGCATAAACTGAGTAACTTTGAAAAGGTTCATCAAAGTCTGCATAATTCCTATATGTCCTTAAATAATGAGAATGGAGGACTTGATTGGGTAGGTAACGCAATGACAGACCTACAAGGGATTGAACATATTGATGAACAATATAAAGATTTGTCTGAATCAGTGAAAAATGCATTTTATATCCTTGAGGATGCAACAAGCTCGATCCGTTCACAGCTGGATTTATTAGAGTTTGACCCCGAAAGGCTTCATGATATTGACGCAAGACTTAATGAAATTAATCATCTGAAGCGGAAATATGGTAAGACGATAAAGGACATTCTGGAGTATGCTGCAACCATTGAAGAAGAGATTGATACGATACTGAATCGCGAAACACATCTTGAAAAATTAAAAAGCCAGCTATCGGCATTGGAGAAAGAAGTAATCCTAGAGGGCACAAATCTGTCAGAGCTGAGACAAAAATATGCACATCTTCTAACGGACGCAATCCACCGTGAACTAAAAGAGCTATACATGGATAAAGCCGTATTTGAAGTGTATTTCCATCATTCTGGACAAGATCAATCCAATCTAATTGGTGAGAACGGGATAGATCAGGTGGAATTTTATATTTCTGCTAACCCCGGTGAGCCTGTAAAGCCGCTTTCCAAAACTGCCTCCGGTGGAGAACTTTCACGTATTATGCTGGCTATCAAAAATATCTTTTCTCAACACCAGGGAATCACGTCGATTATCTTCGACGAAGTAGATACTGGAGTAAGCGGACGAGTTGCACAGGCAATAGCCGAAAAGATATACCGTGTATCGGAAGGCTCGCAGGTATTATGTATCAGTCACTTGCCGCAGGTAGCAGCTATGGCAGATATTCATTTATTTATCTCTAAGGAAATTACGGAAGGCCGTACAAAAACGAATGTCAAACCTCTTGAAAAAGAGGAACGAGTAATAGAGATTGGTCGAATGATATCCGGTAAAGAATTAACAGCTTTAACAGAAGAGCATGTAAAAGAAATGCTCAATCAGGCAGATCAAATTAAATACAATATAAAGACAAACTGAGGAGCGTTCTCCTCAGTTTTTTTCAATACTATTGTCTCCGCATTAAAATTATCTTATGTAAATATTTTACCATTGTTATTCCTATCCATAATGGGTAGCTTTTTATTTTGTACTTTTGTTATAAAGTCATTCCCTCTCGGCAAAATTATAAGGGTAGCCATAGAAACGAGGAGAGTGAATGGATGAAATCGATATCAATAAGAAAATGTTTCGGTGTATTTCTCCTTGTTTCGCTGTTAGCCGTTATTTTTAGCCACCCAATGCAAAAATATTTTGAAATTCCCACCAAACTTACTTTATTTGAAGGACAAAATAAGTCATTTGAAAAAAGCCAGTTCCTTAACGCAGAAGTGGTCTCTGCAAACTCTGGAGTTTTAATTGATAATCGTTCCAAGGCCCTGAATATTAAGGGCTCAAAAAATGGGTATAACCAAGTTGTTTTTAATATTGCAGGTATTCCTGTTAAAAAGGTTGATATAGAGGTTTTAAAGGATTTTAAGGTAATACCGGGAGGGCAATCCATTGGAGTGAAATTGAATACATTGGGTGTCCTTGTGGTAGGCCATCATCAAATAGCAACCGAGAAAGGCAATCTTTCGCCAGGTGAGATCTCAGGAGTTCAAGTTGGAGATATTATTACTGCTATAAACGGGAAACCAATTACCAAAATGCAGGATGTGGCTCCTTTCGTTCAGGAATTTGAGAAGAATAATAAACCGCTAAAGGTAGATATATTTCGCGATAATGTAAAATTGACCAAACAATTATCTCCTTTAAAGGATAAGAATGAAAAAGTATTTAAATTGGGTTTGTATATTCGTGATTCAGCTGCGGGTATAGGTACAATGACCTTTTACCATCCACAGACGAGAAAATATGGGGCTTTAGGTCATGTTATTTCTGATATGGATACAAAAAAGCCAATTGTAGTGAAGGATGGCCAAATTGTTAAGTCAACCGTTACCTCGATAGAAAAAGGAAGCAATGGAAATCCGGGAGAAAAGCTGGCTCGTTTTGCAGCTGATCGGGAAGTAATCGGGAATATAAACCGTAATTCTCCATTCGGTATTTTTGGACGGCTGAATCGGCAAGTGGACAATGGAGTGAATGATACACCAATGCCAATTGCTTTATCAAATGAAGTCGAAGAAGGACCAGCAGAAATTTATACAGTTGTGAACGGAAATAAGGTGGAAAAATTCGATATAGAGATAATCAGTACTATTCCACAAAAATTTCCGGCAACTAAAGGAATGGTATTAAAGGTTACCGATAAAGATTTATTAAGCAAAACTGGCGGGATTGTGCAAGGAATGAGTGGGAGTCCAATTATACAAAAAGGGAAGGTTATTGGCGCAGTCACGCATGTATTTGTTAATGACCCAACAAGCGGATACGGAGTTCATATTGAATGGATGCTTAATGAAGCAGGTATTAATATCTATCAAAAGGATCAAAAAGCAGGGTAATTTAGCCTGCTTTTTCCTTTTATTAGTAGTTGGCGTGGAGATTTTTCGACAATTGTATAATATTATCTGCATGTTAAGACGAAAACAGTCGAAATAAAGAGGAATCAGGAGCAAAACTTGTATTAATTAATAATTTTAAGTATTTTTCATTTTTTCAATGCTTTTTATATTGCAATGTCGAATATCTCGGTTAGAATAAAGATTAGAAATGATAGAAAATAAAGGAAATGTTCTGAGGAGGATATCTGGTTGAAAAAAATAAAAGTATGTATCGTTGATGACAATCGTGAACTTGTTGCTTTATTGGAAGAGTATATATCAGAACAGCCGGATATGGAGATTATAGGGGTTGCCCATAATGGACAGGATTGCTTAAGCATGCTTGAACAGCAAACACCGGATGTTTTAGTACTTGATATTATCATGCCACATTTGGATGGTCTGGCCGTTCTGGAGCGAATTAAAGATTCTCAAAAAGGAACGAGTGTTCCGAATGTCATCATGTTAACTGCTTTTGGCCAGGAAGATGTTACGAAAAAAGCGGTTGAACTGGGAGCGTCATATTTTATACTTAAACCATTTGATATGGATAACCTTGTTAATCATATTAGACAAACAGGTGAAAAGGGTGCCGGTATAGCAAGATCAAGCACATATACACCACGTCAGCCAGCGGAATCTAAGCCTCTAAACTTAGATGCAAGTATAACGAGCATTATTCACGAGATTGGGGTACCTGCGCATATTAAAGGCTATATGTATTTGCGTGAAGCAATTTCTATGGTTTATAACGACATTGAACTACTTGGTTCGATTACTAAAGTGCTTTATCCGGATATTGCGAAAAAATTCAACACTACTGCGAGCCGCGTAGAACGTGCTATCCGACATGCAATTGAGGTTGCATGGAGCAGAGGAAATATTGAATCCATCTCCTCATTATTTGGTTACACAGTCAGTATGACGAAGGCGAAACCAACAAACAGTGAATTTATCGCAATGGTCGCAGATAAGCTTCGACTTGAGCATAAAGCATCTTAAACATATAAGTGGCATACTTAAAGAGTCTGTTCTAACTCTAAGTGGTAGGATTAAATTAATAAATAAACCTTATGTACCAAATGTTTGGTTTATTTTCATTAAAGAGGTATCTGTGAAATGAATTTTGCATGGGTACTTCTTTTCTTCCTGATTATCCAACCTTATAAATACTATATTGGCCTTAAAAGTTTATCCAATATCATTTTAACCCCTAATTCATGTGACTCCCCTAGCCCTATGCCTTACGGATTTTCCTAATCCTGTAGAAATTGAAAACGAAAGTACAGCTACCTTTATCGGAATACTGTTTAATAATTACCTCCAGAGAAAATTTCCTATTCCCCCTTTTTTGTTAGTTTGCATTCTAATTCCTGTCCTATAAAATAGATGCATGAAATAAAATGATATAGGGAATAGAAATTTTATATGTTTTAAAACGGAGGTATGAATATTGACATTAATATTTGGACATAGAGGATATGCTGCTGTGTATCCGGAAAACACGATGATTTCTTTTATCGAAGCCTTTAATGCAGGTGCAGATGGGATTGAATTGGATGTACAATTAACGGAAGATGGTGAGCTTGTTGTCATCCATGATCAAACGGTTGACCGTACGACAGACTCAGAAGGAAATGTTCGTGATTTTACTCTTACAGAGATTAAAAAGCTCAATGCTGCCAATAACTCCAAAACTGTGGAATTCGCCAGTATACCAACTCTTCGGGAAGTTATGGATTGGTTGGCTACAAATGACTTACTATTGAATATCGAATTAAAAAATGGGGTGTTTCCTTATCCAGGCATGGAAGAGAAAGTGATTGAAATGATTCGTGAGTATGACATGGAGGAGAGAACGGTTTTGTCCTCGTTTAATCACTATAGTATGGTCTATTGTCATCGATTGGCTCCTGAGATTGAAACAGCGCCATTATACTCAGATGGACTATATATGCCCTGGATTTATGCAAGCTCGATAAAAGCGAAAGGGATTCATCCAAAATACAAAGCAGCACCTAATGAAATCATTGAGGAATCTATGAAAGCTGGGATTGCAGTCAGGCCTTATACGGTCAACCGCAAAGCAGATATGAAGCGATTATTTAAGGTAGGATGCACTGCCTTTATTACGGATGATCCAGAAAAAGCGATTCAGCTTAGGAACCAATATCAATAATTTCATCTGAGCCTATGTATTTTTTTTGTGGTATATTTATCCATGTAAATCATTAGGGGATGATGAAATGATAGTGTTACTCTGTATCGCAGGCTGTATATTTATAGGGTATTTTGCCTTTGCGGTATTTGGCTACTTAAATGGCGGTATAATTGTTTTGGGCATAGTATTAGGATGTCTTGTCAGAAGCTTATACCTTATAACTAAGGTACATAATTATCTTTTACAAGATGAGCCAAAGAAAGACAAAGTAAAAGAGGCCTACCAAAAGTACTTGCAAGAAGGTAAATCATATAAGTAGATCTTAGATGGGCAGCCTTTGGTTTAAAATAAGATATATGAGAGTACATAAATAGATCAACTAAAGTAGGATATAGCTATAAGTATCTTTCGGTTGGAGCCTTTCAAATCGTGATATAGTTGAGCTTGGAATCGTGTTTCGTGAATAGCATTTATAACAGACGAACGTATTGTATACGTTCGTTTTTTAGTATGAAAAAAAGGTATTCTAAAAATGGAAAACGAATATTGTAGAGGAAGAGGACCTATACCTAAAAAGCCTAAAACAAAGGTAGCAAGTTCAAAAACTTCAGATGATGCGCCTTCGTCTGGATTTTGGGCATTTTTTGATTCTGATCGTGATGATCATTCCTCTGACTATAGCGGAGGAAGTTTCGATGGCGGTGGTGGTGGAGGAGATTAAACGTCTTTAATAACAAAAACGGGTATGTGCCATAAAAAGTGAATCTAAATGGTTCGCTTTTTTCATATTTCTAAAAGGCTTTGTTCGTATATAATGTTGTATTTTTCACATATACTTCTTCAGTTAACGATTAGACTAGCGGAAGAAGATTATCAATTTTAAACTAAATTGTAAAACAAACTTTACTTTTAGTAAAATTAGTTTTACAATTAACTTAACATATATTTACAAAGGAGGGCTTGTGTGGGAGGAGAGGGATATTTATTATTAAATCGAATTCGTATTCTAAGAGCCGAAAGAAAAATGACTCAACAGGATTTAGCTAAAAGCGTAGGGGTAAGTAGACAGACAATTATTTCGATAGAAAAAGGTAACTACACCCCGTCATTAGTGCTAGCCTTTGATATTGCAGAAGCTTTTAATGTTGGGATTAATGAAGTATTCCAGTATAGAAAAAAAGGGGAGGGGTTATAATGGCGGTGTTTCTGCTTATCGCTATAATCGCGTATATATTAGTCTTTTTTGGTTCTGTAATCTTTAGTGTGAAATTCCAATTTGGAGAAGAAAGTAAGGATGAGAGAGGGAAAGGTATATTAAACACATCTTACTCAATTGCTTTCCCGCTATTCATATTAGGATGGTTCTTTATTTTTTTAATTGATGAATATATAACACCATTTTCTTTTGATGGTTACAAAATGGCTATATGGTTCATATTAACTGGAACCTATATTGTTCACGCTGTTAGTTTATATAAATTGAAAAGGATTTCATAAAGTGTAACATTTGATTTTCTGAAAGCTCAACATTAAATAAAGTTGTTTTACATTTCATTGAATTAATTGGAAAGTTTGTTCAATATGGAGGCTTGGACATAAGTATTTCAGTTGACGATAATTCCGAACTATTAGGTGATACTTTAATTGGATATTCGCCGGCTAGTTTGGGTTTTATTTGTTTTCAATAGATAGGTTCATGCTGCATACCATTATTCATATCTAGTGGAATGGAGCGGAAGCCACCGACTCCTGCGGGAAGCAGAGGAAAGGCTGAGACCCCCGCAGGCGTAGCCGAGGAGGCTCAGCTTCCTCCCTGCGGAAAGCGAGTGGCTGTACAATGGAACGGACTTTTTTCTCCAACTTAACTCTTTAACAAGCAACAGAAACAGATATCGTTTGTCTTTCTGCATTGATTATAAGTTATGTCCCAGCCGCTTTTTTAGTCATTAGTAACAACACATACGTCATTTAGCTGTGTTTTTGTCATTCCGTTACATCCACACGAATACATCTATTCCTTACTTCTGCGTATTTCATTTTTAATGCATATTTATCCCATTATAGCGATTAACTTAAATAACCAGCGCTTTTAAGAGGATGTCATGATTAAAGACCAAATCACTATAGGATTTGGTCTTTAATTTGTTACGTCTATTGGCACCCTTAAAAACCTAATGATGATATGCCTGTTATGATCACCTGAGATTCATTTACGTACAGGTTTCTCATTAAATCGATCTTGAACTTTATTACGTTTTCGATCGCGATAAAACACGAATCCGGCAATAAAAGAAAGTCCGCCAATAAATAATACTAAACCTAATAAAAATTGTACCCAAAGGGCAGGTAGCATTGGGTTGAGTCTGCCAAAAATCATGTCTCTCATCCATTTAATTCCGAGGGCGGTTAGAAGTCCTGGAATCAATAAAAGCGCAAAGGCAATTATCCGTTGCAATTCATCACGTCCTGATTAAGTGTATTTCTATCTTCAACTTTATAAAATATAGAAAATTTGTCAAGTTTATTCAAATAACTTATGATAGAGGAAACAATGAAAAAATTTGCACTATTCTGTACCCTCACTTCAAAAGGAGGAGATTGCCCTGCAAACAGTTGTGATTATTGGGGCGGGCACTGGAGGACTATCCATTTTAAAAATTTTGCTTGAGGCAAAGGACTATCAGGTCATAGGAGTGGTGGATCGTCATTCGAATGCAGCGGGACTTCAATTAGCTGAACAAAATCATATAAAAACAGGCAGTGACTGGGTAGATTTTATCAATGATGGCTCGGATATCATTTTTGAAGTGACAGGGGATGAGCGAGTTTACCAGGATATAGCTCGCCATAAAAGTAATAACACTCTTTTGGTTCACGGGCAGATTGCCTTTCTGTTAGCCAATCTGATTCAAGAGAAAGAAAGTTTAATTAGGAAGTCCAAAGAAGAGGCATATTTACATGAATTAGTTTTGAATGCGACCGATAATGGGATGGTACTTATTGATACAGAAGAGAACATCATCTTTTTTAATCAGGCTGCAGCAACGATTATCAGTGTTGCCAGGGAACGAGCAATCGGTCAGCACATACATAAAGTTATTCCTGCATCCCGTCTTCCTGAAATCCTCAAAACAGGAAAAACGGAGAGCAATCAACGGGCTCATTTGGATAAAAATTTAGATGTGGTAACAACCAGAATGCCTATCAAGAATGAAGAAGGCGGTTTACTGGGAGCTTTGGCCGTTTTTAAAGGAATCACGGAATTTACAAGCTTAGCAGAGGAAATTACAAATTTAAAGCATATTCAAAACATGCTCGAAGCCATTATTCATTCGAGTGAAGATGCCATAACTGTAGTGGATGAGGATGGGAATGGACTCTTAATTAATCCTGCTTATACCAGAATTACCGGGTTGACCGAAGAGGACGTTCTGGGGAAGCCGGCTACGGCAGATATTACTGAAGGTAAAAGTATGCATATGCAGGTTTTGAAAACAAAAAAACCTGTCCGCGGCGTACGAATGAAGGTAGGGGCTTCGAACCGGGATGTGGTGGTTAATGTAGCACCGATTATGGTGAATGGTCATTTGAAGGGAAGCGTTGGCGTTATTCATGACCTTTCCGAAATACAAAGCCTAACACAGGAACTGAAAAGGGCGAGACAGATCATTCGTAATCTAGAAGCCAAATATACATTTGACGATATTATTGGCCAATCTAAAGAGATGAAATTGGCAATAGAGCAGGCGCGTTTATGTGCCCGTACGCCAGTTACCGTATTATTGAGGGGTGAATCAGGTACAGGTAAGGAACTATTCGCCCATGCAATCCATAATGCCAGTGATCGAAAATATAATAAATTCATTCGCGTGAATTGCGCAGCGATTTCGGAGTCGCTTTTGGAGAGTGAGTTATTTGGTTATGAAGATGGAGCTTTTTCGGGTGCAAAGCGAGGCGGTAAACGCGGACTGTTTGAAGAAGCCAATAATGGCAGCATATTTCTTGATGAAATTGGGGAGCTTTCTCAAAATATGCAGGCGAAGCTTCTTCGCGTTTTGCAGGAGAATGAAATAGTTCGTGTAGGAGGAACTAAGCCTATTTCCATTAATGTGCGTGTCATAACAGCGACCAATGTCAATCTCGAGAAAGCGATTGCAAATGGAAACTTTAGAGAAGATTTATATTATCGAATTAATAGAATGCCTATATATATTGAGCCATTAAGGGAACGTAAGGAAGATATTCCTCCATTATGCGTCCACTTAATCAAAAAGTTAAATTTGGAGTATGGCCGTAGTATTGAGGATATAAGCGGTGAGGCACTCATCATGCTTCAAGAATACGATTGGACTGGAAATGTCAGGGAAATAGAGAATATATTAGGGAGAGCCATAATTTTTATGGATCAGCATGAAAAAATTATACAAAAGAAGCATTTACCTGAAAAATTATTGAAAGCTGCAGAGGGTTCTCCTAACCATACAATCGAAAAAAGGCCTACCTTAAATGATAAACAAAGCTTAGCAGATCAATTAGATGAAGTGGAGAAAAGTATTATTATGCGTTCCTTAGAAAAGCATAATGGGAATAAAACTGCTGCCAGCCGTGATCTGGGTTTATCGATTCGTAATTTTTATTATAAATTGCAAAAGTTTAGACTTGAATAAATTTGCATGCTGAATTTTTCATGTGTGCAAATTTTTGCAGGTTCGATGAAAAAAGGATTCTTCTAAAAAGGTTAGTTATTCAACAAAATTCATGTTGGCACGATTCTTGCATCTATAAGACTATGGGTGGTCCAAAACAAGGGCCAAGATGATATGGCTTGAGTTTTACAGCAACTGTGCTGTTCTTAACAAGTCTACAGAGGAGGCAAGTTCAAGTCCGATTTAGAATTTACACCCTAAATATCCAAATAATCTTGAAATGTGAAAATATCAGTTAAAAGTAAAGGTTGGACCGAAGATAGAGAGGGGAAATGAAAAAATGGAAATTTTTAAATATATGGAGCAATATGATTATGAACAATTGCTGTTTGTACAGGATAAACAATCTGGTTTAAAAGCTATTATTGCTATACATGATACAACTCTCGGACCTGCGCTTGGCGGCACAAGAATGTGGACATATGATACAGAGGATGCTGCAATAGAGGACGCTCTTCGATTAGCGAAGGGAATGACGTATAAAAATGCAGCTGCCGGCCTGAATCTTGGCGGAGGTAAAACCGTTATTATCGGTGACCCACGTAAAGATAAAAATGAAGAAATGTTCCGTGCATTTGGTCGTTATATTCAAGGGTTGAATGGAAGATATATTACAGCTGAGGATGTAGGAACGACAGTGGCTGATATGGACATTATCCATGAAGAAACGGACTATGTAACGGGTATTTCACCTGCTTTTGGTTCATCAGGCAATCCATCCCCTGTCACTGCATTTGGCGTATACAGAGGAATGAAGGCAGCAGCAAAAGAAGCATTTGGAACAGATTCACTGGAAGGAAAGGTAATCGCTATCCAAGGAGTGGGAAACGTAGCCTATAATCTTTGTAAGCATCTGCATGAAGAGGGTGCACAATTAATAGTGACAGATATTAATAAAGAATCTGTGAATCGTGCTGTGGAGGACTTTGGAGCAAAAGCAGTGGATCCTGAAGATATATATAGTGTCGATTGTGATATCTATGCACCTTGTGCACTCGGTGCAACTATAAATGATGAAACTATTACGCGAATCAAAGCAAGAGTAATTGCGGGTGCAGCTAATAATCAATTAAAGGAAACTCGTCATGGAGATGCCATTCATGAAATGGGTATCATTTACGCACCTGATTATGTGATTAATGCCGGCGGGGTTATTAATGTCGCAGATGAATTATATGGCTATAACAAGGACCGGGCATTGAAAAAAGTAGAGGGTATATATAGCAATATTGAACGAGTGATTGAGATTGCTAAAAGAGACGGCATTCCGACCTATGTTGCAGCGGATCGTATGGCTGAGGAGAGAATTGAACAATTAAAACAATCCAGAAGCCAGTTTTTATTAAACGGCCGCCATATACTAAATCGTCGCCGTTAAAGTAACCTGTGAATGAAGAGTCCGTATACGTGTAAACTTGCGGACTCTTGTTCACTAATTAGGCACCTAAATGTGTAGGTTGTATTCGGCTGCT
This sequence comes from Pradoshia sp. Z5_111, assembly GCF_058267535.1. Lineage (NCBI taxonomy): Bacteria > Bacillati > Bacillota > Bacilli > Caryophanales > Bacillaceae > Pradoshia > Pradoshia sp. Z5_111. The sequence continues at coordinate 77,833 of NZ_JBZCPQ010000005.1, forward strand.
GAATGCGGTTTAACTTAATAACCTCTGACCATGTGGTAAGACCAGTATAGAATACGAATGAAGTTATCGAAAGTGTGTTTCTCTTAAATATAAAGTACTGAATATAGATGTTAGGATGTGGATTTTAAATGGCAACTGATTATGATTTGGTCATTTTGGGTGGTGGCACCGGCGGCTATGTAGCAGCCATAAGAGGCTCCCAGCTAGGTTTGAAAACAGCTATTGTTGAAAAGGGCAAGCTAGGCGGAACCTGTCTCCATGCAGGATGCATACCGTCAAAAGCATTTTTACGCAGTGCTGAGGTCTACCAAACTATCAAACATGCAGGAGAGTTTGGTGTGGAAGTAGCCGAACCTCGTCTAAATTTTCTTAAGGCACAGGAAAGAAAAGAAAGAATCGTTGAACAGCTCCACAAAGGTGTGCACCATCTAATCAAACAAGGAAAAATCGATTTATATGAAGGATATGGCCGCATTCTCGGACCATCCATATTTTCGCCTATGCCAGGGACCATTTCTGTTGAGATGAATAATGGAACGGAAAATGAAATGTTAATACCGAAAAATGTCATTATTGCAACAGGTTCAAGACCAAAATCCTTGCCAGGTTTAAAAATTGACGGTGAATCTGTAATGACATCAGATGAAGCTTTACAGCTATCCGAACTACCATCTTCCTTGCTTGTTATCGGAGGAGGAGTTATTGGAGTAGAATGGGCATCCATGATGGCTGATTTTGGAGTGGAGGTAACTATACTGGAATACGCAGATCGTCTAATACCAACAGAAGACCGAGATATTTCGAAAGAGATGCAAAGAATCTTAAAGAAAAAGGGTATTAAGATTGTTACTAAAGCAAAAGTAATGCCAGAAACGCTGCAAACAGGACAGGGCGTATCCATATCCGCAGAACTAAACGGTGAAAAAAAGGACTATAAGGCTGAAAAAATTCTTGTATCGGTTGGTCGCCAGGCAAATGTTGAAGGGATAGGTCTCCAAAACACAGACATACAAATTGAAAATGGTGTAATAGCTGTTAATGAGTTTTATCAAACAAAGGAATCACATATCTATGCCATTGGTGATGTGATTGGAGGCATGCAACTGGCTCATGTAGCAAGTCATGAAGGAATCACTGCAGTGGAGCATATGGCGAACCAAAGCCCTCATCCTATCCAATACGATTTTATTTCCAGATGCATATACAGTAGTCCTGAGGCAGCAAGTGTAGGAATAACAGAAGATGAAGCTATTCAGCGCGGTCATAAGGTTAAGATTGGAAAATTCCCGTTCAAAGCAATTGGTAAGGCATTGGTCTTCGGAGAGTCGGACGGTTTTGTGAAAATGATCTCTGATGAAGAAACGGATGATTTATTAGGTGTACATATGATTGGCCCGCATGTAACAGATATGATATCTGAGGCAGGATTGGCTCTTGTGTTAAATGCTTCAGCCTGGGAGGTTGCTCATACGATTCATCCGCATCCTTCATTGTCTGAAGTGATTGGAGAAGCTGCTTTGGCTGTTGATGGAAAAGCAATTCATTCGTAAAAATTTTGAGCAAGGCTTTGAGGAGGTTTACTAAATGACAAAAAACAGGCATGAAGACTTAGGGTTAACGGACGAAATGGTATTGGAAATGTATGAAACCATGCTGATGGCAAGGCGTATAGATGAAAGAATGTGGTTGTTAAATCGCTCTGGGAAAATTCCATTTGTAATCTCGTGTCAGGGTCAGGAGGCAGCTCAGGTTGGAGCAGCTTTTGCCCTTGATAGGGAAAAGGATTATGTACTGCCGTACTATCGTGATATGGGGGTAGTACTAACATTTGGTATGACACCAACTGAGCTAATGCTCTCAGGATTTGCCAAGCAGGAAGATCCCAACTCCGGCGGCAGGCAGATGCCAGGTCATTTTGGTCAGAAGAAAAATCGAATTGTAACCGGATCATCGCCAGTTACCACTCAAGTTCCCCATGCGGTCGGAATCGCATTGGCTGGAAAAATGGAAAAGAAAGATTTGGTTACATTTGTAACTTTTGGTGAAGGTTCATCAAATCAGGGAGATTTTCATGAAGGAGCCAATTTTGCCGGTGTACATAAACTCCCTGTTATTTTTATGGTTGAAAATAATAAATACGCGATTTCGGTACCAATTGAAAAACAATTAGCCTGTGAAAAAGTGTCAGACCGAGCTATCGGATATGGGATGCCTGGTGTCACAGTAGATGGCAATGATCCGCTCGAAGTGTATAAAGCTGTTAAAGAGGCTGCTGACCGTGCCCGGCGCGGGGAAGGCCCTTCTTTAATTGAAACTGTATCCTACCGGCTTACTCCGCACTCAAGTGATGATGATGATCGAAGCTACCGTGCCCGAGATGAAGTGGAAAAGGCAAAAACAGAGGATCCGATTCTCACATTTGGGACGTATTTGAAGGTAATTGACCTTTTGGATGAAGAGAAAGAAACAGAAATCAATAAAAGAATCATGAAAATCGTAAATGAAGCAACAGATTACGCTGAAAATGCTCCGTATGCAAAAGCAGAAGATGCTTTGAAGTTTGTATATGCTGAGACGGAAGGAGAGTAAACCATGCCTGTCATTTCATATATCGATGCCATAACCATGGCGATGAAAGAAGAAATGGAACGAGATGAAAAAGTTTTTATCCTTGGTGAAGATGTTGGCAGAAAAGGAGGAGTGTTTAAGGCTACAAACGGACTGTACGAGCAATTTGGTGAAGAACGAGTAATTGACACACCTCTGGCTGAATCAGCTATTGCGGGAGTAGGAATCGGAGCTGCAATGTATGGAATGCGACCGATTGCAGAAATGCAATTTGCGGATTTTATTATGCCGGCAGTAAACCAAATCATTTCTGAGGCTGCCAAAATCCGCTATCGGTCCAATAATGATTGGCATTGTCCAATGGTCATCCGTGCTCCTTACGGTGGTGGGGTACACGGTGCCTTATATCATTCACAATCAGTAGAGGCCATTTTTGCCAACCAGCCTGGATTAAAAATTGTCATGCCATCCACACCATACGACGCAAAAGGGCTTTTAAAAGCAGCAATACGTGACGAAGACCCTGTACTTTTCTTTGAGCATAAACGTGCTTACCGTCTGATCAAAGGGGAAGTCTCCAATGATGATTATGTATTGCCGATAGGCAAAGCGGATGTAAAAAGAGAAGGTGATGACATTACGGTTATCACGTACGGACTTTGTGTTCACTTTGCGCTTCAGGCTGCTGAAAAATTAGCTCAGGATGGAATCTCAGTGCATGTTTTAGATTTAAGGACCGTCTATCCACTCGATAAGGAAGCGATTATCGAGGCTTCCTCCAAAACTGGTAAAGTGCTGTTGATAACGGAAGATACGAAGGAAGGCAGCATTATAAGCGAGGTGGCGGCGATCATTGCCGAGAACTGCTTGTTTGAGCTGGATGCACCAATTAAACGTTTAGCAGGTCCGGATCTTCCAGCGATGCCATATGCTCCAACTATGGAAAAATATTTTATGGTTAACCCGGAAAAAGTGGAAAAAGCCATGAGAGAATTAGCAGAATTTTAAACTGATTGCGGAAGGAGATAAATAGCGAATGCCAATAGAACAGATGAAAATGCCACAGCTTGGAGAGAGTGTAACGGAAGGGACGATCTCGAGCTGGCTTGTAAAGCCCGGTGACCGAGTGAATAAATATGACCCAATAGCTGAAGTAATGACGGATAAAGTAAATGCCGAAGTTCCATCTTCCTTCACTGGAGTAATTAAAGATCTGATTGCAGCAGAGGGAGAGACACTTCCTGTTGGAGAAGTCATGTGCAGTATCCAACTAGCAGGAGAGTCTGGTAGTTCTGAAGAGGCACCAAAGGAAGAAAAGAATCGTTCTGAGGAAAAAAGTGAATCGCTAATTCAGACCGACCAATCCAATAAAGGGCGTTATTCTCCGGCCGTATTAAAATTATCACAGGAACATGGGATTAACCTCGAAAATGTGGTTGGAAGCGGAGCTGGCGGCCGAATTACCCGTAAAGACATTTTGAAAGCTGTGGAGGGCGGCACTGCTGCTAAGGAGCAAGTTATCACTGGGAAGGCTGAACCGGAAGCGGATACTCAGATATCTGAGCCTGATTTGGGTCTAAAGCAAAAATCATCAGACAGTGATAGGAAGATAGAAAGTGGAGATCGAGAAATACCTGTAACTGGTATAAGGAAAGCTATTGCGCAAAATATGGTGCGTTCTAAACATGAGATTCCGCATGCATGGACAATGGTGGAAGCGGATGTAACCAATCTCGTTCAATACCGTGATTCACTTAAGAAGGAATTCAGGCAAAAGGAAGGCTATAATCTAACTTATTTTGCCTTTTTTGTTAAAGCGGTTGCTCAAGCATTAAAAGAGTTTCCAGAAATGAATTCAATGTGGGCTGGAGATAAAATCGTCAGGAAAAAAGATATTAATATCTCGATTGCTGTGTCGACAGATGAAGCGTTGTATGTTCCTGTCATTAAATATGCAGATGAAAAAACAATTAAAGGTATTGCACGTGAAATTAATGAATTGGCTGAAAAGGTCCGTTCCGGTAAATTAAAGTCTGAGGATATGCAGGGCGGTACCTTTACGGTGAATAATACTGGTTCATTTGGATCCATCCAATCGATGGGAATTATAAATCATCCACAGGCAGCAATCTTGCAGGTGGAGTCCATTGTTAAGAAACCAGTTGTCATGCACGGCAATATGATTGCTATCCGCGATCGGGTTAATTTATGCCTATCGCTAGATCACCGTGTATTAGATGGATTGGTATGCGGGAAATTCTTGGCTCGAGTGAAAGATATCCTGGAAAATATCACGAGCGAAAATACACCGCTATATTAATAGAAAACATAAGGGCACACAGTATGTGTGTCTTCTTTATATTTGCTTGAATCATTTCCCAAGAAATAAATTACTAGATTAGATGGAAACTATGAAGTTCCTTTGAAGAATGGACAAACTTTATACTTGTGAATTCATCGATCTTTTTCTTTTATCTTAAAGGAATTTTTCTGGGAGTTGAAGAAATGATAGATATTGATAAACGTCTGATAAAGGGGATGTAGATATGGACTATCTGATAGAACCAATAGCATTTGTAAAGAATGGCAGGAAAGAAATGGTGGATGATGATTGGGGTGCTATTGTATCGTCAATTGAACTAGCCGAGAATATAAATCAATCGGCTTTAAAAGGTATACACGAGTTTTCTCATTTAGAAATTATTTTTTATTTTGACAAAGTGGATGATAAGAACATTCAGTATGAGGTCAGACATCCCCGAAATAACGAAGAATTTCCCGAGGTAGGCATCTTTGCACAAAGGGGGAAGAATCGACCGAATAAGCTTGGAATCACCATCGTTGAATTGATGGGAGTTAAACAGAGAGTACTTACTGTTAAGGGGCTGGATGCTCTGGATGGTACCCCTATCATAGATATTAAGCCTGTAATGAAAGAGTTTTTGCCAAAAGGAAGAGTTCTTCAACCCAACTGGTCAAATACTTTAATGGAGAAGTATTGGTGAAATGATCAAGTAAGGACTTGAGACGATTCAGATTGTATTTCCTTTTATTGGAGATAAGGGCCATTTGCATGGTAAGATTAATTTACATACTATTTCGTTAATTGGCGAGGGGAGGGAGCTTTCTTTTAGTAGAAAGCAAGCTATGAATATAAAGGATGCAAAGAATGATAGGTTTCAACAAGCGACAGTGGAAGAGTGGGAAAAAGCAGTTCTAAAATCTTTAAAGGGAAAAGAACTGGACACATTACACACTCAAACGTTTGAAAAAATTATTTTGAAACCGCTTTACAATTTGGATTCAGAAAAAGACGAAGTACCCGGCAAACCTCCTTATACAAGAGGAATCTATGAAAATGGCTATCATCATCACCCGCTAAAAATGTGCCAAGTGGCGTCAGGAAGCGATATCAAGGGAACTATACTCGAGGCATTGGAGAATGGGCAAAATACGATTTCCTTTGATGTAAACAAAATGGACATGGAAGAACTCATCAATCTATTGAATAATTTGCCGATTGAGGATCATCCTTTATTTCTACAGGCTGGTTCTGGTAACCGGCAGGAAATCATTATGGAAAAATTAGCTGAGGTTAACGGCGTTTCTGATCAACAAGGAGCAGTGGTACGAGACCTAATCACTGAATGGGCTGAAAGTGGATCTATCCCTACTAAAGAAACCAATGCCTTATCTAATTGGTTTCACGATATAAAGAACTGGAATCTATCATCCCCAGCCATTAAAACTATTTTGGTCAATAGTAAGCCTTATCATGAATCAGGTGCTGATGCCGTCAAAGAGATTGCGTATTCGCTATCACTTGGTGCACATTATATATTTAAAGGCATGCAGGCAGGCTTATCAGCACAAGAAACATCAGAAAAAATGATTTTTTCATTCTCGATTGATTCCTCCTTTTTTATGCAAATTGCCAAACTTCGTGCCGCGCGAAAGCTTTGGTTTACGGTTGGTAAGGCATATGGTCAGGAAAACATCTTTAAAATGGACATCCATGCACAGACCTCATTAAGAAATAAAACCGGGTTTGATCATTATGTAAATCTCCTTCGTACAACAAATGAAGCATTGGCAGCTGTAATTGGGAACTGTCAGTATCTCACGGTCATCCCATTCGATCAATTGCAAAAAGAAAAGAGTTCTCTTGGAAAACGCCTGGCAAGAAATATTCCTCATATTCTTAGGGAAGAGAGTATGTTAATGAAAACAGCTGATCCAGGCGGAGGTTCCTACTATTTGGAGGCCTTAACAGATGAACTGTGTCAGCAGGCATGGGATCAGTTTAATAAACTGGAGAAAAAAGGCGGTATTCTTTCAGAGTTAAAGAATGGGCAAATACAAGGGGAGTTAGCAGAGCTAGCTAAAAACAGATTATCAGCGGTAGCCATTAGGAAGGAAAAAATGGTTGGTATAAATGTGTATGCAAATCCAAAAGAAGAACGACCGGATCTCACGCAGAATTTAATAGAAACGCAAAGCCTTCAAAAGGGAGAAAAAGAAATATTCCCGCTTAAACCAATCCGTTTAGCATCAGAATTTGAAGCTATTCGATCGATGAATTTGACCTGGGGCAGTGAGATGGAGCAACAGCAAAGAATCATAGTGATTGGACTGGGTAGCGTCTCTCAATCTAAGCCATATATTGATCTTTCAAAAGAAGTATTGGCGGCTGGGGGTCTGAGTTATACAGAGCGAACCGGAATAGTACATCAAGAAATGCTGGAAGAGATAATAAGAGGTTGCCAGGGGAGCTATATCCTGATATGCGGTGATGAAAATCACCTGAATACGCCATTATCCAATTTAAAAGTAGACAGCAATATGCATATTTATGCAGTGGGGAATTTTGATTTGGCTATCAAGGAATTTAATTGGAAGAAAATTGACCGACATACAAATATGATTGAACTATTAACCATATTGTCATCAAGGCAGGGGGTACAGGCATGAAAAAACCGGATTTTTCACAAATAGATTGGCAGTCTGTCCATGAGGATTTCGTTTCAGATTCAGCAGATATACGTTCGGATATTCCTGACTTTGAAACAAATGAGCAAATACCGTTAAAGCCTCTATATAATCGGGATGATATAGAACTGGTGGAGCATGTACCGTCCTTTCCGGGGATTGCTCCCTTTACACGGGGGCCATATGCAGCGATGTATGTAAACCGCCCGTGGACAGTTCGCCAATATGCAGGCTTTTCTACTGCTGAAGAATCAAATGCTTTTTACAGACGGAATTTGGAGATGGGACAAAAAGGGCTATCGGTTGCATTTGATTTAGCGACTCATCGAGGCTATGATTCTGATCACCCGCGTGTGGTTGGGGATGTTGGGAAAGCGGGAGTTGCGATTGATTCGATAGAAGACATGAAAATACTATTTTCCGGTATACCACTAGAGAAAATGTCTGTTTCGATGACAATGAATGGTGCCGTATTGCCGATAATGGCATTTTATATTGCTACAGCAAAAGAACAGGGCGTAGATTCATCACGGCTTACCGGAACGATACAGAATGATATTTTAAAAGAATATATGGTACGTAATACGTATATTTATCCACCAGCTATGTCTATGAAAATTATTGCCGATATCTTTGAGTATACCTCCGCTCATATGCCGAAATTTAATAGTATATCAATCTCTGGCTATCATATGCAGGAGGCAGGAGCACCTGCAGATTTGGAGCTTGCCTATACACTGGCTGATGGAATTGAGTATGTGAGAACAGGATTGAAAGCAGGCATACCTATTGATACGTTTGCCCCACGTTTATCGTTTTTTTGGGGTATCGGTATGAACTATTTTATGGAAGTTGCTAAGCTAAGAGCGGCTCGCTTTTTATGGTCAAAACTTATGAAGCAATTTAATCCGAAAAATGAAAAATCGCTTGCACTTAGAACACATTCGCAAACATCCGGTTGGAGCCTTGCTGAACAAGATCCCTTCAATAATATCGCCAGAACGTTAATAGAGGCACATGCAGCAGCACTCGGGCATACTCAATCCTTACATACAAATGCCTTTGATGAAGCGATTGCGCTGCCGACAGAGTTTTCAGCCAGTATTGCCAGGAATACGCAGTTATTCTTGCAGGAGGAAACCGGAATTACAAATGTTATTGATCCATGGGGTGGTTCCTATTATGTCGAGTCCTTAACGAATCGTTTAATTGAGAAAGCATGGGCACATTTGGAGGAGATCGAACAGCTTGGTGGCATGGCGAAAGCAATTGAATCCGGTATTCCAAAGATGAGGATTGAGGAAGCTGCTGCCCGCCGTCAAGCAAAAATTGACTCAGGTGAAGAAATCATGATAGGAATCAATCAATACAGGACAGAAGAAAAAGAAGAATTTGATATCCTTGAAATTGATAATTCAAAGGTCCGCGAACAGCAGATTAAACGACTCGAAACGATTAAGGATACGCGTAATCAGGAACAAGTTACAAAAACACTGAATGCTTTGACTGAAGCTGCACAGTCAGGGGAAGGTAATTTGTTGGAATTGGCTGTTGAGGCAGCCATTGCGAGAGCAACTCTTGGTGAAATCTCGGATGCGGTAGAAGCGGTATCGGGTCGCCACCGTGCTGTTATCCGAACAATCAGCGGAGTCTATGGTTCCCATTATCGGGAGTTGGATAAAATCAATGAAGTTAGAGAATTAACAGAGGAATTTTTGCTAAATGAGGGTCGCCGTCCCCGAATATTAATTGCCAAAATGGGTCAGGACGGCCATGACCGAGGGGCCAAAATAGTTGCCTCAGCTTATGCCGATCTTGGCTTTGATGTCGATATGGGTCCTTTATTTCAAACACCGGAGGAATCTGCTAAACAGGCAGTTGAAAATGATGTGCACGTCATAGGGATGAGTTCTTTAGCCGGAGGGCATAAAACATTGTTGCCTCAGTTGGCCAGTGAACTAAAAAAACTTGGCCGGGAGGATATCGTCATTATTGCAGGAGGTGTCATACCGGAGCAGGACTATGACTATTTATACGAGCATGGAGCTTCAGCTATATTTGGTCCTGGAACCGTCATACCGGAAGCGGCTATCAAAATAGTAAATGAAATTTATAAAAGGCTCGGGTATGAGGAAGTGTCCAGTCATGACAGACCATAATCAGCAATACGCAAGAAAGAAGTATAAGAGAGTCCATACGAAGCCCGTTGATACAGATGAGATTGTCCGGAACTTAAAAGCCGGACAATTACAAGCATTATCAAAAGCGATTACGTTCGTTGAAAGCAAAGGGGACGTTTATCGACCGCAGGCTGAAGAGATTTTGCAATCTATCCTCCCCTTTACAGGGAATTCAATTCGTATTGGCATTAGCGGGGTTCCAGGGGCAGGAAAAAGTACATTTATTGAGAATATGGGACTATTTTTATGTGAGCTTGGGTATAAAGTGGCCGTACTTGCCATTGACCCCAGCTCTTCCATCAGCGGAGGTAGTATTCTTGGGGATAAAACTAGGATGGAAGAACTTTCGAAACACCCAAATGCCTTTATCCGACCGACCCCATCGGGAGGCAAATTAGGCGGTGTGCACCGTAAAACAAGAGAAAGCATGATGATTTGTGAGGCTGCCGGATATTCAGTGATCTTAGTAGAAACGGTTGGAGTGGGACAAAGTGAAGCTGATGTCAGGGATATGGTAGATTTTTTTCTGCTGCTGACTCTTACGGGTGCAGGAGACGAACTGCAAGGAATGAAAAAGGGCATCCTTGAGCTTGTCGATGGAATAGCTGTTAATAAAGCTGATGGGGAAAATGAAAAATTAGCATTGCGAGCGAAAGAGGAATACCGTCACATCCTTCATGATCATATACCGGCTACAAAGGATTGGACGGTCAAAACGTTTGCCTGTTCGGCCTTGCATAAAAAGGGACTGAATGAAATTTGGGAGGCCATTAAAGAATTTTCCATTTTTACAAAGGGGTCAGGTGAATTTTCGAATAGGCGAAAACGGCAGGTCACAAAATGGTTTGAGAGTGAAGTAGAACAGCAAATCATTGATCATTTTTATACCGATAAAGCTGTTAAGAAACTATTACCGATTATCGAAGCAAGTGTCAGAGATGGCGAGAAAATAGTTTCAAAAGCAGCTGCTGAATTATTTCATCTGTATTTTTTTTCGAAGGATAAGTAAAATGTAGAGTAGTACATAAAAAAGATGGATAGCCTTATGGCTATCCAAAAGTTTAGGAGTATAGGGGGTCATCTTAATTAAAGATACTATTCCCCTGTGTATGTAAACTAAACCTATCATCTGGAATATTTTATAAAAAGTTGCAGCTCTGATACTATAAGGGTAGCTACGTTAGAAAGGAAGATGTTTAAGTGAGCATGAATTTTAATTTATTTATGAATGACGTGGTTCGCCAGGCTCGTCAGGAAATACAGAATGCAGGTTATAAAGAATTAACAACTGTAGAAGAAGTTGATGAGGCTCTAAGCAAAAAGGGAACAACGCTTGTTATGGTTAACTCTGTTTGTGGATGTGCAGGTGGTATTGCTCGTCCTGCTGCTTATCATGCAGTGAATTATGATAAAAGACCGGATCAATTGGTAACGGTTTTTGCCGGTCAGGATAAAGAAGCTACTGCCAGAGCAAGAGAATACTTTACGGGCTATCCGCCTTCCTCTCCATCATTCGCTCTTTTAAAAGATGGAAAAATCATTAAAATGATTGAGCGTCATGAGATTGAAGGGCATGAACCTGTAGAAGTAATTGAAAATCTGTTAAAAATGTTTGATGAATATTGTGAAGAAGTCTAATCGATCTTACCTCAGGTGAAAAGAGGAAAATAAGCTCAAAAAAGATAAGAATGAAAATGTCTAAATATAATAAAATTCTGTATATAATTTTATTATAATGTTATGGGAGAAGTATCATTTTTTGATACTTCTTTTTTAGTTTAACGCGTGAAAACTCAAGAAAAATTAATTATATATACATAATAATTAAATATTTTGCAAAACGGATTTTATGTGTTAAAATACATTTTGTTGCATATATATAATATTTATTAAATCTTAAAATATAGTTTGATAGTTTAATTGTGTAAGGAAATGAAAACTATCATCATGAAAAACACATTATAGTGGGGGTAAAGGACAATGAAAAAATGGTTGCTTAGTTTATTGACAGCAGTATTAGCAGTTTCGGTATTAACGGCTTGCGGAAGTTCTGACGAGTCAGGAAATGGTTCTGAAGATGAAAAAGTTTTAAAAATGGCTACATCGGCTGATTATAAACCATTCGAATACATTGATACAGCGAAAAGTGATGAAATTATCGGATTTGATGTAGATTTGGCAAAAGCGATTGCTGGGAAACTTGGTTATAAAGTAGAAGTTGTCGATATGGATTTTGGCGGTTTAGTAACGGCTGTGAAAAATGGACAAGCTGATTTTGTTATGGCAGGGATGACTCCAACTGAGGAGCGTGAAAAGAATGTGGATTTCTCTGATATTTATTACACAGCGAACCATATGATTGTCACTTCAAAAGATAACAAAATCCAATCAGTTAAAGATCTGGAAAATAAAACTGTCGGGGTACAAATGGGTTCTATTCAAGAAGAAAAAGCTCAGGAATTAGCTAAAACAACAAAAATGACAGTTGAAAACCGTGACAAAATTCCTGAATTGGTACAGGAAATAAAATCTGAACGTTTTGATGCGGCTATTATTGAAGATTTAGTGGCACAAGGGTATCTTGATAAGAATGAAGATTTAACAGGATTCCTTCTTGAAGGAGATGCAGAAGAAGTTGGATCTGCCATTGCTTTCAAAAAAGGCAGTGAGTTGCGCGATCAATTTAATGAAGAGTTGAAAAAGATGAAAGAAAATGGTGAACTTGAAGAGTTAGTTCTAAAATGGTTTGGCGGAGACGCTGAATAATAATTTCAGAAAGGGAGAACCCCTTTCTGAAATTTTCTTTTTATTAACAGTGATAGGAGAAAGTACATGAATCTTGATTTTACAGATATTATCCCTTCCATGCCCTATATACTGGAAGGTGTATATACGACATTGCAAATAGCAGCATTGGCTGCATTGTTTGGTTTCTTGCTTGGAACCATTATAGCTCTATGCAAAATCACTACAATTAAGCCGCTCATTTGGTTATCAGATTTTTATACATCTATATTTAGGGGTACTCCATTAGTTCTTCAATTAATGATTATTTATTTTGCTTCACCGCAATTATTTGGTTTTCAAATTGAAGGGTATTGGGCAGCAGTTCTAGCGTTTTCTTTAAACTCGGCTGCATATATTTCTGAAATTATTCGTGGGGGGGTTCTTGCGGTAGATAAGGGTCAAAGGGAAGCAGCAATGGCACTTGGTGTTCCATACAGCAGCATGATGGCCAATATCATTCTTCCGCAGGCATATAAAAATATTTTACCTGCCTTAATGAATGAATTCATTACGCTTACAAAGGAATCTGCAATCGTCACAACTATTGGAGTAATGGATATCATGAGACGCGCATACCAAGTTGGGGGACAAACCTTCCAATATTTAGAGCCGCTTCTGTTTGCAGGTTTAATCTATTACGTATTGGTTATGATTTTAACGCTTATCGGAAAAATGCTTGAAAAGAGGTTGCAGCACTGATGATAAAAGTACAAGAGCTATATAAAAGCTATGGAAAGCTGGAAGTTCTAAAGGGGATTTCCACAGAGATAAAAGAAGGAGAAGTGATTGCTGTAATTGGACCATCTGGTTCCGGTAAATCAACATTTCTTCGTTGTATGAACCTAATGGAAAAACCAACTGGCGGACAGATTTGGATAAAGGGTGAGGAGATTACTGCACCAAAAACAGATGTGTTGGCGATGCGTCAGAATGTAGGTATGGTATTCCAGCACTTTTATCTGTTTCCTCATAAGACGGTTTTGGAAAATATTATGTACGCACCAATGAAGGTCCGCAAAGTCAAGAAAGAGCAAGCTAAAAAGGAAGCAATGGAACTATTGGCGAAAGTGGGAATGGAAGATAAAGCAAATGTGTATCCTGAACGCCTCTCCGGCGGTCAAAAACAAAGGGTAGCCATAGCGCGAGCCTTAGCCATGAAACCTGAAATCATGCTGTTTGATGAACCCACTTCAGCGCTTGATCCTGAGATGGTCAAAGAAGTGCTAGAAGTTATGAAATCATTGGCAACTTCAGGGATGACAATGGCGATTGTGACACATGAAATGGGATTTGCCAAGGAAGTAGCCGATCGAGTTTTATTTTTAGATGGAGGAGTGATTGTAGAGGATGCCCCTCCGGCAGAGTTCTTCTCGAGCCCTAAATCAGAACGTGCTAAAGACTTCTTGCAAAAGGTACTCTAAAAAGTTTATGCTATTAATAAAAAGATGGTCTGATTTCAGAGCATCTTTTTTGTATTAAATCGCATGAGAGGGACTACATAAACTATGTTTAAAATCGGGTATCGCACCGTTAAAACGGCTATAGGGACTCCAATTGCTATATACATAGCACAAATTATTGGTCTTCATAGTTTTGCTTCTGCCGGAATCATTACTATATTGTGTATTCAAAGAACAAAAAAACGATCGTTCAGGGCTGCCGGTGAGCGTTTCTTTGCCTGTTCATTGGCTATGGTTTATTCCTTTGCATTTTTTGAACTTCTCGGATATACACCCCCTGTAATTGGATTAATGCTATTGTTTTTTATCCCGACAACTGTTGCATTAAACATTTCAGGCGGTATTGTGACAAGCAGTGTCATTATTTTGCACTTATACGCTTCTAATTCGATTACATTGTCAAGTTTACTTAATGAATTTTTACTAGTTGTCATTGGGATTACAGTTGCTTTTCTGGTTAACTTTTATATGCCGAACATGGAGCGGGAGCTAAAAAAATACCGAATGGATATTGAAAAGCTCTATAGTATTATTTTGAAGGAATTAAGTAATTATTTGGTGACAGGGAACAGTGCCTGGAGCGGTAAAGAGATTATCGATGCAGAAAATTTAATTCGTAAAGCGGTTTACTATGCAGCTCTGGAGGAAGAAAATCATAAAAGAGTCGATGATGCCTCGTATTATCACTATTTTAAACTCCGTGAAAAACAATTAAGTATTTTAAAGAGAATACTGCCTTTAGCTGCTAAAATGGATTTGTCTGGGGACGAGGTTAGTCATGAACTTGGTGAATACATTGGATTTTTAAGCGATAATGTTCATCATCATAACACAGCTAATGAATACATGGAAATGCTTGAGGAGTTAGTGAAGGAAGTTAAAAAGAAAGAAATTCCAACATCATTCGATGACTTTGAGAAGCGGGCTGCACTATTCCAACTTATTAAAGAATTGAAAGACTACCTAATAATCAAAAGTACAGTGAAACCATTGCCAAATTCTAAAGAAAAGAAATGAATGAAAACAAGGTTCAGAGCCCATCCTAAAATATAAAAGGATGGGTGTTTTTTATGAAATGGATGTCACTCTGGTTATTACTGCAAGTAATGTCTCCAATATGGCCTTTAGGGCCCAACCCAATTCCCGGGGATCCGTTTATCGTAATTAATAAACAAACCAATCAGCTGGTGTTTTATGTTGATAATCAGGAAAAATATCAATTTTCGATTGCTACTGGAAAGAATAATGAAGATACACCAGAGGGCCTATTTACGATTATTACAAAATTTGAGGACCCTGAATACTCCAAAAAGGCGATTCCTGGTAATGATGCAAGAAACCCACTCGGCTCCAGATGGATGGGGTTTGATGCTCGTAAAACGAATGGGAGAAATTACGGAATTCATGGTACGAACCAAGAGGATTCGATTGGGAAAAAGGTGTCTGCTGGCTGTATCCGGATGAAAAATCAAGAAGTCCAAGCATTGTTTGAATTAGTTCCGCTTGGTACAAAGGTGTACATCTATGATAATTCAGAGCCTGCTTCTTTTTATGCGAGACTATTTCATGCCATAAACGAAAAAACCTCATCTGACTCTCCGTGAAGAGAAAAAAGATGAGGTTTATTTTTTATAGGAAAGCTGACAAACCGGATAATAAGGTCACCGCGACCATCGTAAAAATCATAATATAAACGATTATCTTCTGTGTACGCTTTTTAGACATAGAGCTACACTCCTTTTACATTCTTCTATTTGATACTACTATGTTTAGCGAAACTCCTCAAGTCTAAAAAAATTTCATTCACTATTTGAGCAAAATATCTTTATAGAATTATAAGAATGTTCTATTATTTAAGATAGGCAAATAAAGGGGGATTTGTATGCAAAAGGGAATTGATCATATCGGTATTGCTGTTCGTTCCATTTCGAAAGCGCTTCCTTTATATGAGGGGATTTTTGGTATGGTAAATGAAGGGGAAGAAATAGTCGAGAGCCAGGGAGTTAAGGTAGCTTTTTTATCCACTGGTAATACACGAATAGAGTTATTGGAGCCCTTGAATGAATCAAGTGCTGTTGCAAAATTTATTGCAAAAAGAGGGGAAGGCATACACCATATTGCGCTTGAAGTGAGTGATATTAAAGAAAGAATTAAAGAAATAAAGGATAATGGCATTCAATTGATTGATGAAGAACCCAGACCCGGAGCACATCATACACAAGTAGCTTTTATACATCCTAAGTCGGTACAGGGAGTTTTAGTAGAGGTTCTAGAGAAACCGGAACGGGAGGAATAAAATAGTGGATATGTATGAAAGAATAACCGAACTGTATGATAGAAAAAATGATATCGAGCTTGGTGGCGGATGGGATAAGATTGAAAAACAACACGAAAAAGGAAAATTGACAGCTAGAGAGAGAATCGATATTTTGATGGATGATAATAGCTTTGTTGAACTGAATGCTTTTGTTGAACATCGCAACAGAGACTTTGGTTTGGATCAAATGAAAGGGCCTGGCGATGGGGTTGTAACCGGCTATGGCAAAATTGATGGAAGGCCAGTTTATATTTTTTCTCAGGATTTTACTGTATTTGGCGGAGCGCTAGGTGAGATGCATGCTAAGAAAATATCATCCATTATGGATTTAGCTGCTAAAAACGGAGCTCCAATAATAGGATTAAATGATTCCGGTGGAGCGAGAATTCAGGAGGGCGTCACCTCGCTGGATGGATATGGTCAGGTTTTTTATCGCAATGTTATCTACTCGGGAGTTGTACCGCAAATATCAGTTGTCATGGGCCCGTGTGCAGGTGGTGCCGTATATTCTCCGGCAATTACTGATTTCGTTTTTATGGTGGATCAAACAAGCCAGATGTTCATCACCGGTCCAAAAGTGATAGAAACCGTGACTGGGGAAAAAATTAGTGCAGAGGATTTGGGCGGAGCGAAAGTCCATAATTCTATTAGTGGAAATGCACATTTTGAAGGAAAAACTGAGGAAGAAACATTACGTTTGGTAAGGAAATTGCTTTCTTATCTGCCTTTAAATAATGAAGAAAAACCTCCGGTAAGTGAATGGACTGAGCAAAATGATTATTGCCCTGATATTGCCGAATTGGTACCTTATGACGGTATCCGTCCTTATGATGTTAGGAAGGTTGTAAGTGCAGTAGTCGATCAGGATTCCTTCTTTGAAATTCAAGAGAGTTTTGCCCGTAACCTAGTGATTGGATTAGCAAGAATTAAAGGTGAAACTGTCGGTTTGGTATGTAATCAGCCGAAATATATGGCGGGAGGACTCGATATCAATTCTTCCGATAAAGCTGCAAGATTTATCCGTTTCTGTGATTCGTTTAATATCCCAATTATTACATTTGAGGATGTAACGGGATTTTTCCCGGGAATTAAACAGGAGCATGGAGGAATTATTCGGCATGGTGCAAAAATTTTGTATGCTTATTCAGAAGCAACTGTGCCAAAATTAACGGTCATTTTAAGAAAAGCATATGGGGGAGCATATGTAGCCTTAAACAGTAAATCGATTGGAGCCGACCTTGTATATGCTTGGCCGAATGCTGAAATCGCTGTGATGGGGCCACAGGGTGCAGCCAATATCATTTTTGCTAAGGAAATTAATAATAGCCCTGATCCTGAAGCCGTACGCCAACAAAAAATTGAAGAATACCGTGAAAAATTTGCCAATCCCTATGTAGCGGCCAGTCAAGGAATGGTCGACGATGTTATTGATCCAAGAGAAACCCGAATTAAATTGGCACAGGCTTTAGAGATGCTTCGAACAAAAAAAGAGTCAAGACCGCCAAAAAAACATGGAAATATTCCGCTTTAATCAATTGAAGAGTCCTATTAAGGGCTCTTTTCTTTTAGACTATATTTTATAATAAAGACCAACTTTATCTGATTATTAGAAAGCTGAATAAAAGACTTGTGAATTCTAAATGATACTAAGCGTACACTTCATTCCTGAAAAAGAGAATTACCCAAAATTATCATTTGCAAAGGGAAAAACTGTCTGACAGATGTCAAGCGCCTGCTCTTTTCTTATGACAAAAACATCGGTATACTTATAAAGTAACTTATTCCTGATAGGAGGAAGACAATTGATTAATGAAGAGAGATTATTACAAGAATTCTTAGAATTAGTACAAATTGATTCTGAAACAAAAAATGAAGGACAAATAGCAAAAATCTTAAAAGATAAATTCAGTCTTCTTGGACTAGACGTTTACGAGGACAATGCAAAGGAACTTACCGGCTTTGGAGCAGGTAACTTAATATGTACACTGCCTGGCACTAAAGAAGGCGTTGATACGATTTATTTTACATCCCATATGGATACGGTTGTTCCTGGTAACGGTGTAAAACCTTCTATTAAAGATGGTTATGTAGTAACTGATGGCACGACTATTCTTGGGGCAGATGATAAAACTGGTCTTTCTGTTATGCTGGAAGTTATCCGTGTATTAAAAGAAAACAATATTGAGCATGGCACAATCCAATTCATCATTACAGTTGGTGAAGAATCCGGCTTAGTTGGTGCAAAGGTATTGGATCGTTCTCTTATTAAAGCTACATATGGTTTTGCATTGGATAGTGATGAAGCGGTTGGTAACATTATTGTTGCAGCACCGACACAAGCTAAAGTTCAGGCTGTTATTAAAGGTAAAACAGCGCATGCAGGCGTTGCACCGGAAAAAGGTGTTTCTGCGATTACAATTGCGGCTAAAGCCATTGCCAAAATGCCGCTTGGACGAATTGACGAAGAAACTACTGCTAATATTGGCCGCTTTGAGGGCGGTACTCAAACAAACATCGTTTGTGATCACGTAGAAATTCTAGCGGAGGCGCGCTCCCTAATCCCTGAGAAAATGGAAGCTCAGGTTGCGAAAATGAAAGATGCCTTTGAAACAACAGCTGCAGAAATGGGCGGTTCTGCTGAAGTGGAAGTAACGGTCATGTACCCTGGTTTCAAATATGACCATGGTGACCATGTGGTGGAAGTTGCTAAAAAAGCAGCCGTTAAAATCGGTCGTGAACCAAAACTTCAGCATAGCGGTGGAGGCAGTGATGCAAATGTCATTGCTGGACACGGCATTCCTACAGTTAATCTTGCGGTAGGGTATGAGGATATCCATACAACAAGCGAAAAAATGCCAATTGCTGAGCTTAATAAACTTGGTGAAATGGTACTTGCGATTATTGAAGAAGTAGCAAGTCCATCTAAATAATAGTGTTCGTTCAAGGTGCCACTGGATTATTCCGGTGGCCATTTTACATAATATTGTTTAGTGCCGGATAAACAGTGAATATAAGGGAATAAGAGGGTTTAAGAGATGGAACAACGTCAAGTAAAAAAAGGCGGAAGAGTC
Source organism: Pradoshia sp. Z5_111 (assembly GCF_058267535.1). Lineage (NCBI taxonomy): Bacteria > Bacillati > Bacillota > Bacilli > Caryophanales > Bacillaceae > Pradoshia > Pradoshia sp. Z5_111. The sequence goes on from NZ_JBZCPQ010000005.1 coordinate 97,205, forward strand.
ATTTTACATGTGGATATGAATAGCTTCTACGCTTCAGTTGAAATGGCACATAATCCCGAATTGAAAGGCAAGCCGTTGGCGATTGCCGGGAATGCAAAAGAAAGAAGAGGGATTATCGTGACATGCAGCTATGCAGCGCGTAAACATGGAGTGAAAACGACTATGCCTATTTGGCAGGCGCAGAAGCTGTGTCCCGGCCTTATCCTGATGGAACCTAATTTCGACCGGTACCGAGCTGCCTCTCAAGGTATTTTTGATTTGTTGAGGATGTATACACCGCTTGTAGAACCAGTTTCGATTGATGAAGGGTATTTGGATATTACCGATTATTGTGGGGAAAGATCACCAGTTGAAATAGCCCAGACAATCCAAAAAAGGATTATGGAAACGATGGATTTGCCTTGCAGTATAGGTATAGCTCCAAATAAGTTTTTGGCGAAAACAGCTTCAGATATGAAAAAACCAATGGGAATTACGATTCTTAGAAAGCGTGAAGTTCAGGCTAAACTATGGCATCTACCGGTTGGAGAGATGCATGGAGTGGGCCAGAAAACAGCTGAAAAACTATCATCAATAAAAATTGAAACAATTGGTGATTTGGCCAATGCACATGAGGTTTCGCTTAAAAAGCTGCTTGGAATTAATGGGGTGCGATTAAGAGAAAGAGCTAATGGCATTGACAGACGTGTGGTAGATCCTGAGTCGATATATGATTTTAAAAGTGTTGGGAATTCAACCACATTACCAAGAGATGTAACAAATCAGCAGGAATTATTTGAAGTCCTGCATCGTTTGAGTGAAAAAGTTTCTGCTCGGTTAAAGAAGAAGGAACTGCTGACCATAAAAGTTCAAATAATGATTCGTTATAAGGATCGAAAAACAGTAACTCGAGGTAAAACCCTTCAAAATCCTATTCATAAGGCTGAAGATCTATATAGCCATGCACGAGATCTTTTTTCAAAGCATTGGAATGGAAATCCAGTTAGGCTATTAGGGGTAACAGCAAATGAAGTAGTGGAACAGCAGGAAGCAATTAAGCAATTGGACATTTTTTCTTTTGATCAGGATGAAAAAGAAGTGAAATTGGATACGACTGTGGAAAAGCTAACCAAAAAGTTTGGGGATAAAATTATCCGAAAAGGGATAGAAATAGATAACAATAAAGTGGATGCTAATACCAGTTTTAGCAAGGACTTCTTAAAACGTCCCAAACCTAGTAATGACAAGGGAAACTAATTCATAGCACTTGCGAAAATAGTGTAAAATTGCTAAAGTTAATACGATTTAATATAGCGAATAAATCAATGAAAGGAATGTTTACAGATGGAAAAACAACAAATCGGTGTAATCGGTCTTGCCGTAATGGGTAAGAATTTAGCATTTAATATTGAAAGCCGTGGATATTCCGTTTCAGTATATAATCGTTCACCTGAAAAAACAGATGCTATGATGAAAGAGGCGGAAGGCAGAAATGTTCATCCTACCTATTCAATCGAAGAATTTGTAAACTCATTGGAAACGCCGCGTAAAATCTTAATCATGGTTAAAGCGGGAGCAGCAACTGATGCAACAATTGCCCAATTAACTCCTTATCTTGATAAAGGGGATATCCTGATTGATGGCGGTAACACGTTCTTTAAAGATACGCAGCGCCGTAATGAAGAATTAAGCAAGCAAGGCTTCCATTTTATTGGGACTGGTGTATCCGGTGGTGAAGAGGGAGCATTAAAAGGTCCTTCTATTATGCCTGGAGGACAAAAGGAAGCATACGAGCTTGTAGCTCCAATTCTAAAAGCAATTTCTGCTAAAGTTGGCGATGATGCTTGTTGTACATATATTGGGCCGGATGGGGCTGGCCATTATGTGAAGATGGTTCACAATGGAATTGAATACGGAGATATGCAATTGATTTCCGAATCCTATGCTTTATTACGCCATATTCTAGGGCTTAATGCTGATGAACTTCATGCAGTTTTCTCCGAATGGAATAAAGGTGAACTTGATAGCTATCTAATCGAAATCACAGCTGACATCTTTACGAAAAAAGATGAAGAAACCGGTAAGCCGATGGTAGATGTGATCCTTGATAAAGCGGGCCAAAAAGGAACTGGAAAGTGGACAAGTCAAAGTGCATTGGATCTTGGTGTACCACTGCCAATCATTACTGAATCTGTGTTTGCACGTTTCTTATCTGCGCTGAAAGAAGAACGTGTGGAAGCTTCTAAAGTATTATCAGGTCCTGAAGTTAAACCATTTGCCGGAGATAAAGCAGCATTTATCGAAGCAATTCGAAAAGCTTTATATTTGAGCAAAATTTGTTCATATGCTCAAGGCTTTGCACAAATGAAAGCTGCATCTGACGAATACAACTGGGATCTTCAGTATGGTGATATTGCGATGATCTTCCGTGGCGGATGTATCATTCGTGCCCAATTCCTTCAAAAGATTAAAGATGCTTATGATCGCAATCCTAACCTTAAGAATCTTCTTTTGGACGATTATTTCAAAGAAATTGCATTAAGCTATCAGGAAGCGTTGCGTGAAGTAATTGTAGCAGCTGTTCAGGCTGGTATTCCGGTACCATGCTTTACAGCAGCATTGTCCTACTATGACAGCTACCGTGCAGAAACATTGCCTGCAAATCTATTACAGGCACAACGTGACTACTTTGGAGCTCACACATACGAGCGTGTAGATAAAGAAGGCATTTTCCATACTGAGTGGATGGAATCTAAATAATATCAATAAAGCAGCTTAAAGATCCTTGTTCTTTAAGCTGCTTTTTTTATGTATAATCATGGGAATGAAATCCATACTAGGAAATAGATTTTAGCAAATCCTCAGTGACTGAAAAGTCATAATAGTTTTAGAACATTTGACATCGTTCAAGTAGCTGGCATATACTGTAAATAATAAATGGTAAAGGACTGATATTGGGACGATGAGAATCTAATCTTGTTTTCTGCGATGTTTTTTTATAAAAACAGAAGCCTGAAAATTGGATTAGTGTGCCCATAACACGTTCTTTCATTGAATAGAGTATAAATAAAGGATTCAGCTGCCATAGCTGTATTCATATTTGTATACCTCTGTTGATAAACGATGTTCACACCCCAATAGGCTTCTGTTGGGGTTTTTAGTTGTTAATTTTAAGAGGTGAGAATGAATATGCTAAGTCTGAAGGAAATACAAAAAAGCTATGGTGAAAGAACGATTTTAAAGAATATAAATATGATTATAGAATCTGGGGATAGAATTGGGCTGATTGGCTATAACGGGGCAGGTAAAACAACGTTAGCCAATATTATGACAGGAGCAATTCAAGCGGATAAAGGGAATATTAGTTTTGGGAAAGATCATGTCAGTATAGGATATCTGCGGCAGTCAATTGACTATACAGCCAGTATCTTTCAATCCATGTTGGAGACCGGGGCTGAGGCTGGAATGTTTGAGCTGACGAGTCAGCTTGGATTAGAAGGGTCACAGTTGTGGAATCAAGAACGATTGGACCATTTAAGCGGGGGAGAACGTTTAAAGCTTGCACTCGCACATATTTGGTCAACCAAACCTGATTTATTAATTCTGGATGAACCAACCAATCATTTAGACTTTGATGGGATTCTTTGGCTGGTAGAGGAGCTTGCATCCTATCAAGGTGCGGCCATTATCATCTCACATGATCGATACTTCCTGGACCTGGCTGTTAAACGTATATATGAAATTGAGGATGGTATTGCGCATGAGTACACTGGCAATTACAGTGCTTATAAGAAACAAAAAGAAGAAAACAGAAGAATTCAGCAGCATCAATATGATCAACAACAGAAAGAAATCAAACGGGTAGAAGCGCAAATGAATCAATTGAAGAATTGGTCAGAAAAGGCACACCGTGATTCAACGAAGCATGGCACTGCCTCTGAAAGAAAATTAATGGGCAAAAAAGAATATTACCGAGTTAAGGCCAAGAAGAAGGATATACAGGTTAAATCCAAGCGAAAAAGGCTGGAAGCGGAACTTACAAAAAAAAGAATAGAAAAGCCTGCTGATGAAGTAAAGATTGAATTTGATTTTCAGGCGGCGGACAAGCGCGGTAAACGGATAGTGGAGGCAAAGGATTTAAAAAAGCAATATAGAGATCATACAGTTTTCCAAAGCAGTTATTTTTATATAAAACACGGGGAGTCAATTGGCGTCGTTGGTCCTAATGGCGCGGGGAAAACAACGCTAATTCGGCTGATTCTAGATCAAGAGCCCATCAGCGGCGGAGAGTTATGGAAAAGTCCTACTCTGAAAATCGGCTACTTAAGTCAGGATGTTGGTGATCTCCCGGTTCATAAGAAACCAATAGAAGCACTTGGACTTTATGAAAGGGATTCGATATTTAAGGCAAAAACGTACTTGGCGAATCTCGGGATTACAGCAAGACAAATAGACGAACCGATTTCCTCCCTATCGATGGGGCAGCGTACGAAAATCAAGCTAGTTCAAATGCTGATGGAAGGTTATGACTTGTTGATACTGGATGAACCGACTAATCATCTCGATTTACCGAGCAGAGAACAATTGGAGGAGACTCTTTCAACCTTTGCCGGGACCTTGGTAATTGTGTCACATGATCAATATTTAATTGAACGTCTATGTAACAAGCTGTTGGTTATTGATGAAAAAATCATTAACCGCGTTGAAAGAAACAATCGAAATCCGGCCGGACAAATACCTGCAATGAATAGGAATATCGAAGAAGAACTTATGGTCGTAGAGACAAAATTAGCTGCGGTTTTAAGTCAATTGAGTTTATTAACATCCAGCGATTCTAAGTACAGTGCATTGGATAAAGAGTTTAAACAATTAATTGAACAGAAGGCTATCCTGAATAGAACAGGAAATTAGCCATTTATCTTAAAGAAGTGCTCTGCAGATATGATTGAAATTATTATGGTGTTCACTATTGGTGAATTTCACGCCGGATAAGTAAGAAGAACCCGCCATCATTTTCTGTGGGCCATCATTTTTTTATAGTATCATTTGCGAGACGTTCCTACTCATGAAGCTATAATTTGATATTAGTAAAAAATAAAAGAAACTACAAAGAGACGATCCTTTGTATCGACCCAAAATTTAGTTTTTCACTCTAAATTTTAGGAGTCATTACCATTTGGTCGTCTCTTTTACATTTATCATCGTACTTATTTATTTGTTTTTAGATGCCAATTTTCTACCATAATACCAGTATGTCAGCATCCCCAAGATATACGCAATAATATCCCAAGCATCACCGGTACTCGTTTTTATAAATAGAGGAGTTATGACCTCCCAACAGATTCCACAAAATAAACCGGCAACGAGGAAGTGATGGATCTTGGTTAGCTGAAACGAAGTCCAGTTACTTAGAGACAGAACAAAGTTCAGGTATGCTGCAAAGGAGATGCCTCCTAGGTAGTCATTGAAATGACATCGCAGCAGATATCCGAGGACAGGAATTTGTACATCCGCTTTAATTAATTCATTCATTTGAAAAAGGATCAGCGGCACAATGAAAAATAACAAATCCTTCTTTTGTCTCTTATTTAACCGCATATTGAGAAAAGAACCAATGCGACTATGATTGCGAAAACAGTTGACCAGAAACCCATAAGGCAGTCTCCTTTACATGATAAAATTAATTTTCCACAGACTTATATTCTGAAACTCTATAACAACATATGTACACCTATGAATGCTACATAAACCGGATGACTTAGTTCAAAATTATATTCATCCCAAGAGAAAATATGCAGTGTCATCTCAAGGTTTTTTCTAATGGAATGTATATCCTTCATACTCTGAGATCGTAAGTAAACAGTCCGCCAGTTTGTCCGGTGAGATTTCTGTACTCATCGCGTTAATAGCATATCGTCCTCAATGAGAGAAAAAATATCCGCTAACTCTTTATACATGACACCTGACACCTCATCTTTCCTATGTTTATACTACATAAATGCTACAACTATCTAATACCCTATTAACACGTAAAATAATCCGTTTTCATTATTCTAGAAAAATATTTTAGTTTATTAAAATAATAGTTATCTATGAATAGAGGTTTATTTTTTAGATAATTTTAGCTGGATATTTTCATCTAAAATAGAGAATAAAAAATAAAACAAAGCCACTTCCCTTTGCAGATATGGCTATATTTTGATTTTGAGGCTCGAAGGTTATTATTCAGTGCAAATTATTATGATATATCAAGAATCTTTTGAAATTAAAAAAAATATCATGTATAGTTTAATTGTAATAGAAAGATACATAATGCTAAACAAAAGTTGATAAGGCAGAGGAAATGTTGGAGCTTTTAACAAGTCAAGATTGGTATCTGAACGATGAATCTCTTAAAAGTTACTTCCTGGATTTGATATATTGGAATATCAAATGCTGTGTTTCTATAAATAAAACTGGAACTTTAATCTATCATAACAGTAAGTTATAGAATTCATCGCCCTGATTTATGATCCATACATGAATCTGCCAATTAATTTAACGGTGATTAGGAGGATGAACAATGGGAAGATTGCAAGACCAAGTAGCCATTATTACAGGTGGAGCGAATGGTATTGGTAAATCAATTGCGACACGCTATGCGGAAGAAGGGGCAAAGCTGGTAATCGCCGATTTCAATGAAGAAGCATTGCAAGCTACTGTCAATGAATTTAAAGCGCAAGATGTTGAGATAATGGGTGTAAAAGTCAATGTGGCAGTTGAAGAAGATGTTCAAAAAATGGTGGAAGAAACTGTGGCCACATTTGGTCGCGTAGATATTTTAGTTAACTGTGCAGGTGTATTAGACAAAATGCAGGCTGCTCATAATGTAGAAGATGCAGTTTGGAGCCGCGTAATGGATATTAATGTTGGCGGTGTAATGCGCGGTACACGTAAAGTATTGCCATACTTCCAGGCTCAGGGCAGCGGCGTAATCGTGAACCTTTCCTCCATTACCGGTTTAACTGGTGGACGTGGCGGATTTACGTATACTGCGGCTAAACATGCAGTTACAGGCATGACTAAAAATATTGCATCTCATTATGGCCCGCAAGGTATTCGTTGCAATGGAATCGCACCGGCCCAAGTTGAGACTGGGTTAACCAGTTCAGTGGATGGTATGGATATGGAAGGATTACAATATGCAACGCGTGGTGTTAGTTTAATGCCTCGTGCTGCTAAGCCACAAGAAATTGCAGACATTGCCCTTTTCTTGGCAAGCAATGAATCTTCCTATATTAATGGTGTAGTATTGGCAGCGGATGCAGGATGGTCTGCTTACTAATCAGATTAAAAAATGAATAGGTTTGAAAAAAAGGAATCCATTTGGATTCTTTTTTTATTACTATCTAGTATTTCTATATGGGTTTTCTATTAAAATTCAACATGGATCATAGTGGGGGAGAAAGGGATACAGGGAGAAAAGTGTATTTAATAAGTAGTTTATGGCAAAGACAAAACAGTGCAATTGTCCTGAAAGTTAAGGAATTTTTATTCCTGATACTGGTGATTAATTGCGGATAGTCTAAACACGAATCTACCAATAAGAAATCATTAAAATTAGTAAAATAGGGAACCAAAAGGGTTCCCTTGTTTATGCTTATTACTATGATTCTTGAGCTAACAACTAGTATAGAATAATAGAATCTTAAACTAATTGTACCTTATCACCATTACGAATTTTTCCGGTTTTAAGGACGGAGGCATATACACCGAAACAATTCTGACGAGTTTTATTAATGATTTTTAATAGAGAAGGATCCTTCTCACTGTTTTCAGGGTTAATGGTAATAATCATGCATCTTTCACAATGTCGGTTAACTTGTATTTCAACCGATTCACCAATCAAAAGACGTCTTCCAAACCAGGTATCTTCTATATATGGTTGCTTTTCAGTTAAATCGAGGACCAAGTTAGGGCGAAACCGTTTATAGTCTATCAGACTTCCTTTTTGCCTTTCTAATTCCTTTAGAGAGGCATCTGTTACGAGCAATAAATGTTCTTCCTCTATTGCCCCAAGTGGCACATCATTCGGGGTGAATTGTACAGGAGTAATACTCCTGTTTGCTGCCGCTTCGAGCTCCTTAATCAATTCAGGGTGATTCCACGTTACTCTTTGTCCTGAAGGCATAATCACTTCGATTGGTGGATAGGCATCTAAGCTGTCAGGACCCATAAAGGATGCCTGGTAACTTGCCATGATCGGAGCCTGAGTGATTGTCAGAAACTTATTTGTACGGCTATTGTCTATATAAGCATGACTGCGATCCCCATAAAGACCATAGGGCATTAAATTAGCTTCCTGAACGTGTTCACCTGTAAAGGATTTAACAGGATGGCGCATAATTGCCTTCACATGCCCGATTAACATAGCACCCCACCTTTATTTATATTTCTTTTTGAACTTTTCAATACTGGTATTTGAGCCAATCAGTAAAAAGTCGTCGCCTTCTTGTAATTTGAGATCTGCAAAATGCGATAATATTGGCTGTCCGTTACGAAGGACTAAGGACACCGTAATATCGAATTTTCTTGAAAAATTCAATTCGTTCAACGACTTTCCATGCATTGTTTCAGGTACTTGCATTTCAATTGCAGAAATATCCTTCGTGATTTCAATATATTCAATGACTCCTGTTAATAATTCCTGACGTGCCACTTTCCGTCCAGCTTCTTCCTCAGGAAGGATGATGCGATCAGCACCAAGGCTTTTTAAAATTTCACCGATCTCTCGATTGTTAGCCTTGGCAATAATTTTTTTTGCTTTTCGTTCTTTTAGTTTTTTTGTAATTAATATAGCTGAAAAGGCATCAGAGCCGATTGCAACAAAGACCGCATTGAATTGGTCAATCTTCAGTTCATCGAGCACAAGCGGATCACGGAAATCACCGACAATCGCATGAGTCGAATATTCATCTAGACTCTCAAGATTTTTTTCACTGCGATCCGTAACAATTACTTCACAATGTTGTTTGTATAATTCTTTTACGATGCCAGTACCAAATCTTCCTGCTCCAATGACTAAGTATGATTTCATGAAAAGTATCTCCTTTTTAGCCTACTGCTAAGTCTTCTTTTAAATATCTTGTTTTAACTTTTTCTACTTTAAAGATGGTATATATAAAACTAAAAACTCCTATGCGGCCGATAATCATCAACATGATTAAAATCGATTTTGAAACAGGTGTTAATTCAGATGTAATCCCAAATGATAAGCCTGTATTTGTCAGGGCAGATAGCACTTCAAACATCAATGGTTCTAAAGGATGCGTTTGTAGCATGGTCAATAAAATCGTAGAACCAAAAAACAATGCCATAAAAGTAAAGAAAACCATAAAGGATTTATCGACTGCTTCCTGAGCAATGGTTTTTTTATAAATGACAACCTCTTTTTGTGACTTTGCCACTGACAATACCTTTGAAAGTAATACAGCAAAGGTTGTCAGCCTTATACCGCCACCTGTACTTGAAGAGGCTCCTCCTATAAACATAAATAAGGTTAGAAACATAAACGTTGTAATGGTTACTTGGGAGACATCTATGGTTGTCAGCCCGCCATTTCTTGCTGTCGCTGAAAAAAACAATGAATTCGATAGTTTTTCCCAAATGGAAAGTCCGCTAAACGAATTATTTGTTTCCAATAAGAAAAATATAGCCATACCGATAAATAGTAGGAGAAAATGAAGTCTTATATTAATCTTTGTAAACAAACTTTTCTTCCTTCTAAAAGATAAGAAGTACTCTACCAATGTTGGATAGCCCAGACTTCCTAAGAAGATTGTTATAGCCGTTGTTATTAGGAAAAGATGATTATGTTTAAATGAAATCAGGCTATCACCGAATAAATCAAATCCGGAATTTGTGAAGCTTGCTACTGCATGAAAGGCTGAAACGAATGCCGCATCCCAAAAATCATCATATCGGGGTCGTACCTCCCCTAATAATATAAAGAAACAAATCGTTTCTACTAATAACGCAATGACTAAAACCGAAATTCCAAGAGATGTAATGGAACTTAGTTTTGACTGGTTTTGGTCCTTGGATAAAAGTAGCATACTTGATACCGTAATCTTCTTGTCCATCACGACAAACAGGTAACTGATTAATACAACAATCCCGATTCCGCCAAGCTGCATTTCCACCATTAAGATGGATTGCCCCACCCTGGTTAATTCTGTTCCTACATCTATTGTAGTAAGTCCTGTAACGCTTAAGGCACTTGTGGACAGAAATAGAGAATCCATTATAGAAAACCCGGTGGAATTGGACTGGGGTATCCATAACAAAAAGGCAAATAAAATGATAAAACCTATGTATAGGAAGAATATTTGCCGGAATGAGTGGATTGAAGATTTGCTCTGCTGCATATTTATTTAATCTCCATTTCTTCTTTGTAAAGTTAGTGTATTGATTCATAATATAACCTGTTTGCTGTAAATGCCAATATCATCGTACTATATCTCATAATAAAACACCAAATAACATTTTTTCGTGTTCACTAAACAGTTTTTTATCCTATCACAATTTATACGAATTTAAAACAGTAAAATAAACTTTATATAGGATTACCTTTTATGACAGAAAATCAACGCACAAAAAAAATACTAGTTAGCTAGACAAATAGATGGCGATTTTTTCCAAAGAACTGAATATATATAAGTGAGGACTATGATGGGAGGGGAACCATTATGGACAATATCCAAAATTTATATGATCGTTATAAAAAAGGAGAGAAGTTTGCTAAGCCCTTTAGCCAAAAGCAAGTGGGGAAGTTAAGCGCAAAAGATCCAACAGAACTGGCATCCAATAACAAAGTGGTTCAGGATATGCTAAAGAAGTATTCGCAACAGTTCCAAAATAACAGACATCTTATATGAGCATCTATATTAAACTATGACCTTATTACCATGTGAATAAGGGCATTTTTTTGTAAACAAACAAAACCCCTTTAAGTAGGGGTTTTGGCAAAGGGCCATTCTTCTTTTTCAACCATAAGGGCATATTCAATATTTTCAGCTTGATACATCAGGGCATAATGCAAAAATAAAATGTTTTGTTTATCAATGACATCAAATTGAGAAGAATAGCTGGACAATATGGTCACCTTATCAGTTCCACGATAGTTGAAAAGGAAAACAAGTCTGTTTTTCTTTATTTTTACAAGGGGAGCTTCCCAGTTTAACACCTCGGGATCGCCGGTTTCTTTTGAAAGTATGGCATATTCCCGTTCGACTCCGATAAGCTGATGTAAATCCTTGGTTTCGCATTCAAAGGCAATATTATATCTTTGTTTATAACTGATTTTGAAGTCCTCCAAAAAGTAATCAAGTGCGGAAAAATAATTCACCTCCATCGTTTCTTCATCAAGGAATGTGAATAATTTTCCTATGCTTGCATCTGAATACATTGCTGATAGAAGGGTTGCTTTTGAGCTTTGCAATTCTATAAAGGCAACCGCTGCAGTTTCTTTATCCTCCACTTCAAACTCCATTTGGAATAGCTTGAAACGTTTGAGTTGCCTCGTTGTACTTGGAATAATTAAAAATAGTATAATCCAGACTGATAATAAGAAGATTCCCTTCAATATGGTTAGCAGAAAGGTGGAGGAGATCAGTGGTTTAATCACATATTCCGTCCACCATGTAGGAGGAACGGCAGTTGAAATGGGAAGCGGTTTCACATCACCCCATAACAATTGATAAAGTGTCCAGCCAATGATGAAGAGCAGCCCGCTATAATAAATAAAAGTCAATATATCGTTTATTAGGTCTTTAATTGATGAAAGGAGTTGATTGAGGACTTCTGCAATCCGATTCACGAAATAGTCACCTCTTCACACATTTTACAGGAAAGATCGTAAATGTATATGCGAAGAGGTGGAGGATTAGAATTAGAAGTTTAAGTTTTAATTAAATTTTTAGACTTAACCAAAATGGGTGTCTTATATCCAACCGTATGAATACCATTCAGCTCGGCATTATGGTTGGCATTTTTAATTGCGATATCTCCAATCTTTGATTCAGCCTGTACATTTGATATAGTTGCTTTTGCTACGCCTTTACCAATATCGATGGCAGTTGGAGCTGAGTTTTTTATGGAAATAGTACTTAAACGAATGTCATCGGTATGCTGCCTGCCGCCAACTATTTTTATATCCGTACCCGCAGTTTGGAAATTTTCTATTGTTATATTTGTCAGTGTGATATGACGAGATTTATATTGAATGGAAACCATTGGATTCCTTTGATAATCATAATTCGAATCTCCGAGCAGAGTGAAATGGTTAATAACCACATTTTGATAGGCTGATACGACTAGACATCTTGGAGCTGAGCCTTCATATAGATCAGTGAATATCGGTGCAATTGCCACGATATTTGTCGCCGTTATATTAAAGGCAGATTTAGACTGTGGTTCTGATTCGAGATGGTGGCCAATATGTCTAAAGTTATAGGAGCGATTATCATGGATTGATATATGTCCGATTATATGGACATTGGAAGCAGCTGATGATGTATGATGTGCCTTGATTTCAACTCCTCCAAAGCATCTGGTTGAAGAATTATTAATCAGCCAAACATCGTCAGAGCCATCATCCAGCTCAAACCCATTTGAATTAGAGAATCCCTTCATATGAGCTCTTCCGCTTGGATCACACATATGGCTGTTTGTAATCAGAATATGGCTGCTATGATGTGTTGTTATTCCATCATCTCCAAATCCATAGCCAGAAAGATGATCTAACCATATATATTGGCTCGGCCATCTCGAACGTGTGCCATCGCCCAAATAGGTATAGTAGGCAGCCGAAACATCAAAACAGTGCAATCCTGCATTTCGGGCTGCAACATCCTTCACCCATCCATAGGAGACATGTGCATATGTTAAACAGCTGGAGCGGTTATTACCAGAACTGGTTCGCTCACTTTGCGGAAGTCTTTCTACATTCCAGTCAAGTGTCATCCCCTGTACGAGGATATGATGATTACCACGAATTGGACTGGAGTTTGTAATAAGAATGGCTTTTTTTGGTGATTCATTGGCTAATTTAAGAATCGTTTTATCTTTTCCTTCTCCTATAAGACATGTGTAGGAGGGAAGCTTTATTCCCTTAACAATAAAAACACCTTCTGGAATATAAACCATTCGCTTTCCTTTACCAAGAGCAGCCTCAAACGCTTTTGTATTATCTGTTATCCCATCACCAACAGCACCATAGTCGGTTACATTAATCTGTTCCTGGATCTTTTGATTCAAATGCTGATACTCTTCATCCAATTTCTTTTTCCATTCTGGATAAGGATGACCGTTCAAGATCGTGCAGCCAGCTGGATTTTTTATCTCAGGCTGTCTGCTTGTTGTCAATAAAAGACGGGGAAAAGCATATTTTAAATCCCTTAGTGGCTTCCGATTAGGCATGGAAAGAGGGGAAAACTTATTTAATTTTTCATTAAGTAATGTAAACGTCTCTTTTGCCAGACTTGCTGCAGTTTGGTTTGAAGGGAGCCATTTAGACAAAAGAATTTCATTTTTATTTGGATCATGATTTTTTGATAAGTGCAACATACTGGAGTTTCACTCCTCACGTGAAAGAAAAGAATGGATGTTATTGTATTCCCTTAGTAGACGTAAATTAATCGTAATGAAAATGTAATATCGTTTGTAGGTATCTTAGCATATTATATGGGTATAAAATATAAGAATTAAATGTAGAGACAATAGAGGAATCATGCTTGAAAGAAGGAGACTGCGGTTGAGGAAGTTATTTAAAACTGAAGTAGGAAGTTGGATTATCTCTATCGCATTTGCAATCGTCTTAGCTTACCTTGTGAAAACATTCATCATCTCCTTTTTTATTGTAGAAGGAGCCTCAATGGAACCAACACTTTATAATAATGAAAAAGTCTTGGTCAATAAGTTAGCGACGTATAGCGGTTCAGTTGATCATCAGGATATAGTGGTCATTCGAGATGAAGAAAATGATAAATACTATGTAAAGCGGATTATAGGGTTGCCTGGCGAAAAGGTTGAATATAAGAATGATTCACTTTATATCAACGGCAAGCAAAAAGATGAACCCTATCTGCCTGATGAACAGGGAGAAGTTGATTTACTGAAAATGAATAAAACAGGTGACTTTGATCCAGTAAAGGTTCCTAAAAATTATTATTTTGTGATGGGAGACAATCGGTTAAACAGCCGGGATAGCCGTAATGGATTGGGCTACATAAATGAAGATGATATAGTCGGTACATGTGAATATGTCATTCTCCCATTTAAATACGCACGTAAAACAGATTGATAAAATTGCATCTCCAAATGGTGTGAAGAAAGGTGAATGGCTCACTAGCCATTCACCTTTCCGTTTTTAAATATTTCGTTTATAGGTTTCTTTTGTCAGCACAGGGAATTGATCCACAGGGGCATCTAATTTTTGTACATTGAATACCTCTCCATATTTTTCAAGGTCACTGGCTATTTGATCCTGTAACTCTCGGGTAGGAACCTCCACGTTGTATTTCGTTCCTTCATGCAAAAGCCTTGGCTCCGTTTCAAAATAAACATAGTACATGGGAAATTCCTCCAAATCATCTTTTGGTTATTGTATTCCCTTTTTGAAGTGGACAAAACAAAAGAATTTTAGACTTTGTTTACATTATAGACCAGTGACCTGGTATAAATAGAGATCCTCATAGGCTATCTTTTGATTGTTGCTTTTTGTCTCAATCGTTCCCTCGAATATGGATTTTCCCTCATCGAAATCAAAGATGCTTATATAAGGTTTGTATTTTTCCCCTCTATAAGTGAGAATCATTTTGTTGTGATATACATTTATATTGTGATCAATCATCTCTGAGTTAACTTGGATTTTATGGTCCCTTGTGATTTTTTGTTTCTCAAAATCATATTTAACCATAGCAACTATTTTCTTTCCGTTCTCATCTTTAATAGCTGAAGCATATAATGAAGTTTGATCATAAGCTATATTAAAACTAAAATCATCTTCTTGTAATAGTTGTTTCGTTAAATCACTCGGAAGGATCAACTTATCTAATTTACTTGTTTTATAGTTGTATACATATAAGTCACGGCTAACTGTTTGGCTGCTTTCATCTGTATGGATAGTCTTATCTATCTGAAATGTAAAATGAGTACGAGCTTGCGTCGGGTTAGTATCTGTTAAACTGGTTATATAAATACTTTGCTGCTCCGTTGGTTGTTCAGTTATCAAAATGGAATTATCGTCAACTATTTTCTCCTTTTTAAGGTCAATTGTATATTCATGAAGTGTTTCTTTCTCGCTCTCGTTTAAACTTTGGCGCATCATTACGCGTAATTCATTCATAAAAATTTGAGTATCAAGGATTTCGATATACGAGATATCCCCTTGATTTGGCAAATCGACTTCAAATGATTTCGTTTCCTCTGTTTTCTTATCAAGTTGATCAATTTTTAAACTAAAATTATGCATTCCTCGTCTAGATGAATAGTCAAAATTGGAGTTGACAAAAATTACTTTAGTCGTATCATTATACAACTGGGTACTATAAATTTTTCCTCTCATAAAGGAAGGATACTGATCTGCTAAATCTTTCAATTCCGCTGTTTCTAAATATTTTTCCCCGTAGTCCACCTGCTCAAAAAAAGGTAATTCAGATCGATAAGTGGATCCCTCTTTCGTTACATTAAACGTTTCTGTGAATCCACCTACTTGATAATCTGCTTCCAATGCTAATGTGTCTAAGATTTTAGTATCTCCATTTATTTGTTTGACGTAAAAATCAGGGAGGGTGGAGGAAGAAAAGGCCTGATTTATATAAAATACTGAAATGGATAGTAGGGTAACAAGCAGGATCAGAATAGAATTTTGATATTTTTTCATATTTTTTCCTCTCCTTACACAGTTATTTTCTTATTTAATAAATAGCGGCTGAGTAAAATGGAAATAATACCTAAAATACTGGCTGTAACGCTTTCAATGATGATTAGCTCAGATGTATAAACGTAATTACCTAATCCTAATAATTCAATTAAAATAATAGGTGCTACTAATACAGCTACAACAGCTACACAATACAGAATGCCAAGAATAATCCCTTTCCATTTGAAACTGCGCTCAAGCAATATAACCGTGAACAGGATGCACAAAGCAATAAATCCTGCACCATAATATAAAACGAATTCTGTGAAGGTAGAGGGAAGAATAATCGTAATAAATGATGATCCCTTGATTAAGCTACCGATAGATACCTCATTTAAATAATCCGCTGATATAAACCATTTCAAAATTTTTGATTCAATTAGAAGGAGGATCAACTGGGTAGATACTAGAGAGAGTACAAGTAGCATTAGAGCCGTTAATTTTGAAAAATAAATATTCATTCGTGATGTAGGAATCATTAATAAACGATAGATAAAAGGACCTTTACCGGACCAGTCACGGTACCAAATTAGAAAGATATATAAGAAGATGGCACCTGCACATAAGGCAATCGGACCATTAAACCAAATAGAATTCACATAATTGTCCATTCCGTAATAACCAAATTCTTCAATAAAGACTTCTATAGGGACACCATTCGTTAATGATTTATTAGCATCACTCATGTAGATGTTAGCTTCAATGATTAACCCGGCAACCTGTATTATAAAAACAGCAATGATCAATCCAAATGAAATTTTTGTAAATCGATTTAACTCCATATTCACAAGCTTAAAAAAGCGATTCATCCTCTATACACCTCTCTCATTACATCTACGACAGACTTACCTTCGTTAGTCCGAACCTCTTCTGCATTAAATTCTTTATAAACAACTCCGTCATTTAACAAAACAACTTTATCAATGAGGTGTTCAATATCGTTGATTTCATGGGTTGTGATGATAACGCCGCGATCTTCAATCAGGTGGCTTGTAAAAACATCTGCTATTTGTTCACGGCTGAAAATATCGATACCGGAGAATGGTTCATCCATAAGAACATAATCAACTTCCAGGGCCAATCCTAATAGCAAATTCACTTTTGCGGTATTTCCTTTAGATAATGTTGAAATCCTTACGTTTTCATCCAATTTAAAAAAGCTCAATAATTCATCGGCACGATCCTGGTTCCAGCTTTCATAAAAATCATTCATAAAATCCATTGCCTCCATAATGGTGAAGTTCGAAAGCATCGTGAACGTATCTGGAATAAATGTGATTTTCTCATACGTATCCTTCGTTCTATTAGCTCCGTTTATAAGAATTTCTCCACCATTAATAGGGGTAAGGCCCATAATGGATTTCATAATCGTTGTTTTACCAACACCGTTTATACCGATTAAACACGTGATTTCCCCTTTGTTGGCTGTAAATGATACTTCATCCAATACTTTTTTTCTTCCAAATTTTTTCGTTACATTTTTTACTTCTAACATGAGATCCCCTCCTTACTCTTGTTCCGCATTATATTTTTCTTTGACAATACTCAACAATTCATCTACCGGTAATTGAATCGGTTTAATTGCCTGAACAAAGGTGTCAACGGCTTCAACAATGAGTTCCTGACGAACGCTTGACAATATGACCTTGTCAGTTGTGACCCGGCTTGGGAAATTCCTTTCTGTGTGAATCAATCCCTGTTCCTCCATTTCCTTATACGCTTTTTGAGCAGTATTGGGGTTTATTTTTAGAAGATTGGCAAGCTCACGTCGAGAAGGAATCTCATCTCCGCTTGCAAGCCGACCGGTAGCTATTTGTTCTTTGAAGTAACGGACAACTTGTAAATATACAGGATCCCGGTTATTAAAGATGATGTTCATGAATTCATCTCCTATGGCTTTTAACCAATTATTAGTGTGTGTACTATGTGGTTCATACACCTGATATGTGTACTATACAGTTAATACACTAAAACTGTCAATAGAATAGTAAAAAATTCCCTGAAATAGTTTTGAAACGTGTAATTGATTTATATAGGTGAAGGCAAAATAATAAGGATTCTCTGTGAAAGGAGTTTACTTATTATGCAGAATACAGGTCTTGTTCTAGAGGGCGGCGGAATGAGAGGATTATATACAGCTGGAGTTCTGCGGTATTTGATGGAACAGGATATATATGTGCCATATACAATTGGTGTTTCAGCCGGTGCATGTAATGGCTCTTCTTATATTTCACGGCAAATAGACCGTAATTATATGGCGAATATTGATTATGTCTCACATCCGGAATACCTATCCTATAAACGTTTTCTGAAAAAACGTGAATTATTTGGAATGGACTTTATTTTCGATAAACTTCCAAATGAGCTGGTTCCATTTGATATGAAGGCTTTTTGTGAAGCAAAGGAACAGTTTGTCGTCGGTGTTACCGATTGTGTCACAGGCGAACCAGTATACTACAGAAAAGAGCACCTTACAAAAGATATTATAACGATTTTGCGCGCTTCCAGTTCGATTCCTTTTTTTGCTCCGGAAATCTCTTATGATGGCAGGATGTTGCTTGATGGTGGAGTTGCCGATCCAATACCGATTCAAAAATCCCAAGCAGATGGGAATACAAAAAATATCGTTGTGCTCACCGGGAACAAAGGCTATATGAAAGCGTCGTCGTTTGATTGGCTTGGAAAAAGAAAATATAAGAACTATCAAGGGCTGCTAAAGGCCCTTCGCAAACGGCATATCGTTTACAATGATACGATCCGCTATTTGGAGGAACAGGAGGAAAAGGGACTTGTCGTTATTATTCGTCCATTAGTGAAATCAGATGTCAGCCGTGTTGAGCGTAACCCTAAAAAGCTGAAAAAGCTATACAATCAAGGATATGCTGAGGCCAAGGCTGCTTATGGAAAAATAAAACGGTTATTGTAATAAAAACCCATCACGTTAAATAGTGATGGGTTAACATTAAGTATGAAATTAGGCTAATTCTGATTGTAAGTAATTCCAGATTAAATGAGCAGTATGTTCAATAGAACTGATATGGGTTCTTTCAAAAGCATGTGAAGCATCAATGCCAGGTCCAATTAATCCGTGTTTGATATCATAACCGGCACGGATGGCAGCAGAAGCATCAGAACCGTAGAAAGGATATATATCTACACGGTAATCAATCTTGTGCTGCTTTGCTAACGCGACTAAATGCTGACGAAGGCCATAATGATAGGGGCCGCTTGAATCTTTCGCACAAATGGAAACACTGTATTCATCCGTAGATTGTCCATCCCCAATGGCTCCCATATCTACAGCTAGGTATTCAACGGTTTCAGCAGGAATATTGGAGTTTCCGCCATAGCCAATTTCTTCGTTATTTGAAATTAAGAAATGAGTTGTATAGGGAAGAGTGATACCTTCTTCTTTTAGCTGTTTAATGATGTACATTAAAATGCCGACACTCGCTTTATCATCTAAATGACGGGATTTAATAAATCCATTGTCTGTCAATTCAACGCGTGGCTCGAAGGAAACAAAATCACCTACGGAAATACCCAAACCTTCTGTATCCGTCTTGCTTTTAGTCACAGCATCAATTCGAACTTCAATCGTTGCATCCTCGCGTTTAATATCCCCCATTTTCTGATAAACATGGACTGAGGTTTGGTTTAATAGTATTGTCCCTGTATACGTTTTCCCTTCAGAAGTATGGATTTTACAATATTCGCCCTCCACAGAATTCCAGCGAAATCCGCCGATCATTGATAATTTTAAACGTCCGCTTGGTTTGATTTCTTTCACCATAGCACCTAATGTGTCTACATGGGCTGTTAGAAAACGGTGCTTTGTATCATCCTGCCCCTTGATTGTTGCCAATAGGGCACCTTTATTTGTTTTTACTGCAGGTATTCCTTGAGATTGTAAAAACTTTGCTACATGATCAATCACTTCCGTTGTATAGCCGCTCGGACTTGGAATGGATACAAGGTTTTTTATGTACTGGAAAATTTCCTGACCATTGGCTTTCATGGTTTCGAATCACTCCTTTTTATGGATAGATTTATTATATACCTTTGTTAAAAAGTTGGACAATAAAGGCAGAAATAACTTGCTTTTTTAGCAGTGGGACTGTAAATTTATAGTTAAATAAATATTCTGAAAAATCTTATCAAGAGAGATGGAGGGACAGGCCCTGTGAAATCTCAGCAACCGCCAATATGGAAAGGTGCTAATTCCTGCAGGAAGAATCATTCCTGGCCGATAAGAAGGAGCTCATTTTAATGAAAAGTCTTCTTCTTGAAGACTTTTTTCGTTTATAAGCCTATTTTTCATTCACTGGCAAAATGAGCAGATTGAGGAAATTCGCAACATATGATGGTGTATAAGAGCCGGACGAAGGTAAATCAGAATAACTGTATTTTGGGGATTAATAAAGAGAGAGGAGTCATACATATGACAACAGTTAAAATTGAAACACTCTTAGCTCAAATAGGCAATCGAAGTGAAACACAAACAGGTACTGTTAATCCGCCAGTTTATTTTTCCACAGCCTATCGCCATAACGGAATAGGGGAATCAACAGGGTTTGATTACATAAGAACAGGGAACCCAACCAGAAAATTATTAGAGGAAGCAATTGCCGAGCTAGAGGGTGGTGAACAGGGATTTGCCTATAGTTCAGGCATGGCTGCCATTCACTCATTGCTATGCTTATTTTCTCCAGGCGATGAAATAGCCGTCTCTGCTGATCTTTATGGAGGGACCTACCGGTTATTTGAACAAATATGGAAGACATATGGCATCAAGTTTACCTATTGCCAAACATATGAAGATTTTGCTGAATCCATTACGGAAAATACGAAGGCCTTCTTTATAGAGACTCCGACAAATCCGCTTATGCAGGAAATGGATATTAAAGAAATTGCTCAATTGACCCAATCTAACAATCTACTGCTCATCGTAGATAATACGTTTTATACACCCATTTTACAAAGACCGATTGAGCAGGGAGCAGATATTGTTGTCCACAGTGCCACCAAATATTTAGCAGGACATAATGATGTGTTGGCAGGTTTAATTGTCTCAAAGAGTGCAGAGGTTGGTGCGCTTTTAGAGGAATATCAAAATGCCACAGGAGCCGTGCTGCCCCCATTTGACTCCTGGCTTGTGATGAGAGGAATGAAAACATTGAGCCTACGGATGAGGCAGCATGAGGAAAATGCTAAGAAAATCAGCAGATTTTTAAGAGAAAGAGAAGAAGTGACAGATGTCCTTTATCCTGGTAAAGGGGGGATGATATCGTTCCGGCTAAAATCAGAGGAATGGGTCAATCCATTTTTAAAAAGCCTTCAAATCATATCCTTTGCTGAAAGTCTGGGTGGAGTAGAAAGCTTAATGACATACCCTGCTACACAAACACATGCGGATATCCCTGAGGAAGTGCGGACACAAAATGGGGTCTGTAATTGTTTGCTGCGCTATTCTGTTGGGATTGAGCATGCAGATGATTTGATTGATGATCTTATTCAAGCTTTTGAATCATTATCGATTTAGGTTAACTTTACAGGCATTTAGGTGCATCATGAAGCATTCCAGAAGTAATACCTGAAAAGGATAAATCGGAAAATTATGTAAATTAAAGACCCGTTTTGTTATACTAAACCAAAATGGGTCTTTGGGGAGAATGAAAATGGCTGAACAGGTGATTTCTATTAGTAATCTTCAAATGCATTATGGGTCGAAAGAAGTTCTTCGAGGAATTAATCTTAATGTAAACAAGGGACAAATTATCGGATATATAGGTCCCAATGGGGCAGGAAAAACAACAACGGTTAAAATATTACTCGGACTCCTTACAGACTATACAGGCTCAGTGAAGATCTTTGATAAAGAGCTTTCTGAGGATAGGATCACCTATAAAAATAGAATTGGCTATGTGCCTGAATTGGCGGATTTATATGATGTATTGACTGCACGAGAATATTTGACTTTTATAGGCGAGCTATATGGTTTGTCTTATGAGCAGGCTGACCAGAAGGCTTTTAAATTAATGAGGCTATTAAACATTGAAGAAATGTATGATTCACGAATAAATAGTTATTCAAAAGGGATGAAGCAAAAGGTTCTGTTAATTTCAAGCCTTCTTCATAATCCAGATATTTTATTTTTAGATGAACCGTTAAGCGGCCTCGACGCAAATAGCGTTATGATCATCAAAGAATTACTGGGTCTGCTGGCAAGTGAGGGGAAAACTATTTTTTATTCCTCACATATCATGGATGTTGTCGAGAAAATTAGCAATCGAATTATTTTACTGCATGAAGGCAGAATAGTTGCAGATGGAAGCTTTGCAGAATTACAGGATGTTGGCAAGGAAGGAACTCTTGAAGAAATATTTAACCAGCTAACCGGTTTTACCCAACATCGTTCAATTGCCGAAGATATTGTATCTGTCGTCAAAGAGGATTAATAGATGAAAAAATTTATGAGTTTGCGTGTGTTGGATAGAGGACAGAAGCTATTTCAGTGGATGGGAATTGATTATCCGGTTATGAGAAGAATTCTTCAGGTTAAGCTTACAATGGACGCGAGAAGAGTTCCCACTTTGATGAATGATGAGTCTGGAAATACTGGTAAGGATTCAAATCAGTTTTTGAAATCCTTATGGGTTTATGCGCTTATGGGTCTAATCTTGATTCCTTTTATGATTATGGGTGAAAATTATTTTTTCCAAATGAGTCTATTGTTTGCTGTTTTTATGTTCTTTATCATGACATCTTTAATATCTGATTTTTCCCATGTGATGCTTGATATACGGGATCAGTCTATTTTATTGTCTAGACCGGTTGATGGGAGAACGGTCTCGGTGGCAAAGCTGATACATATTATTATTTACCTTGGCACAATAACCATTATATTTATTGCGCCTGCGTTGATTGCTGCTATTGTTACTCAAGGAATTGGCTTTAGTCTTTTATTTTTGCTGGTCATTATATTGATTGATATATGGATAGTCTTGCTTACTGCTTTAATCTACTTGGTTATTTTAAAGTATTTTGATGGCGAGAAATTAAAAGATTTTATCAGTTATGTACAAATTTCCTTGTCTATTTTAATGATTATTGGCTATCAAATGATGGTGAGAATATTCGACCTTGTTGATAGCCAAGTTGAATTTGCACCAACTTGGTGGAGCTACGCTCTTGCGCCTATTTGGTATGCCGCTCCATTTGAGGTAATACTTAATGGGAATTTTGCATGGCAATATATTCTCTTAATCAGCTTGGCAGTGATTGTACCACTTATTTCTGTCATTATTTATATTAAGAATGTTCAAAACTTTGAACAGTATCTACAAAAGTTAACTAATCATACAGGGGCCTTATCGAAAAAGAAACGCAGTCATTTTTCAATGTTCCTATTACGAAATAAAGAAGAACGAGTCTTTTATCATTTCGCAAAGAACCTCATGAAAAATGAACAGGCGTTTAAGCTGAAGGTATATCCATCTATTGGAATGGTTATTATTTTTCCGTTTATTACGTTAATTAATCAATTTGGGGAAAATGGATGGAAAGGTATTCAAAATAGCGGTGGATATTATACAATTTATTTTTGCGCGCTTATGATTCCAACTATTGCGATGGCACTGCGATATACAAATTCCTATAAAGGATCATGGATATACAGGGCCTCTCCATTACGGAGTGCAAAGTCTATCTTTATAGGTACATGGCATGCAGTCATGGCCAAGTATGTTCTTCCCATCTATTTGGCATATAGCTTTCTATTTATTCTTATATATGGAAGTGATATCTTTTGGGATCTAATGATTGGTCTCTTTACGTTATTTATAATGGCAGTCCTGTCGTTCAGGACATATACAATTATATTGCCATTTTCTAAACCAACTTCTGCAACACAGGAGAATGAGGCTATAAAGACCGTTTTCCTACTTTTAATTCTTGGCGTATTTGCCGGAGTTCACTTTCTTATAAGCAAGGTTGAGTATGGTTTATATGGATATGGGGGAGTCTTGCTGATCACAGCTATTCTTGTATGGCGATATGGATTTAGGGTCGACTTTAAAGATTTAAAGGATTGATACTATTTGAATAACCACTGTGTTCGTATCAAAAAGCACTGTTTATTTTATTTGTTGTTAACTTTCTTTAAAATCAAAGTAGGCATTTTGGAATACAATTTGATATTCTATACGTATGATAAGCGGATTTGATGGAAAATTGGATAGGGGAGTGGAGAGATGAAAGCTTTAATCAATATAGATTATACAAATGACTTTGTAGCAGATGATGGCAAATTAACATGCGGTAAACCTGGACAGGAAATTGAAGAGTACATTGTTTCTTTAACAAAAAGATTCATTGAGGACAAAGATTTTGTTGTATTTGCTATTGATGTGCACGATGAGAATGATCCATTCCACCCTGAAAGCAAATTATTCCCACCGCATAATATACGTGGTACCGAAGGGCGTTTATTATTTGGAAATCTTCAAAATGTGTATAATACTAATATTGGACAAGAGAACCTGCTATGGATTGATAAAACACGATACTCAGCCTTTGCTGGTACTGATTTGGAAATTAAATTGCGTGAACGTGGAATCACGGAATTACATTTAGTCGGAGTTTGTACAGATATCTGTATTTTGCATACAGCAGTGGATGCTTATAATAAAGGGTTTAAAATAGTTGTACATAAAAATGGAGTGGCGAGCTTTAATGAAGCAGGTCATGAGTGGGCTTTATCCCATTTTGAAAATACATTGGGAGCCAGTGTTTTGTAATTGAAGGAGGAAGTTTGATGACACATTATCCGGACGACAGCTTTGCTTTACATACAGACCTATACCAAATTAATATGATGGAAACCTATTTTAATGATGGAATCCATAATAAAAAAGCGGTATTTGATGTGTATTTCAGGCGTAACCCATTTAAGAACGGTTACGCAATATTTGCCGGACTTGAACGAGTGATTACATATATTAAAGACTTAAAATTTACGGAAAGTGATATTCAATATTTAAGGGAAGAGCTTAAGTATGACGAAGCATTCCTTGAATATTTAAAAGAACTGCGTTTTACAGGGACCATCAGAAGCATGAAAGAAGGCGAGCTCGTTTTCGAAAATGAGCCATTAATGCGAATTGAGGCTCCGCTTGCAGAAGCTCAGCTGGTTGAAACAGCAATATTGAATATTATTAATTACCAAACTCTTATTGCAACAAAAGCATCACGTCTGAGTGTAGTAACTGGTGGTGAATCCCTGTTTGAATTCGGTACAAGGAGAGCACAGGAAACTGAAGCAGCTATTTGGGGAACAAGAGCCGCTTATATCGGAGGATTTCAGGCAAGCAGTAATGTCAGAGCCGGCAAGAAATTCGGCATTCCGGTAGTAGGAACTCATGCGCACGCGCTTGTTCAGGCTTATCGGGATGAATACACAGCCTTCCGTAAATATGCAGAATCACATTATGATTGCACCTTTCTTGTTGATACCTTTGATACATTAAAATCAGGTGTGCCAACTGCCATACGAGTAGCGAAGGAAATGGGCGATAAAATTAAATTCAAAGCCATTCGTTTGGATAGCGGGGATTTAGCTTACTTGTCTAAAAAAGCGCGCAAAATGCTTGATGAAGCAGGCTTTACAGATACGTTAATTACAGCTTCCAATGACTTAGATGAAGCAACAATCCTGAACCTGAAAGCACAGGGCGCCAAAATTGATATGTGGGGTGTCGGAACCAAACTGATTACGGCCTATGACCAGCCAGCCTTAGGAGCTGTATATAAAATGGTCAGCATTGAAGATGAAAATGGTGATATGGTTGATACGATCAAAATCAGTGCAAATCCTGAAAAAGTGACTACTCCTGGAATGAAGAATGTGTATCGGATTATTAATAAAGAAACAAATAAATCAGAAGGGGATTATATTACACTCGAATATGAAAATCCTGCTTCTGAGAAAATATTGACTATGTTCCATCCTGTACATACCTTCATTAGCAAGGAAGTAACAAATTTTGATGCAATACCACTGCATGAAAACATCTTTGTGGATGGACAATTAGTGTATAAAACCCCAGACTTGACGGTTATTCAGCAGTTTGCCAAGGATAACCTGGACTTGCTTTGGGATGAATATAAACGGTTCCTTAATCCGGAAAAATACCCGGTTGATTTAAGTCCAAAATGCTGGGAAAATAAACGGGTTCGTATTCAGGAAATAATGGAACACGTGAGAAAAACAGAAGCTGAAGTGAAAAACTGGAGATAATCAGTAATCCACCTTGCCAATAGACAAGGTGGATTTTTGCTTTCAAAATAAATTTTAGGAAGGGAGCGCTTATACTTCGGGAAGGAGACAATTATTTCGTTAGTATCGTTATATCCTTCCGATTGATTTAGAACAAGTAAGAATTAAAGGGAGAAGATTACACAAATGGAGAACCATGCTGAAAAAGAATGAATGTGGCTAAGAAATATTTAATGTAGGCTGGGACATAAGTATTTCAGTCAATGATAAATCCGAACTATTAGGTGATATTTTAATAAATATTTCGCCTAATAGTCCGGATTTTTATTTGTTTTCAATAGATTGGTTACTTCTGTATACCATTATTAAACTTAGTGGAATGGAGCGGAAGCCACCGACTCCTGCGGGAAATAGAGGAAAGGCTGAGACCCCGCAGGCGTAGCTGAGGAGGCTCAGCTTCCTCCCCGCGGAAAGTGAGTGGCTGTAGCGCAATGGAACGGACTTTTTTTCCAACTTAGCTCTTTAATAAGCAACAAAGTCGATAAATTAGATATTGTTCATCTTTTCAAGATCGTTTATAAGTTATGTCCCAGCCTCTTTTATTTTTACTGACTAAAATCGCCACTAATATCAGCCTGTGTGTCGGTAAATGATGAAAAATAGGGAACGAAAATTATAAAAATAGGTTTCAGGATGTATGTTAGAACTTGACTTTTAAATATATAATATTGGAAACATATGGAAGAGGGTGGGTGCATGAAAGTAGGTTCGCTGATTAAATATTATCGGACTAAGCAGGGATTAACTCAAAGTGAGCTGGTCGAAGGCATATGTTCTGTACCTCATCTAAGTAAGATAGAACATAATGAAAAGGAAGCAAATGATCAAACGATTCATTTATTATTACAACGTTTAGGAGCAGATTTAACGAATGTTTATGAACAAAATAATACGGTGAAAAGATTGCTGGATGAATGGATTGAATGCATCAATTATTTTCAGATTGAAGAGGCAAAAGAGATTGATCGGAAGTTAGATGATTTGGTAGATTTCATTGCCTATACACCACATCTATTTTTATATGAATTGTATAAAATGAGATACTTATTATTTATTAAGGATACTAAAAAAGCCATTCAACATTATAAATGGCTCGATAAACATAAGAAGAATTTAAATTATCAGGAGCTATATTTGCTTCATTATTATCACGCTATTTGTCTGCTCATCCAAAATAAGTACAGACAGGCCAATGAAATTTTAGAGGAATTAGTTTCTGCAAGCAGGGATGGGATGAGTGTTTCTGCGGATGTATATTACCATCTGGCACTTGCTAAATGTCACATGGAACAGCACGGGCATGCTATCTTTTATGCTAACGAGGCACTAAATGCCTTTACTACCCAATATAATATAAAGCGAATTATGCATACGCTTGTGATTCTTGGCATTAGTTATACTGATACAGGTATTTATGAGGTGGCAGCAGAGTGCTATAAACATGTGAAAAGAAATGCTGAGATTCTAAATGAATCGGCAACTTTATCGATTGCCTATCATAATATTGGTTATTTAAAGCAGAAAAAAGGAGAGCTGAGTGAAGCAAGAGACTATTATTATAAAGCTGTAAATTGTGAAGCGGAGAATGCCCAATCTTCTATGGTGAGCCTTTATGCTTTGGCAGAAATCTCTTATTATTTGGGAGAATGGGAACAGGCAAAAGAGTATTTACATCACTTAAAGAAGAAAGCTCATGAAACCGGGTCTAAAATATATCAAATGCTGCCAAATTATTATTTATATATGATTCAGGGAGAAGAAGAAAGAGCGATTAGCTATTTAGAAGAGTACACCCTTCCTTATCTATATAATGGGGAATCTCATTATAATGATATACGCAGTGTTAGTAAAATTCTGGCTGATTATTATAAGAAATCAGGAAAGTTTCAGAAGGCCTTGCAATATATTTATACAGACTACTAGTTAAGGAGGAGAATAGATGAAAAGAAAAGCTCCCATTTTGCCGCCAATCGTATAAATGGTGTCATTTTAGAGAGGGTCAAAAGGACTGATTGTCCATTCAATCAGTTCTTTTTTGTTTTCATTTTTTCACAATTAAATTAGCGGATTATAAAATTATCTAAATTTTACATAAATTTTATTGGGAAAATATAATTTCACTAGGTACAAACACCCGTTTGGGTTAACCGCCAAATAGGTCGCAAATAGGATGGGAAAATGTCGATAGGTAAGAAAAAGCGCAAAAAATATAGTAATTTGTCACAAAAACTAATCTGATAACTTGGGAAAGTTTTTTTATTTGACAAAATAGAAAATAATAATTCTGAATTAATAGTCAATTTGTTCCGTGTTCAAAGAAAAAAATAGCCACTATAATAACGATACAACAAGAAAAGTTCACAGAAAATTCAAAAAAAGAGAGGAGACTGAAAGATGAAAAAAAGGAAGATATTTGCTGGAGTTGTCCTAAGTGTATCAATGGCTTTATCTTTTGGCTCAGGAACAAATGCTGAGGAGAGGTCGACTGTAAAGGAAAAAGATGTAAGCTCGGAGAAAACCTATCGTGTTCTGATTCAAGGATCTCAGTCAGAAAAAACAAAAGTAAAGAAAAATATGGGGACACACCGAGACTTCAGCAATCAAGGATTTACGACAGATGTTTCTGAAAAAGAATATCAAAAACTATTGGAAAATAAAAATATCGAAGTAGAAAAAGTACCTGAATTTAAAATTGCTGCTACCGCTATACAAAAAGCTACTTCTGCACCTACAACCCGAGTGCCATGGGGAATTAAAGCAATCTATAATAATAGCTCTCTTACTTCTACCTCAGGCGGCAGTGGAATTAAAGTAGCAGTTTTAGACACAGGCGTGTTAAAAACGCATGCGAGTCTTTCATCCAATATCGAACAATGTAAGGATTTCACTCAAACAAGCAGCACGGTTGTGAATGGCTCCTGTGCTGATGGGAATGGTCATGGTACCCATGTAGCCGGAACTGTGGCTGGTAATGGAACTGGCGTATATGGTGTTGCCCCTCAATCCAAAGTATGGGCCTACAAAGTTTTAGGTGACGATGGATCCGGTTATTCAGATGATATAGCAGCAGCAATCAGACATGCGGCAGACCAAGCTTCCTCTACAGGTTCAAAAGTAATTATTTCAATGTCACTTGGTTCTAGCTCTAATAACTCTCTTATTAGCAGTGCTGTAACATATGCTTATGGAAAAGGTGTTCTAATAATCGCGGCGGCTGGTAATAGCGGATATTCTGCCAATACAATCGGATATCCGGGGGCTTTAGCGAATGTAGTAGCTGTAGCAGCTCTTGAAAATGTTCAGCAAAATGGAACATACCGTGTCGCTAACTATTCCTCTAGAGGTAACCCATCCACAGATGGTGATTATGTAATTGGCTTAAAGGATGTTGAAATTTCTGCTCCAGGTTCTGCAGTAGAATCTACCTGGCATACGGGTGGATATAATACAATCAGTGGAACCTCAATGGCAACACCACACGTATCCGGATTGGCAGCAAAAATATGGGCTTCCAATACAGGATACTCTCATACACAGCTGCGCGCTGAATTACAAAGACGTGCGAAGTTAGTTGATATTAAAGGTGGATATGGAGCCGCTACAGGTGATGATTATGCATCCGGTTTTGGGTTTGCGAGAGTACAATAATAATTGTAACTTACGAATTAGCCTCCCGATTTTTGGGAGGCTGATTGATAAGGGAAATCCTTTAGAGAATGGTGTAATCTGATCTGGAATTTAATGAATCTGTAAAACTAAGGAGGTGCTGGCAGATGAAAGTATAAATAGAATGAAGCAAAACAACAAACTTGTGGGGAATTCATCTTAAGCAGGGGAAAATCTACTGATGCGGAGCTGAAATCAGCCCAAAACAAGTATAAACTACTGATAAATAGAAGAATCCAGCCGAATTGAACGGAAAACCAGCCAACTGAGTCCGAAAGCCGACTGATCTATCAGATACAGAGAATCAATTACACTATTTAATTATTCATTACTATCCCGGTTTAGGTAGTTGCCATTAGTAAAATCCTTATAAAGGAATTGATGATGATGAAAAAATGGTTTCGAATGAAAGGATGCGTAGAGTTATTTCGCTCGATAGCCAAGAAAGGAATGCTATATTTTTATCAATTGGGGTTAGTTAGTATTGCCGGCTGGACATTGGCAAGTTTAGTGATGGCATATCATGAAGTTTTGATAAATCCGATACAGCTGCTCATGGTAACGGAATTGTCTAACCTTGATAAAGGTTGGTTCGTAGCATTGATGACCAATATTGTAACATCGGATGCAAATCGGATTATGGGTAGAGGATTATTGTTGCTGATTATTTGGATACTACTATTTCTATTTGTACCTTTAGCAACGAGGAGTTTAAAGAGCTTCAGATTATTTCAGTTTGAGATAGAGCTGGAGGATGAAGATCCTTCGGAGGAACAAGTCCCTGTCGAAATTTTTCAATATGCACGATTAAAAATCATTTCTAATATCTATGCCGAAAACAATAAAATGAGTCTCTACCGTTTCTATAATGAACAAGCCGGCTGGGCAGATTATAAAGAGGCACTGGCTTTCTATCTGGAAATAATGGCGGAGGAATACTGGGAGCAGGTTAGGATAGGAATTAATTGGGGGGTATATGAGTGGCAGGCTTTACCGGAAGAATGGAAACACCAGGCTTATATATCAGCAGATAAAGATAAGCCTTGTATAAAGAATAAACAAACGACTGTATATGGACCATCAAAAAATTCCCTGATTTATACGTATCGGCATTTTGACACCGTCCTTGTAACGGTTCTCTGGAGTTATACTCATGAGTTTGATGCTATTGACCAGCAATGCATGTATATACTTCATCATGCCTTATCTGATCGTCTGGAAAATATAGAATATGCCATCTGGATTGAAAAGAAAGCAGCCTGTGGTCATTTTTATGGAACTGATTGTGAAATTATGGAGAGGTGAGTATCGGATTGACTGATTATATTATGGACAAAGCCAAATATCGTGCTGAAAAATATAGACAATCGCCAAAAATGTTGAGTATCACTAAGGAGTGTACAGTTATTGAAATAAAGCCGATAGCCGAATATGGTTATGCAATCGAGAAAAAGAAATTTAAAAAATAGTCGGTTCAGATCAATAATCATATTGACTGGATGGTCTATTTTTTTTGGAGAAATAAGAGACCAAATAGTGTGGATGAAACTTTCATATCTGGTTAAAAAAACGAAAGTTCACATTCATAAATACTAGTAATATAAGAAACCGTTTGCACAACAAGTGAATTTTTTTTGACTTTTTGATAAAGTGTATTTGGTTAAATATTAAAAAAGTTGCAATAAATGTTTGTGATGTATATATTCTTATGGTAAATTGGAAAAGAAAGGTTTGTGCAAACGTTTTCGTAATCTGGAATAATTAGTAGTTTGCAAGAATAAGGTTCTTGATCACTTACATAGTATAGAAAACGTTTACATCAATCAAATTTTATAGAGAGAAGAGAGGGTAAAAGAATGAAACGTAAAAAATGGTATGCAGGTGCTTTATCAGCTTCGCTATTGGCAGCAGCTATCTTAACGGGATGTTCATCAGATAGCTCCTCATCTGAAAGTAAAGACAAAGTCACAATCGATGTATTTCAGTTTAAGGTAGAGTTTAAAGATCAATTTGAAGATGTTGCTGAAAAATATGAAAAAGAAAATCCAGATGTAGAAATTAATATTACTACAGTTGGAGGCGGCGAAGATTACGGTGCAGCTTTGAAATCAAAATTTGCATCTGGTAAGGAACCTGCTATTTACAATGTCGGAGGACCACAGGATGTTGAGGATTGGAAGGATAAATTAGCTGATTTATCCGATACTGAGGCATCCAAAGTAGCATTAGATGGGACTCTCGATGGTGTTTCTGCAGATGGTAAAGTACTTGGCCTTCCATATAACCAAGAAGGATACGGATTGCTTTATAACAAAGAGATCTTTGAAAAAGCTGGAATTAAAGCTGAAGAAATTAAAACAATGAAAGCGCTTGAAGAAGCGGTTGAAACGATTGACAGTAAAAAATCTGACCTTGGTATTAAGGAAGTATTTGCATTGCCAGGAAAAGAAAAATGGATTACAGGGCTGCATGCTTCCAATGTCTTTATCTCTCCAGAATTTGATGAAAATATTATGAATGCCTACAATTCTGACAAGGTTGATTTTAAATATGGCGATCAATATAAAGCATATATTGATTTGTCCAATAAATATTCTATTCAACCAACTGTAAGTCTTGATTACTCACAACAAGTAGAAGAAAACTTCTCGCTTGGTAAAGTAGCTATGATTCAACAAGGTAACTGGGTATATGGCTCTATCGCTGGTATTGATGAAAAGTTTGCACAAGATAAAGTTGGTATACTTCCAATACCTGTAGAAGGGTATAAAGAAGATTCCCTTCCAGTTGGCATTCCAATGTACTGGGGAGTAAACAGCAACATGGATGAAAAAGTGATTGAAGCTTCCAAAGACTTCTTGGATTGGCTATATACATCTGAAGAAGGTAAAAAGACTGTGTTGGAGGATTTCAGCTTCATTCCAGCTTATGAAGGATATGATTCTAGTAAAATTTCCGATCCAATCTCAAAAGAAGTATATGAGTATGCGACTGAAGGAAAAACAATTGGCTGGGTATTCATGGGCTATCCAACTGGTTGGGGTGAAAATAAATTGGGTGTTAACATCCAAAAATATTTAAGTGATGAAATGACATGGGATGAATTAATTAAAGAATCACAAAAATCCTGGACGGAATCTCGATAAGATTCCTTAAGGGATTAAACGGCGAAACAAAGTAGTTAGTGTTGGACTACTTTGTTTTGCTCAATACATAGATATTGGATAAGGTCGTAAATATCGTCACAATTTTGGAGGGGTAATGATGCGTACTCGCAGTTTTTCCTACTGGTTATTTCTTGCACCGGTTCTGGTATCGCTATTTCTGGTGGTTCTTGTACCGCTTGGACTTGGGATTTTCTATTCATTTACGGATTGGAATGGAATTCAAATAACGGCTTTTGTAGGTTTCCAAAACTATATTGATATATTCCAAGAAAAAGAATTCATGGATGCTTTGTGGTTCACAGTTAAGTTTTCAATTGTATCGATTATTTTAATTAATGTGATTGGTTTAGTGTTAGCTTTAATTGTGACTTCAAAGATAAAATCAAATAATTTCTTACGTACAATCTTCTTTATGCCAAACTTGATTGGTGGACTGATTTTAGGTTTCATTTGGCAGTTTATTTTCACCAAAGCATTTGACGCAGTTGGTGTGGCCCTTGGTTATGAAGGTTTACAAGGCTGGTTGTCGACTACAAATACTGGATTCTGGGGATTAGTCATCCTGATGAGCTGGCAAATGGCCGGGTATATCATGATTATCTATATCTCTTATCTTGAAGGCGTTCCAGAAGAATTAACTGAAGCTGCCGAGATTGATGGAGCGAACTATTTTCAAAAACTACGCGCAATCATATTCCCGCTCGTAGCACCGGCATTTACCGTTAGTATGTTCTTGACGCTGTCCAATACGTTTAAATTATATGATCAAAACTTAAGCCTAACAGCTGGTGGACCTTATAACTCTACCCAAATGGTCGCCATGGAAATATTCCAGACTGCCTTTAGTGAGAGTGATATGGCATATGCCTCTGCAAAAGCGGTTATTTTCTTCTTAATTGTCGCATCAATCAGCTTGACACAAGTGTACATCAACAAGAAAAGGGAGGTTGAATTGTAATGCGTAAAAAGCATAACTGGCCATTGGAAATAGTCGGGCTTATCCTGGCCATAATTTGGCTCTCTCCATTTTATATCATGATTGTCAACTCGTTTAAAACAAAGAAGGAAATGTTTACAGATGTTTTAAGCCTTCCGGAAGCACTTAATTTTGATAATTATGTGGAAGCATTTGAACAATTAGATTTCCTTACAACTTTATTTAATTCAGTGTTAATTACAGTTGTAAGTGTAGGGTTGATTATTATCTTTTCCTCGATGGCTGCATATGCCCTGTCGAGGAATAAAAGTAAGATGAGTACATTTTTATTCTTTATTTTCGTAGCGGCGATGCTGATTCCTTTCCAATCCGTTATGGTTCCGCTAATTACGGTATTTGGAAAGTTTGAAATGCTGAATCGTGCTGGCTTAATCTTTATGTATATTGGCTTTGGCTGCAGCTTGTCGATCTTCCTGTATCATGGAACATTAAAAAGTATATCCCAGTCGCTTGATGAAGCGGCTACCATAGATGGAGCCAACAAATGGCAAATCTTCTGGCATATTATCTTCCCAATGCTAAAACCAATTTCTATTACAGTCGGTATTTTAAATACGATCTGGATTTGGAATGACTATCTATTGCCGTCCCTTGTCATCAACCAAGAAGGAATGCAGACTCTTCCATTGAAAATGTTCTTCTTCTTTGGGGAATATACAAAACAATGGCATCTTGCTCTAGCCGGGTTAACTTTAGCCATTATTCCTGTCATCATTGGCTATTTCTTTGCACAAAAACAAATTATTAAAGGTGTAGCTGAGGGTGCAGTGAAATAGGATTTACGAATTGAGGGGTGGCTCTGATGGATGTAACAATTAAAGACGTTGCTCGAGAAGCGAATGTAGCACCGTCAACTGTGTCAAGAGTCCTAAAGGATAGCCCGCATATCAGTCTTCAAACAAAACGGAGAGTCCGGGAAATCATGAATCGGATGGGGTATACCCCTAATTTTCAGGCTCAAAGCTTAGCTGGTAAAAGTACACAGGCTATAGGAGTAATTATGCCTGACACTGCCTATCAAGCATTTAAAAATCCTTTCTTCTCAGTCGTTCTACGTGGCATTAGCCGAAGTGCGAATGAACAAAAATATGGTTTGTATTTATCAACCAGTTATACCGAAGAAGGTATCTATGAAGAAGTTGTTTCTATGGTTCAAGGAAAAAGGGTAGACGGGTTAATACTCTTGTATTCACGTAAAAATGATAAAGTGATTGAGTTTTTAAAGCAAGTTAATTTCCCATTTACCGTAATTGGAAGACCTTTGATGCATGAAAAAAGTATTACCTATGTGGATAATGACAATGTGACAGTTGCTAAAGATGTTACAAAGTATTTGATAGAAATGGGACACAAGAATATTGCATTTATTGGAGGAAATGAAAACTTTGCTGTTACGATTGATCGTTTGAAAGGATACAGGGAGGCGTTGGAAGAGAGTGGACTACCATTTTGCAGGGATTATCTGATTGACGAACATCAATTTAATAATAAGGGTTTTGAATCACTAGCAAATCTAATTCATTCTAAGTCTATGCCAACCGCTATCATTGCGCAGGATGATTTGACTGGATATGAAATTTTAAGTTATTTGGAAAAACTCAATATCCATGTTCCAAGAGACCTTTCCATTATCGGCTTTAATAATCAAATTCTTTCTCAGCACTCGAGACCGCCACTGACATCAATAGAAATACATATATCACGCCTTGGTGTCGAAGCAACGAACAGTTTAATTGAAAAAATAAAGGATCCAAATACATTTCCAAAGAGAGTGACGGTTCCAATTCAATTTATTGAACGGGAATCTTGCAGAAACATAAAGTGAATTATAAAGCTGTCCAATCATTCATCCGAGTAACTGATTGGACAGCTTTTTTATGGGGATAAAAAAATACATTACGTTAGGCGTGTGTCCTATTTTTATAGTTAGGGAGAAAGAGTGCTATATAACTAAAAAATTATGGAAAGAGGAAATCGCTCAATTATAAATAAATTCGCTGAAATATTCCTAAATCGCTCAATTAAGTACTGTTTTCGCTCATATATTTAAAAATTGCTCAATTCATCTTCATTTTCGCGCAATTATTATGGAAAATGCTCAATTATATTCAGGGAAAGCTGTAGACTAAGATAATTTCTTATCTGTTTGGCTAATAAATGGTTTTTTTGAGCTTTTTTTTATTGAAATAAGCATGTAAAAGACAGGAATGAATACAAATGAATGGTTAAAACATCATTTATAGAAAAAATCGATTCAAGCAAGCTATGAACAAGCTGAATCGATCCTTTTTCAATTAATATTGAGTAACTCTTGAAGCTTGGGTAGCTTTTTTACCATGAGCTACATAATAAAGGCCTATGCCTATAAATGAGATAACAGCCATTGTTAAATAAAGCCCGCTATAACCGGAAACCGGGATATAAAATCCCTGAACAAATGGTCCGATACCAATCCCAATGTCATACATGACAAAGAATGTGGAGGTGGCGAGCCCAATCCGGTGGGGAGATGCCATTTTGATTGCTACAGTTTGTGCACTGGATTGGAAAGTGCCAAGCCCTACACCGATTATAGCGCCTGCTAAAAGCAATGTAATACTGTGGCTTGTCTGACTTAAAACGATTAACCCGATTGTGTACAAAATTAGAGAGGGATAGATTACTGTATTTTCACCGTATATATCGAACCATTTTCCCGTAAATGGCCGTGTCAGTATTAGACAAATAGAATACATGACAAAGAAGAAGCCTGCTGTCGATACTAAATTAAGCTCCTGAGAATAGGAAGTTAAATAAGATAATATACTCGAATATGTAAATCCAATGACTCCAGCTGTAATAGCAATTGGCAGTGCGGCCAGCTCAAAGTAATCACTTATTTTATGACCTTTCATTGATTCGACTTGCTCAGCTGTATATTGCATCTTTGGATTATTCAAGAAAAGAGTGGCAATAAAACTTAACGAAGCAAAGACAACGGCAACCGAAAAGACAATTGTATAAGAAAAGGAATTGCTGATCATTAAGCCTAGAAACGGTCCAATGGCCATAGCCAGGTTTGTACTCATTGCGAAATATCCCATCCCTTCCCCTCTTCTGGATGAAGGCAATATTTCGGCCACAAGTGTTCCTGTAGCGGTTGACGCAAAACCAAATGAAATACCATGGATTAATCGAACGATTAGTAAGAGTGCTAGACTTGAAGTCATGAAATAGAGAATAGTTGCTGCTAAAAATAAGGCTAGACTGATCGTAAGCATTTTTTTTGCTCCGACCAGGGCAATTCTTTTGCCAGCAATAGGCCTTACTAGCACAGCCCCGATAACAAATATACTTGAAGCGAGCCCAGCTATACTTTGGCTCGTATGAAAAGTAGTAATTGTATAAAGTGTTAAGGTAACCATTAAGCTATAAAATGTTAAAAAGATAAATAAATTCGCTGAAGAGATTAATAGGAAGTTTTTTGTCCAAAGTCTTGGTTTCTCCATTTATAGTCACATCCTTATTCATGCTGTAATTGATTCTGCATTGTGCCAAGGATCTTCATCATGATTTTTAGTTCATCCTCTGATACACTTGACATTACTTTTTCTTCAAATTCACTGACATGGTGTATGCAGGTGATATAAATTTGACTTCCTGCCTCTGTTAATTGAATTCTTTTTTCCCGCTTATTATCACTTGGAATTTGCTCGATAATATCCCGCTCTTGCAGTCTGGAAACGGTTCTAGTAATAGTGGGCTTTTCCACATTCAAATAATTACTAATATCCACGAGGGTGGAAGGTCCATAGTGCTTTAAATAATAAATAATCGCCCATTGTGAATGGTATAGGTTATGCTTGGCTAATTGATCATTCAATCGTTTTGTAAATAATCGAGCTGTCTGTAAATATTGATGAAAAAAATACTGGTGCCCGGAAATAGACAAGTGTACCACCACCTCAAAAATAGTTACCTAGGTAACTATACGCCTGTGTTGATGACAAATCCAGTAAAAAGCATCAATAAATTCATTTAGATTGTTTCTTCAAATTTAGTGTAAATACACTAGAGATGGGGAATAAAATGATGAGGTAATTGAGGTCAGCAGATAAATGATCAGGAGGTGAAGAAAAAAACGTAACAGAGGTTTTTAATGAAGTGTGATCCACAATGTTTTATGCTATTTTAAATCCTCGTAGTAATGGAATAGCTTACTAGTTTTCATTACAGAGGCTTGCCTAATCTTTACATATCCAGTTTTTCTATCTGCATGTATCTAATTTGAATTGAAGGAGTAGGGTCTATGGGTGAATTATTTCAGTTACTAAAAAAAGGAAATACAAGTGCAATTACAGCAGCAATCGTTAACTTAGTGATATCTATTATGAAGGGTGCAGCTTATATGTTTACTGGTAATGTGGCATTATTCGCGGAGACGCTTCATAGTTTGGGAGATTCAGCTAACCAATTCTTTGTGTTTATCGGGTCAGCTTTAAGTAAAAAAGCACCGACAGAACGTTTTCCAAATGGATTTGGCCGCTTAGTAAATCTGGTTCTTTTAGGAGCGGTATTAATAGTAGGAATCATGTCTTATGAAACGATAAAAGAAGGATATATGCATATTATGCACCCCGGTGAATCCAGTTATTTTTGGGTGAGTATCGGTGTTTTAGGCATCAGTTTAATTCTAGAAGTTTTTGTTTTAGTAAAAGCAATGAAGGAAATTATGCATGAAGTCGGAGTGGAAGCGAAAGGCTTGTCCTTCCTATATAAAAGCTTCAGCTATTTTGGTAAAGCGAAGCCTGCAACAAGACTAGTGTTTTTGGAAGACCTAGTTGCTACTTCAGGTGGGGTTTTAGCGATGATTGCGATTGTCATTTCACATTTAACGAATCTGCATGCTGCTGAAGGAATTGCCTCCATTCTTATCGGAATGATGATGTTGTTTGTAGTGGGTAAAGTATTCCTTGACAATGCAGCCGGTGCCCTTGGTGAAGCTGATGAACTGATGGAGCAATATATTGGCGATCTGGTTCTTCTTGATAAAGATATCAAGGATGTACAGAAGGTAGTCGTAATTAAAGAAGGCGAGGATTTCCATGTGGAAGTCTGTGTTGAAATTGATCCGTCTTTAACGGTTGCCGATATGGACGATATTAAAGATCGTCTGAAAAAACAAATCTTAGCGGAAAAAGGCGTTGTGGATGTCATGATTGAATTCGATGAAGATGATGGACTGGTAAATTGGAGTCAAGCTGAGAAATTGTCGGCAGAATAAAAACAAAGCGCCTGGTGACGACTATCGTCTCAAGCGCTTTTGTTTTACTTATTTAGTTGTGGCATATCCAATTTATAGAGTTTTGAATAATGGGGCACTGTTTGAAGAAGTTCTTTATGAGAACCGTTCATACTGATTTCCCCGTCTTGAAGAAACAGAACTCTATCCATTTTTTCCACACCCATTAAGTGATGGGTAATCCAAATAATTGTTTTACCGTTTAACGTCTTAAATATGGTTTCAAGGAGGCTGCGTTCGGTTTGCGAATCAAGACCGACAGTTGGTTCATCTAGAATAACTATCGGATTTTTTTGTAAAAGTATTCTCGCAAGCGCAATACGCTGTCGTTCTCCGCCTGAAAAACGTCCTCCCAATTCATGCATACGCGTTTGATACCCCTTTGGAAGAGATTCTATATAATCATGCATCCTAACTAATTTAGCAGCTTCATATACCTCTTCATCGCTGGCATTTGGATTGCCCAGCCGTATATTATTCATAACGGTAGTATCAAATAAATGTGGTTTCTGATGCAGTACAGAAATGTAGCTTGTAATTTGAGAATCTAAAAGAGAAATATCTTTATCTCCTATACTGATTTTTCCTTGATGAGGTTTATATGCACCTAATAAAAGCTTTACGATTGTACTTTTCCCAGCTCCGCTTTTACCCAGCATCGCAATTTTTTCGCCAGGCTGTATGGCAAAGTTTAAATTCTTCAATACCTTTTCATCCGTAGAAGAATAAGAAAAACTAATCTGATCAAAGGTGATAGGCAATGCAGGTTGTGCCTTCAAATCATCAAATCCACTTGTGTTTTCATCGCTTTTTAATCCCGTTAATTCTTTTGCTTCCTGTAAGCCGTTCATTCGCTCCAATGAACTTTTATAACTGGAGACCTGGCTAACAGCATCGGATAATGGGGCAAAAGCATCGATTAATGGGAACACTACTAGAATAAAAGCTGCAATCCAAATAGGAGAGAATTGTCCGGCTTCCACCTGTAAGGTAATCCAGCAGGCAAGTGCCACAGTAATAACCAATATGACAGCTTGAAAAAGAAAATTACGTTTTCGTTGAAATTGATTGATCTTCGCTTCAAGTACATCAACCTTTTTTTCATCTTTTTCATAACGTTCGATAAAATCGGACTGCCTGCCACTAATCATCCAATCACCAATTCCCATAACAGCATCTGTCAGGGATTGATATAGTCCATTTCTTGCATTTTTCATTTGTGCATGTCTTGCTCTCGTCACTAATAGTGATATGAGAGGGAACAAAATAATCAGGACGAATAACAATAGAAACATTAAAAGCGCAAAAGGAATAGAAAAGAATCCTAGAGCCAGCACAATTAACATATATAAACCGATGCTAATGATAGATGGAAAGATTGTTTTAATATATAAATCTTGAAGATGCTCAATATCATCAGCCATTACACCAAGCAAATCACCGGTTTTATATCGGGATTTGAAATCTAAAGCATCCGGTTCAAGTGCCTGATATAAACGGACACGCATACTCGATAGTATTTTTAAAACAAGGCTATGGCTGCTTAAGCGTTCAGCATAACGAAAGGCTGGCCTTGATACTCCAAACAGTCTTACCAGGACAATCGGTACATACACAAGGAGGATGTTTTCTGGTAAAGTGGCAGATTTAGATATTAAATAGCCAGATGTAAACATTAAAGCACCTGCGCTAAAGAACGTGCCAATACCAAGTACGATTACGATAGTTAAGAGCCACTTATTTTGGGATAAATAAGGACCAACCCAAGAGTTATTGAGAATGGATATATAGTCTTTTTTCTTAGCCATGGTGCACCTCATTTCCCCCTAAGTGTTCTTTCATTAATTGATAATAATGGCCTTCTTTTTTTAATAGCTCATCATGACTTCCGATTTCAACGATACGTCCTTGATCTAAAACAATGATTTGGTCCATATCTGTCATCCAATGAAGTCGATGAGTCGCAAAGAATACAAGATGATCGTCAAATAAAGGAACGATATTTTGCTTTAATTCATATTCCGTCTCTATATCAAGGTGAGCAGTTGGCTCATCAAATAAGAGAATTTTTCTATTTTTATCAAGGAATGCCCGTGCTAAAGCAACTCGTTGTTCCTGACCGCCGCTCAGCATACGGCCGCTTTCTCCAATTTGTTCATCTAATCCATTTGGTAGGGAATTAACAACTTCTCTTAATCCTGCTCGATCAATAGCCAACTGAATTTCCTCTTCACTGGCAGTTGGAGTGTAAAATGTAATATTGTTTCGCACAGTATCATTAAATAGATAAGGATGCTGCGGAATATATAGTAATTGATCCTGCCAACTCATTTCTTTAAAAGAGGAATAGGACTGATCGTTAATAGTGACCGTGCATGAGGTAGGGTTTAAAAATCCGCCAAGCACATCAATTAAGGTAGATTTTCCGGCACCGCTTGCACCAATAATACCGATTTTGCCGTATCCCTTCCATGAAAATGATAGGTCATTCAGAGCGGATTGATTGGATTCCATGTGTTGGACTGTCAAGTTGCTAATGGTTAAGGAATCCTGATTTGACCAAGTA
This sequence comes from Pradoshia sp. Z5_111, assembly GCF_058267535.1. NCBI lineage: Bacteria > Bacillati > Bacillota > Bacilli > Caryophanales > Bacillaceae > Pradoshia > Pradoshia sp. Z5_111. The sequence goes on from NZ_JBZCPQ010000005.1 coordinate 139,158, forward strand.
GAGAATGTTGTATTTTGTTTTTGTTTTAGATCAAGCGGCCAATTAATAATCCGTTGAATAGCAGACATACTGTTTTTTCCGTCTAAAGTAGCGTGGTAATCTGTTCCGAAATCCCGAATCGGTAAAAAGTATTCAGGAGCAAGGATTAATACCGTAAGTGCCGGTCCTAATAAAATTGCACCCTCCATAAGCCGAACACCCAGGAATAAGGCGACAATAGCGACTGAAAGGGAGGTGAAGAAATCGAGCGCGAATGTTGAAAGGAAAGCAATTCGCAATGTCCCCATCGTTGCTTTTCGGTAACGTTCACTTATGTTTTGGATATTTCGATCGTACTTTTTACTTAAGCCCAGAAGTCGTAAAGTTTCCAAACCTCGTAAGGAATCAACAAAATGGTTGGAAAGGACCTGATAGGATTCATATTGTTTATCAGCCTTACGTTTTGCTGCAATACCAAGCATAGCCATAAAGAATAAAAGAATAGGGAGTACAATGATTACAATTCCCGCAGAAGTCAAATCAAGCGTCAGTATATACCCAACAATTAAGAGAGGAATCAGGAACATACTCATCATCTTGGGCAAGAACAGTTTTAAATACGTTTCAACCTGGGAAACACCTTCCAAAGCCATCGTTACTAAGCTGCCTGTTCCTTCAGATTGGGTGAATCGCGGGCCCAATTCAAATAATTTCTTCAATAATTCTTTTCGCATCGCTGTACCTGATTCGGAGGCAAAGCGATCCATCCATTTATCACGAATAAAAGTCAAAAGGTGTCGCCCCAAAAAAGCTAATACGAATAAAAGGAAGGGGATAAGCTGTTCAGACAGCTTTTCCCCATTAAATAAGTTTGTAATTCCTTCAGCAAGATAGATGGCCTGAATAATAATGGCAATCCCCTGTACTAAAGAAATCACGAATAGGAATGTCATGGTGCTCTTTATTCCTTTTATAGATAAAATCTCTTTGTTTATCATTAATGACTCACCGGTTCCTTATCAGAAATACGCTTTCTGAATACATAATAGCTCCATATTTGATAGCCAAGAACGAAGGGAAGTAATATTAATGCTACGATGGTCATCACCTTAAGGGTATATGGTCCACTGGAAGCATTCAAAATAGTTAAGTTATATTCGGAACTAATTGAACTGACCATTACTCTTGGGAACAGACCAACAAATAACATCGTAACAGTAAATAGCATAGTTAAAGCCGTCATAGTGAAGGCTAAAGCTTCCCTTTTTTTTGCTGAGAATACATAACCTAATACGGTTGTTACTACTGCACCGACCAGGAATAATGGTATAGCGAGCGGCCGTACTTCAAATAAGTCAGTCATTGTATAGGTTAGTACAGCGAAAACTATCAGACCTGCTAATAGAATTAAATATATTTTTGATACTAAAGAACGTGCACGATCACGAATCTGTCCCTCTGTCCGAATGCCGATGAATGTTAAACCATGCACAAGGCATAACACAATCATCGCAATTCCGCCAACAATTGAGTAGAGATCAAAATAATCTCCAAAGCCTGCATACATATTTTTAGATGCATCAATTGGCATACCGCGTACAAGGCTGGTGAATAGTACACCCAGCACAAATGCAGGAATGATACTGCCGACAAATATCATCCAATCCCAGAAACTGATCCACTTTTCATGGACTTTATGTCTGAATTCAAAAGCAACTCCTCGTACAATTAAGGCCAACAGGAATAAAACAAATGGTAGATAGTACCCACTGAACATGGTTGCGTACCATTCAGGGAATGCCGCAAAAATAGCACCGCCTGCAGTAATCAACCATACTTCATTTGCATCCCAGAAAGGCCCGATGGTAGAAACCAACTGATTCCGCTCTTTTTGATTACGTGCGAGAAAACGAGTTGACATTCCAACACCAAAGTCAAATCCTTCTAAAACAAAGAAACCAACAAATAATACTGCTACAAGGATAAACCATAACTCATTTAAACTCATGCTCCAAAGGCCTCCTTGTCAAATAAATCTACATCTGGTTTTGTATCGTTTGTATGATATGGACCCTTTTTGATTTCTTTCACAATCAGAGTGATTAATACGAAAGCAAGAATGGTATAGGCTCCTAAAAATACAATGATTGATGTTAAAAGCTCTCCTGCTGTTACATTTGGAGAAACAGATTGTGCTGTCGTATATAAACCAAAGACTGTCCAAGGCTGACGACCGATTTCAGTCATAATCCAACCTGCTGTATTGGCCATAAATGGAAGGGCAATTGCGCCAACCATAGCTTTTAAATAGAGTGATTGATTCACTAGGATATTTTTCTTTAAGAATAACAGCCCCAATGCTGCTAATCCCATTATTATTACCCCGGCAATTACCATAATGCGGAAGCTCCAATATACAGCTTCAACGGGTGGAATATAATCTCCCTCACCATAAAGCTCCGTGTATTTCTCCTGGAGTGTATTCATTCCCTCTACAGATCCCTCAAAACTGTTATAGGCTAAGATACTTAAGGCATAAGGGATTTCAATAGACCATTTGTTTTCACGATTTTCTTCATCAATATTAGCGATTAGCGACCAGCTAGCCGGGTCACCGCTATCTTCCCATAGACCCTCACTCGCTGCCATTTTCATAGGCTGTGAGGACATTAAATGCTGTGCCTGCCAGTGACCAGTAAAGGCGATTCCCAGTCCTGAAATCATTGCTACAATCATTGCAATTGTAAATGATTTCTTAAAGATCTCTATGTTTTGTTTTTTCAGTATTTTAAATGCGCTGATACCCCCGACTACGAATGCTCCAGTAGCAAAAGCTCCAAAGACAGTATGAGGAAATTCAACAAGCAGCTGAGGATTTGTGATAAAAGCCCCGAAATCTTTTAGTACTGCTTTTCCATTCTCCACTGCAATCCCAACGGGTTCCTGCATAAAAGAATTCGCAGCGAGAATAAACAAGGCAGAAAAAATTGTACCAATCGATACAAGCCATATGGATAGTAAGTGCACCCATCTTGGCAATCGGTCACGTCCAAACATCCATACACCAATGAATGTGGATTCTAAAAAGAAAGCCAGTAAGGCTTCAATAGCCAATGGAACACCAAATACATCTCCGACAAAGCGGGAGTATTCTGACCAGTTCATTCCAAACTGGAATTCTTGGATAATTCCTGTAACTACTCCGACAGCAAATGATATGAGAAAGATATTTCCCCAAAACTTTGCCATGTCCAAATAAATTTCTTTTTTCTTAAAAAAATACAATGTTTCCATAATAGCAACTAAAAATACCAATCCAATGGATAGTGGTACAAAGAAGAAGTGATAAATAGTAGTTGCTGCATACTGAAAACGGGCGAGATCTAATACTTCCATTTACTTGTCACACCTTTCAATTCTTATGCATTGTTCATTCATTCACAAAACAGACGAAAAAAAAATCATTTATAAAGTGCTGTCACCTCTATTATAAAAGTAACTAATTATTTTTGCGTGAATGAAGAGTTGGCTTAAATAGTTTAAATTGTTTGGTAGGTTATCCCTATGTATATATTAATAATTAGTTAAATTTACAATGACCTTGTTTATATTAGATATAATAGTCCTATAATTTGCAAATATCTATAACTAAACTAAAATTACTATAATTAATTCAAATTTATGAAACAATATTGTCACAAAAGCTGCGCAAACGAATTGTCATTCGTTTGCAAATCAGTTGACAAAAAGAACAGCTTGATTTTAATAAATCAAGCTGAAGAGGAAGATCAAGATTAATATTTTACCAACTTGTAGCCTTTTATTTTGCAGATATGATTCATAGCCTGATTAAACGTAGCAAATGTTTCATTCTTTATTTTTGTTCCCTGGTTTACGATTTGGCGGACAAGAGTAGTGGACAGGCCTGTATATATAGCTTCTGTACCCAATAAAGCAAGGGATTGAGAGATGACCTCCAGCTCTGCCACAATATATTCGTCATCCAGTGAAGTTACGCTAGTAAAATCAATCACCATATAGGAAGCCTGTTTATCAGAGCTTTCATATAAAGCCTTCTCTTTGATCTTATGAAGACGATCTTCAGACAAAAATCCAGTAATGGGCATTAAAAGTACATCATCCAGAATTGTTTTGATGATAGGAGCATACATTTCTTCCATCATCGAATGCCCTTTATGTATTTCTTCTTCATAATCGGTTACATCCTTCCAAGTGAGCATATAACCTGTTGAACCATTGTTGAATGTAAAGGGACTTATTGCAATCTTAGCTGTGTATTTATCGAAAAATATAATTCTGATGGTATTGGGGAAGGATTCGTTTTCAAGTATTGTCCTCTTGCAGTTCCCCCCTGGATCAAATTCTGCTATGTTTCTCCCGATATATTCTTCCTTACTTGAAAAACCGGTAAAAGGACTTAGACATTGAATTAATTTGTCAGCGTAACGATTGATAAATATGATGGTTAATTGATCATCACAAATAAAAATATTTTCTCCTACTGCATTTAATAATTGATAAGTCTCCTCTGATTGAAAATATCCCATAACCTGTCTCCTTATTTTCTTCGTGCTGTATTAACTCTCATTATACGGAAAAATATTGGATAGATAAAAAGTTTTACTTTATATATTAAAAAGGGTAACCAATCAAGAGGTTCAAGAGGATGAGTAGATAGCATATGGGAGACAGTACTATTATTGAGGAAAATATATATCCAACTGGTAATAAAAGTTGTATACTGAAAATTGTGAAAAGACAGGAGGTTTTTGAATGAATTACTCTCTAACATGGAATTTGGATAACATATTTCCAAATGGCTCTGAGTCACCTGAATTACTATCAAAATTAGCTGAAATCAAAGAGCTGTTAAATACATACAAAGGGGCAGTAAAAGCTTGGCAGGCTCCTTCAGACGTTAGCGGTACCAAAGAGATTGTTTCTATATTAAAACAAACAGAGGTACTGCAAAAAGCAATCTATCAGGTATCGGCATTTCTTGAATGTGCTACTGCCCAAAATGTCCATGATACAAAGGCAGATCAATTAAATGGAGAAGTATACACATTAATAAGTGAATTCGAAACAATTTTTACCGGATTTACAATTAAACTTGTCCAAATAAATGATGCTGTCTGGCAAGAAATCATCGAACACCCAGAAATCAGTGAAATAGCTTTCTATATTAATGAGCAAAGGGAACATGGTAAGGAACAATTATCGGAAGCCGAAGAAGCACTCATTAACGCATTGCGCGTAGATGGATATGTCGGGTGGAGTACCCATTACGATTCACTTGTAAAAATGATTGAAATTCCTTATACAAATGAAGATGGAGAAACGGTTAATTTATCAGCTGGCCAAGCTTTTAATAAGATGCACGATGATCCTAATCCAGAAGTCCGAGCGGAAATTTTTAAGAAATGGGAAAAAGCCTGGGGAGAAAAAGCACCATTGTTTGCTGACACGATAAATCATTTAGGCGGCTTCCGTTTGGCTAATTATAAAATGCATGGTGTTGAAGATTTTATGAAAGAGCCCTTGCAGTATAACCGAATGAAGAAAGAAACATTGGATGTAATGTGGGATGTCATTGCAAAAAATAAGCAGCCTTTTGTAGAGTTTCTTAACCGTAAGGCAAAGCTTTTAGGTAAAGAGAAATTGAGCTGGGTAGATGTTGATGCACCGATCGTAACAACGGAACCGATGCATTACACATTTGATGAGGGAGCAAAGTTTATCATCGATAATTTTGCGAAATTCGGTGATGAATTGCCTAAATTTGCCCAGGAAGCATTTGAAAAGGCGTGGATTGAAGCAGAGGACCGTCCTGGCAAGCGTCCTGGAGGATTCTGTACAAGCTTTCCTGAAACAAATGAATCACGTATCTTTATGACCTATTCAGGCTCACCAAGCGGTGTGGCAACGCTTGCTCATGAACTGGGCCATGCTTTCCACAGCCATGTATTAAATGATAAGCCATTCTTTAATACAGATTACGCGATGAATGTCGCTGAAACAGCGTCTACATTTGCTGAACAAATTTGCTCTGATGCCAGTGTCCGTGCTGCTGTATCTGATGCAGAAAAAATCACATTGCTCGATAACAAAATACTAAATGCGATTGCTATGTTCATGAACATTCATGCCCGTTTTATTTTTGAAAAAAATTATTATACAGAACGCAAAAATGGATTGGTTTCCGTTGAGCGCTTAAACGAAATGATGGCATCTGCACAAAAAGAGGCATATCAAAATTCTCTGAGTGAATATCATCCAACCTTCTGGGCAAGTAAATTGCATTTCTATATTGCAGAAGTGCCATTTTATAATTTCCCGTACACGTTTGGATATTTGTTTAGCTTAGGGATTTATCACTTATCTTTAAAAGAAGGTAAGTCATTTGAAAAGAAATATATTGCATTATTGCAGGATACAGCTGCTATGACAACAGAGGAGCTTGCGATGAAACATTTAGGTGTAGACCTAACGAAACCAGATTTCTGGCAGGCTGGTGTGGATCTTGCAATTGCTGATGTAAATGAATTCCTAGAATTAACGAAATAGAGAGGATAACATCCTTTTCATGGCATTGTCATTCCTTAGAGGGTGGCAATGCTTTTTGACTTTGATAGATCATTTAAGCGTTTAAAGAGTAAAATATAGGATAGATGGTTGAAAAGGGGATTAGATTAAATGGTCATACGTTCATCACGAATTGAGGACTACGAACAATTAATAGAACTTGAAAATTTGATTTGGAATTATACAAATACACCGATGCCGATTGTTTGGGAATCAGTAGCCGATTATGCTCAGCATTTTCCGCCGGGAAGCATGTTTGTCGCAATTGAGGACGGGAGAGTTGCGGGCTATATGTCTGTTAAATATCCTACTCCACTGGAGAGCAATTGTCATGTATGGGAAATGGCGATTGGTGTCCATCCTGACTTTCAGGGAAAGAGTATAGGCAGTAAATTACTGCAGTTTTTAGATGAAGAGGGGAAGAAGCGTGGGATTCGAAAAATTTCTTTAAGAGTATTGTCCACAAATACACCAGCTATTTCTTTCTATAAGAGGAATGGCTATATTGAGCAAGGGGTATTAAAGGGAGAATTTTTTCTGAATGGCCAGTATGTGGACGATATACTAATGTATAAAGGACTCGTTGATTAAGAAGGAGAGGTTGTTTGAGTGATTAAAATAGAGCTCGGCACCGAAGGAGATCAAGTGTTTATCCGGGAACATTTAATTGATTTTAATCGCCAAAAACTGCCGGAGCATAATAATACAGCTTATGGGAAAGTCACCTATGTGGTAAAGGACGACCACAATCATATACAGGGCGGAATCGCAGCTCATTACAGCTGGGGAAGAATGCAGATTGATTTCCTGTGGATTGACGATCAATTGCGACAAAAAGGAGTAGGGAAAGAGCTTCTGGCAAGAGTTGAAAACTATGCAATAGAAAAAGGATGTACACTTCTGATGTTGGATACATTCAGCTTTCAAGCGCCAGGCTTCTATAAGAAAAACGGATTTTCCGTATTTGGAGTGATTGAAAATCATCCAGAAGGACATCATCAATATTTTTTACAAAAAAGAATCAGAAGTGTTAATTCATCTAATTAATTATTAAATTCTACTACCAAAATATTACTATATTACAGTGGATACGGTTAAAATCCGCTGTTTTTATATGGAACAAATCGAAAAAAATGGATTAAAAGAGCCATTCAGTGGAAATTCTTAAAAGAATAGCTCTACATAATTTAGTTTGTAGCAAATTTAACTCCTAACTGCTGAATAAGCTGTAAATCACTCATTTCACACCATTGTTCGGCAATTTTACCATTCTCGATTCGAAATATGATGATACCCGTTTCTTTAACCTGTTGATTTTCAGAAGGAATATCGAGTAATCCGCTTTTATAAATGCTATATCCGCTATAGCATGCAACGATTTTACCCCCTTCTTCAATCGTGTCATGAACGGTCCATTCGCGCTCAAAAAAGAGGTGCAATACCAGGATAGCCAATTTTTAAAGTGCTCGATAACCGACATAGCCCTCGTCATTTCCCTGAGAATGAGTAACCATATCCGCTGATGCAATATCTTTTAAAATATCTGTATTCCCGTCCGTAAATACATCCCGAAACCATACTTTAACGATTTCTTTTTTATCAACGCTTCGCAAAGTAAACACCTCCATTTTATCTCATTATCCAAATTCGAAACGTCGCCAAAAAAACTGTATTTCTTTTCAAAATAAAAGCTGTAATATTGGAATACAGAGAAGTTGCTCACTTTTTTTGATTACTATTTTCTTATATATAGCTTGTTGATTGTTGTTCAATCAGTCATACAGTATTTTGTATGAACTGGCTAATAATACCGGTATAAATAGAAAACTTAGGATATTAAAATAGTTAGGTTGAATACTAAGCGTAGAGGATGAGGATGATGATTAGCAGTAAATTAGGATTTGGAAGGAGATTCCAAATTTCTATAATCCTGATTATGGTGGTAATCGTACTCTTTTCGGTAATGACCATCCAGAATTTAAATAGCTCCCGTGAGGACTTATTAGAAATTGTAGAAAATCGATATAAAAAAGTGAATTATACTTATGAGATAGAAAAGAACGTCAGTTCATCAAAAATGTTGGTTGGGAGTATTGCGAATGATCTATCAGGAGTAACATCAGCTACTATACAAGATAAACTTGCTGAAAATCATGTCAAGATTGAAGAACATTTTGCAAAAATCCATGGTATGACACTAAATGAGGAAGCTAGGGAAATATTAATGGATTGCGCATCCCTATATCGTATATACAAAGAAAACGAACGAATAATCATAATGGAACTAATACAAGACAATGAGTACGTTAGTAAAAATTGGAAGAAAATAGAGGAATCAAGTTCTAAGCTAACAGAGTCAATAGAAGAGTTTATTAGCTATCAAGAGGAGATGATGGAGGGCGCATTTAAACGGGCAAGTGAAAAGTACAATCATTTGTGTCAGGTTGTTTTCTTGTTAACAATAACTTCCTGCGGGTTAATTGGGTTAATTGGATACTGGGTTATTCGTTCAACAACAAAGGACTTAAAACAAATAACAACTGTATTGAAAGAAATTGATTTAAATGATCCATCGACCCTCCACAGGCTTGAAGTAAAAACGGATGATGAAATAGGTCTGATTGCTGAAGCTTTTAATAATATGTCCGTGTCTTTAGAAATCTACAATAAAAATGAGAAAGCGTATTTGAAAGATATCAAGATACAGAACTGGGTACTATCAAAAATTAATGAAATAACAAGCTTAACACAAAGTGTCTTTGATATAAATGAATTTGCAAAACGTCTTCAAGGGAAGCTTGCACCATTAGTAGGTGCTTCGATTGGGGCGCTCTATTTGAGGGGTCAAGCTGATGAAACATGTTTTTATCGTGCAGCATCCTATGGTGACGGTGGAAAAGATCAATTTAAAGTTGGTGAGGGGATTATTGGGCAGGCTGCTATTGATCAAAAAATAGTTATGTTAGAAGATATCCCGGAAGATTACCAACTACTTTCAACGGGCTTATGTGAGGCAAAACCAAAAGCTTTCTTAATTGTCCCAATCATTTATGAAAACAACACGATTGGGGTTCTTGAATTTGCAAGTATAACTGGCTTTTCAGATATACAATACCAAGCCATTCAGCAGGTGAATGAATCTCTCGGTTTGGCCATACACAGTGTTCTAAATAGAATGGAAATTGAATGCTTGCTAAATGAATCAAAAGCAATGACTGAGGAATTGCAGGTTCAGACGGAAGAGCTTCATTCACAGTCAGAAGAATTAATGACAATAAATGAACTTCTGGAAGAACGTGAGCAAGAAGCTATACAGAAAACGAAGGAACTCGAAAAGTCCCAGGAAGAATTAAGAATTAAGAATGAACAATTAATGCAAAGCTCAAATTATAAATCTGAATTTCTTGCGAATATAAGCCATGAACTTCGTACTCCTTTAAATAGTATTTTAATTCTTGCAGAGATGCTAATAGACGTAGATAGTGATTGTTTTTCAGCAGAGGAAAAAGAGTATATTGAATATATTTATTCGGCTGCAAATAGTTTAACATCTTTAATTAACGATATACTTGACCTTTCAAAAATAGAAGCTGGAAAGTCTGAAATCACATATAGCAAAATGAACATCAGTGAGTTAGTTGAAACCTTCAATATATTTTCGCCACAAGCCGAAAGAAAACAACTTGGATTCACAATTGAAATAGATGAGAATCTACCTTCCTATTTTTATACAGATGTACAAAAAATTCAGCAGATCGTAAAAAACTTACTATCCAATGCTATTAAGTTCACAGAACGAGGAAAAGTGTCTGTGAAGTTGGAAAAAATAAACCATACATGTGATAAAAAAGCTAACCATGATATGTCCCAATCTGATGAGTGGATAAAAATTGTTGTAATGGATACAGGTATAGGAATCCATCAAGATAAGCAACAAACCATTTTTGAGGCCTTTCAACAGGGAGACGGATCTACTGTACAAAAATACGGTGGAACAGGCTTAGGTTTATCAATCTGCAAAAAATTATCCGATTTGCTTAACGGTCATATATTTGTTGAAAGTGAAGTAGGTAAAGGTAGTACGTTTACTCTTTATATACCGTATCTACAGAATCAGAATGTAAATCAAGAAAATCAATATAATCAAATGATTGTTGAAGTAGCTGCGGCTAAAGAAATAAATGATGATATACAATTGGACATACTCCATGGAAAAAGAGTTCTTATTACAGATGATGATCAGCGTAATATATATTCACTAAAAGCAGTTCTTGAAAAAAAGAAAATGGAAGTCTTAGTCGCTCATAGTGGAATCGAATGCTTGGAGATTCTAAAAAAGGATTGCCAGATTGATATGATCCTGATGGACATTATGATGCCTGAACTAAACGGATATGAGACGATGAAACGTATCCGTCAGAATTCAGAGTTTGCATCACTGCCGATTATTGCCTTAACAGCAAAAGGAATGAAGGGTGATCGTGAAAAATGTCTGGCGGCAGGTGCGTCAGACTATATCAGTAAACCAATTAACCTGGAGCAATTAATATCAGTGATGAGAGTATGGATGAATTAAAAGGAATTTAGATAAGGATTCAGTTCAAAAAGTTAATGTTTTTGCCGCTCAATTGGAGTCAATTTGAGCGGCTTTTTTTATGGAAGAACAGAAAAGAAATCTTCTGTAATATAGGTTTATTCTCTACTAGTAGTAGGTTCATTCAGTAGACTTGGAGTCAAGTCATTGATTGTTAATGTGTGCTTCTATGGCATTTATTCCTTTTTGCCGGAATTTAATTTTCTAATCTATTTTAGTTCTTTATCACAAATCACAAGCATAGAGGGAATGGTTGTTTTTCTGCTTCACGAATAATATTTTTACAATTAGGAGGGTTTTAAGCTCTCTTTCTTGAACATAGGTATTCAAAACGTTTTACAGATTTAAAGGGGGATCGGTATGAAAGAGATTGTTGAATACTATAAGGGATTTGATGAGTGGGGCAGATTAGACAGGGAACCAATTGAGTTTCAGGTGAATTGGCATTATATTAAAAAATATTTAACTCCACCAGGTATTGTTTTGGACAATGGAGCAGGCCCAGGGAAATATTCGCTTAAATTGGCTGAAGAGGGTTATCGCGTTACCCTGACGGATCTGACACCGAGCTTGGTTGATATTGCTGAAGATAAAGCGCGGGAATTGGGACTGTTTGACCGATTTGATGGGTTTTATAACATGGATGCAAGAAACCTGTCTGCAATAGAAGATGAACAATTCGATGCTTCATTAATGCTTGGGCCACTATACCATTTGCAGCAGGAGGATGATCGATTGATGGCAGTAAAAGAATTATACCGCGTAACCAAGAAAAAAGGCCTTGTTTTCGTAGCATTTATGCCAAGAGTAAAGCATATGTTAAATTCACTCATGTCTCCTGAAAATTGGCGACCAAACAACACGGTGGAAGCCATTCGAAAGTTTACCGAGACCGGCTGTTTTAATCACGCAGAAAGTGGGAGATTTACGGGTGCATACTATTATCGTGTAGAAGATATAGATCCATTTATGAAATCAAGTGGATTTGAAAAAGTAGCGCTAATAGGATCTAATATAGGTTCTATGGTTACGAATCATCAGTGGAATTATTGGAGAGAGAAGGGTGAAGGCGAAATGGGAAAAATAGTAGACCTGTTGATTGAGTATTCAACGGAACCATCCCTGCTCGGTACTTCTTCACATTTACTTTATATTGGTATGAAAAAATGAAGAATAGAGCTGCCAACTAGTGTGACAGCTCTATCCTTATATCATCTTAATTAGATAAATGTAGTAATATCTTCTACAGGTAAGCGTACGGTTTTAAAGTAATGATCACCCTCTGCTTTACCAATTGCGATTAATACTAATGGAATATATCTTTCATCCACATTGAAATTTTTAGCAAAAGCAGTTTTATCGAAGCCGCCCATAGTAATGGTATCCAGCCCGCGATTTTTCGCTATCAGCATTAATTGCATGGAAACTAGACCGGCATCAAAGCTTGCCATATTAGCTCTTGTTTCTAAAGGTGCACCCGGATAGACCCGTTTAACATCATTAACGAGCCTTTGTCTATTTTCTTCGTCAACATAGCCTGCTTCAAACATCATATCGTAGATTTGATCTGCTTTTTTATACATTTCAGTATCCCCAAGGACAGCAATAACAGCAGATGCATTTTCAGCCACCTTTGCATTGTTACCATATAAGGCAAGATCTTTCTTTCTATCCTCATCTTTAACTACGATAAAGCTCCAAGCTTGCATATTGCTAGAAGATGGAGCTAAAGTAGCTTCTTCAAGGATGCTTTTTAATTCTTCTTCGGAAATTTTAAAAGAAGCATCATACTGTCTGATTGAATGACGTTCCTTAATGATCGTTGATAAGTCTTTATGTAGATTTGACAAAGTAAATCCCCCACAGTTCTATAAATAAAGTTATTATTATATGTTATGCTTATTTTTAGTAAGTAACAAGTAAATTGTAATGGTGTCACTTATATTTGTCAACTCAATTGCTAGTTAGGTAAGCTAACGTTCTTGATTGAAAAAAATATGAAACATGAAACCAACTTTTAATATATACACATTCGTATAGTTGTATTTGAATAAGTGAATATCAATCTACCATAATGCTATGTGTTCTTCAATACAGCCAAGCATTTGCTGGATTGTCAGGATCGTGTTGTCCGGTAAGCGTATTTCTCCGTTATAGTGGCCTACCATTTGATGTACTTCTGATTTAACTATAATAGCATCTGTCTTGGCGATGCGTTCATATAGAGGTGTAAAAGTGAGCCTCACACAATCTGTCGCCAGAGAGTCAATCCTCCATGGCTGCATGAAATCATGTTTATTATAGTGAAACTTCATATCCTCACTGATTTTTGTCAGCCGTCCATTAACTAATACGGCATTTTCATTAAAGCCTGTCCCATCAGTCCATTGTCCGCCGAAATTCAGACCAATTACATCATTTCCTTGGTTGCCTGAAGCCATACCCCAATTCCAGGTACAATTTCTTGGCCAGACACCCCGTCCGTAATCTAAGCTGGCATAGCTTTCAGCAGGATTAAATTGATAGGTTTTAGACCCAATAGTCAGCGTCCCTTTAGTAGGAAGACAGTGCATTTTCGTTGTTAATTGAAATGTTTGATCACTCCAGGGAATGACAACACTCAACGAATCGGTTTCAGGATAAGTGATTTCAAAATTTGCCAGTAACGGCTTTTCGTTAAAATTAGGAATCTCCACGTTTAGCAGAAAACGATTGTTTTCCCATACTATATCGATGTCCATTTGTTTGGATGTAAGTTTAGTGCTTGCCAATACATCATCAGGGAGCGCTTTATTACTTTTAAAAGGAAATAAGGCAGTTTTCTCAAAAAATGTATTGGTGTTTAAATCCAGATAATAAACAAAGCAAACCATTGCGAAATCTAAATGACTGATTGTAGCTGAAAAAAGAACATCTTTATTTGTAATACACCAATAATTCCATTTCTTTTTACGAAGAAAGTGTCTGGTGACATTTCCGCTGATAAGAGGCTTTCTCGACCAGCCTACGCTATCAGGTTTTAAATTACCTTTCTCATCGCATAAATGGACAGGTTCTATTATTTCTCTTTCATTATATATGTGACTCATACTTAACAACCTTTCTATTAGAATCACTATTTGTAGTGCAGATATATTATTAATTTACCATTAGAGGGAAGGCGAGTCTATTGGTGAAAAAACAGCGAGCGGGTAATAGAACCCGCTCGCTGAATCTTAATTAGCGTATAATCGCTTATAACTATCAAAATGTTTTTTATAATAGCTGTTGTTTGTACTAGTAATACGTACTCCGCTGTTATCAGCATGAATAAATTCATTATTTCCTAGATAGATGCCTAAATGGGAGATTCCTTTCTTATATGTACCGGAAAAGAAAATGAGATCCCCAGGCTGAGGAGAACTTACATAATAGGAACGATTAAAGAAGCCTTCAGCAGTGTATCTTGGCATAGAGTGTCCTGCTTTATTAAAGACATAATAAAGAAAACCACTGCAATCGAACCCAGATGGTGTTGTTCCTCCCCACACATATTTTGTGCCGATAAAGCTTTTGCTGATGGATATCAGTTTAGATGTAAAAGCTGGGTTTCCTATCGTTTCCTGAGCGGAAGAAGACCCGCTTGAAGGTTCGGAAACAGAAGGCAAATCACTTGCTGCCTTTGAAATTTTCAGCTTTTGCCCCACATAAATTATGTCGGACTTTAAACCATTCATCGACTTAATTTGTGAAACAGTCATAGAATATTTTTTTGCAATTTTACTTAGTGTATCTCCCGACTTAACTGTATAGGTCGTCGAAGTAGCAGTACTGCCGGAAGAGCTTGAAGAGCTGTTTGACCCAGTAGTAGTAGAAGGCTTAGACACCTTTAACACTTGATTTGGATATATAATCGTACTGGACAGGTTATTCCAGCTCTTAAGTTGACTGACTGTAATCGAATACTTGTTGGCAATTTTGCTTAAAGAATCGCCAGATTTCACCGTATAAGTAGTAGCAGATGAACTACTGTTGGACGAACTAGAAGAACTCGAACTGCTAGATCCAGAAGTAGTTGAAGACTTTGATACCTTTAATGTTTGATTCGGATAAATAACCGTACTCGATAGGTTGTTCCAGTTCATAAGCTGACTGACCGTGGCTGAATATTCACGGGCAATTTTACTTAATGTGTCTCCTGATTTCACCGTATACGTCTGATTGGAAGTCACTGAGGTGCTGCCGGAAGACGAATTACCGGTGTTTGAGGAGGAACTGGAAGCACCTTCGGCCACTTTGATAATTTGACCAGGGTAAATGAGATCATTCTTTAAATCATTCCAGCTCTTTAGTTTACTTACAGTCGTAGAGTGCTTAGCAGCTATTGCTGATAATGTATCTCCAGATTTAATGGTGTAAGTTTTAGAACTGGTAGAACGTTCGGTAATACCGGATGATGATGTACTGCTAGATACTGTGATGACTTGGTTTGGATAAATAATGTCACCCGTCAAATCATTCAACTTCTTTAAATTCGAAACCGTTGTTTTGAATTTTGAGGCAATAAAAGAAAGTGTATCTCCCTTTTTAACTGTATATGTCGATGCTGCAGAGGCTTCTTGAGCAAAAGCAGTCGACATGATTGCAGCTGCAGTGAGAGTCACAACTTTTATATGCTTCATTTTAATCAACTCCTTTACTAGCTATTTGATAAAATACAATATCGTTATTATATTAGCATAGTAAAATTTTAGATTAAAGTTATAAGTACTAATTTTCGATGTTGTAAGAATATGAGATAAATAAAATTTAGAAATAAAACTTACTATTTTTTATTATTTTAGAATAATTAACAATAGGAGGGATTTAATACCTGAGAGGGGGAAAGTGAATAATCTGATTGCAGTCGTACAAATTTAAATGAGTGTATATTCGATGTTAATTTTATGATGGTGAACCATTAGACTGTTTATACAGCTATAAGCCGGTTAGAAATAATGATAGTTACTACACGAATTCTTGTTTCACATAATCGACCGATAAAAAAACGATTGCTGAAAACGAAGACTTAAGCTCAGCCGTCATCAAAAAAATTAGATAGTAGTTTGGACAGGTAAGGCAATTATATAAAAAAGAATGACCTTAAGAGAATCCAGGTCATTCTTTTTTGCTTATGCTACATCCTTAATAGTTGCATTCTTTTTCCAGAAGCCTAAAAGTACTGCTGTTACAAGTGAACCGATCAGGATGGCTAGAAGGTACATAAAAGGATTATCTATTAATCCAACAACGAAGATACCACCGTGTGGGGCAGGAGTCGAACAGCCAAATGCTGCAGATAAGGCTCCAGCCGTGGCAGCGCCTATTACAGAACTGACGATGACTCGAATTGGATCTGCTGCTGCAAAGGGGATTGCTCCTTCCGTGATGAAGGAAGCACCCATAACATAGTTTGTAAGACCAGACTTACGTTCCGAGTCAGTGTATTTATTTTTAAAGAATGTAGTGGATAGTGCGATACCAAGCGGTGGTACCATCCCCCCAGCCATAACAGCTGCATGAGGGACACCATTGCCGGCAGCAATTGCTGCTATACCAAATGTGAAAGCAGCCTTATTAATAGGACCTCCCATATCAACAGCCATCATACCGCCAACGATTAAACCAAGGAATACTGCGTTTGTACCGCTTAAGTTTTCAAGCCAATTAGTCAGCCCTTTATTCATGGCCACAACCGGGTCATTAATGATGAATATCATAATTAGGCCGGTGATTAATAGGCCAAATAAAGGATATAGCAGTACTGGTTTGATACCTTCCAAAGAAGCTGGCAGCCAATTGAAAGCTTTTTTCACGCCAAGAGTCACATACCCTGCAAGGAAACCAGCGATTAATCCACCAAGGAAGCCTGCGCCGGCCGTTGCAGCCAATAATCCGCCGACCATACCGGGCATGAAACCTGGGCGATCTGCAATCGAGCTCGCAATGAAACCGGCAAGTACGGGTACTAATAAGAAGAACGCACCCTTGTCTCCTCCGCCAATGGTGTTAAGTGCTGCCGCAAATTCATTGTAGCCAGGTAACGTTGTATCGGTCGGTTTAATTCCGCCGAATAAGAAGGAAAGGGCAATTAAGAGACCGCCTCCGACAACAAATGGAAGCATATTACTTACACCGTTCATGAGGTGTTTGTATATTTGAGCGCCTATCCCTTTTTTCTCCTGATTCCCGCTATCCTGATTAGTGGATCCGCCTTTGGCTTCATAAATTGGGGCATCCTGTTTTAGGGCACGGTTAATTAGTTCTTCTGGCTTGCGGATTCCTTGTGCTACAGGAACTTGAATCACATGTTTGCCATTGAAACGATTCATTTCAACGTTTTTGTCTGCAGCAACAATAATCGCACTTGCCTTTTGAATGTCCTCAGAGGTAAGAGGATTTTTGATTCCGGTGGAACCATTTGTTTCTACTTTAATATTTACATTCATTTCTTTCGCTTTTGCTTTTAAGGCATCAGCTGCCATATAGGTGTGCGCTATTCCAGTTGGACAGGCAGTGACGGCTAACACATAACCTTCTTCATTGGCCTCTGCAGTATCCGGTGCAGGCTGATCCTTTGAATCTTCATTTTCAAGCTCATTCTGTTTGGCATTAATAATAGAGAGGATTTCATCCTCTGAAGAAGCTTTCAAAATAGCCTGACGGAAATCATCATACATTAACATAGAGGAAAGCTTTGATAAGGTATCAAGATGAGTATCATTTGCTCCGTCCGGCGCAGCTATCATAAAGAACAGGCGAGCGGGCTGTCCGTCCAATGATTCATAATCAATTCCGTCAATGGAACGCCCGAAACATAAGGCCGCTTCCTTAACAGCTGCCGATTTAGCATGGGGAATCGCAATCCCTTCACCGATTCCGGTTGTACTTTGCTCTTCACGTTTCATGATTGCTTCATGGTATCCTTTACGATCTTTCAGTTTGCCTGCTTGATCTAGTTTGCTGACAAGTTCATCAATAACGTCTTTTTTGTTACTGGATGAAAGATTCAGGATCATCGTATCTTTCTTTAACAGGTCTGTGATTCTCATGGTTTCACTTCCTTATAGTTTTTGAATTTCAACTTGCGGGAGAAGAGCTTCGATATGTTCTTTTTCGGCAAGGTCGTAGTTGAATGCAGTTGCACTTCCAGAGGCAACTCCATATTGAAATGCTTTTTGTAAATCTTTCGTTTGGTCCCACTTCCCAATAAATCCAGCTACTAAAGAATCGCCTGCACCAGTAGAGTTTTTCACATCTCCTTTTGGAATCGTAGCTGTATAAACTCCATCTCGATTAATAAGTAAAGCTCCTTCGCCTGCCATAGAAACAATCACGTTTTTAGCACCTTGCTCAACAAGAATACTACCGTACTGAATGGCCTCCTTGGTTGTTTCTATTTTCGTATCAAATAGTTCCCCAAGTTCATGATGATTTGGTTTCACAAGAAAAGGGTGTTCTTTTACAACATCGAGTAAGGTTTTTCCGCTTGCATCTACGACTACCTGAATGCCTTGTGCTGCATATTCTCTTGTTAACTGCTGATACAAATCTGGCGAAATGGAAGGAGGGATGCTGCCTGACAAAACGAGAATATCCTCCTTAGTCATGTTTGAAAGCATTTGACGGAGTTCGTCCATTTTTTCGGCGCTTATGTAGGGCCCTAATCCATTAATTTCAGTTTCTTGCCCAGTTTTTAGCTTTATATTGATTCGGGAATCTTCATCAACATGGATAAAAGCTTCAGGTACGTTCTCTTTTCTCAAAGCATCGAGAATGAATCCACCCGGAAATCCACCGCTAAAACCAAGTGCGGTTGTTTTTGAACCAATTCGAGAGAGGATACGTGAAACATTTATTCCTTTTCCTCCTGGATATTTAGCTTCTTTGCGCATTCGATTTAAGCCGCCAAGTTGAAATTGATCGACCTCTACGATGAAGTCTACCGATGGATTTAGTGTTACGGTATAGATCATGATTTCACTACCTTTATTTTTGTATTCATCTTATATTTAGCCAATTTGGCTGAATCCATCCCACTGGTAATAATGATTGCTTGATTCAATTCAGCCACTCTTGCAAAGGATGTTTCATCAAATTTGCTATAATCGGCTATTATAAAAGCTTCTTTCGATAAATCGATGGCTGATCTTTTTAATATGGCTTCCTCAGGGTCGGGTGTACTGAAGCCCCAATCTGGATGAATGCCGTTTATACCGAGAAAAACTTTATCAAACCGATAGTTGCTTATATTATTGACAGCCTGACTACCAATTATTGCATTTGTAGATTTCTTAATGCGGCCACCAATTAAATACGTAATAATATCGCTTTCCTGAAGTGCGGCTGCCTGCATGATTCCATTTGTGACAACGGTAATGGGTTTATGTTGAATGAATGGAATCATCGCAAGGGTTGTTGTACCGGCATCAAGATAAATACAATCTCCATCATCAATCATATTCGCAGCTTCTTTGGCGATCGCTTCTTTTTCGGTTGTTCTGAAAGATGATTTTTCCAGGATTGTTGGTTCAATACTGCGTTTTTTTACAAGTTCAGCTCCGCCATGAACCCTTTTTAAAACAGACATGTCTTCCAACTGGCTTAAATCTCTGCGAATTGTCGATTCTGATGTATGTAATTCTTTTACTAGCTCCTGTATTTTGATAAAGCCATTTTGGTTGATTTTCTCGATGATATATTGCTGTCTTTCTGAAGTCAGCAATCCAATCACCTCCCTACCGTTTAAATATAATTTGTTTATAAATAAAAATCAATCAAATTCATTCATAATCAATCATAATGTATCATAAAGTTATCGAAAACTATCAAAATGACAACTCTTTTTTAAATTTGAGGTGTATCCAATTAATAATAGGATGGATTTAGTATAATCAAATAGAAGAATATATATTTCGAGGTAACAAAATTGTCTATATCACAATAAAGAGGGCAACTTCATTATAAATATAAACTAAAGGACATTTGAGAAGGGGGGAGGATGAAGATGATAGTATTGTTTGATGGGGAATGCAATTTCTGCGATAAGAGTGTTCAATTTATCATTAAAAGAGATCCGAAAGGAATTTTTGCATTTGCCTCCCTGCAGAGTGAAGCAGGACGACAGTTATTAAACGATTATCAAGTTCCTGATGAAATAGACAGTATAATTTTACTTGAACCAGATAATCACAAATACTATATGAAGTCTTCGGCTGCCTTAAGGATATGTAAACATTTATCGGGTTTATGGAGTATGTTGTATGTCTTTAAGCTGGTTCCAAGAACTATTAGAGATAGAGTGTATGATTTAATTGCGAGAAACAGAATTAAATGGTTCGGTAAGAAAGATCAGTGTATGCTGCCTTCACCGGAAATTCGTAAAAGGTTTTTATGAGGGCCTACATCAAAAAATCCACTTTCGCACGCGAAAGTGGATTTAATCATTTATTAAAGCATACCATCCAATAATAATACACGAGATGGAGCAGCATCAATGCCTACCAATTTAAGCGGTGCTGCGACCATAAAGTATTCACCGGCAGGGACATCTTTCAAACGCAAGCCTTCAATAACAATTACATCGTTTGCAAACAGGGTTCGGTGAGTAGGGTGTCCAGGTTGAGCGCGTTCAACGCCAAGCCCATCGATACCAACCCCATTAATGCCAATCTCAGACACATGCTTCGCACCAGACTCTCCCAGCGCGATAAATTCAAAGTTAAATTCTTCATCGAAAGAGTTTTTTGTTTTTAAAAGAATGAAGTCACCTTTTTCAATAGGTAAAGACTCAAGATCTTCTTTTTCAACTAACCCTGTTACATGAGTTAAATCAAATACTTTACACTTACCAACGAGACGTTCAAGTTCAATTGTTTCAATAGTAGCACCATCATTCATCATATGAAGCGGGGCATCTGTATGAGTTCCGACATGGGCATCAAGAGTAATGCGGGATTCGGTAACATGTCCGTTTGTTACAGTGTTGAAAACTGGCTGTTTGTCCTCAATATTTTTATAAACGGGCATTCCAGTATAAATTGGCATAGAAACATCATAAATTTTCATATTGGTTTCTCCTCCACAACTTTATTTTTAATTTACTCGTCTTCTTCTTCAATTGCCCACCAATGGAAGCCATCTTTTGAGAGCAGTTCATCTGCGCTCTCTGGTCCCATTGAACCGGATGGATAATTAGGGAAACATCCAGCAGGTTGACTTTCCCATGCACGAGAAATTACATCTGTGAACTTCCAGGACAAGGCAACTTCATCCCAATGGGAAAAGTTTGTTGCATCTCCGCGCATCGCATCGAAAAGCAGGCGTTCATAGGCTTCAGGGGTATTGAATCGGTCGTATTTGGAAGTCCTGAAGCTTAATTTAACTGGTGTTTTTCCGCCTTTTTTAGCATTAAGGTGAAGCGTGATTCCCTCTTCAGGCTGGATATTAATAACTAGTAAATTAGGGTTAAGCTGCTCTTCAGTTCTATAAAACAGATTCATCGGCACGTCTTTAAATTGTACGACAATCTGTGTAGACTTCGCCGCAAGCCGCTTACCGGTACGGATATAGAACGGTACACCGGCCCATCTGAAATTTTCAAATAATAATTTACCAGCTACGTAAGTTTCTGTATTGGACTCTGGGTCAACCATATTTTCGGAACGGTATGCTGGTAAAAGTTTGTCACCGACTTGACCTTCACCATATTGACCGCGCACAAAGTATTGATCCACTTCATCTTCCTTTATAGAACGGAGGGAGCGAAGCACTTTTACTTTTTCACTGCGAATTTCGTCAGTCGTTAATTTAATCGGAGCCTCCATCGCAAGCAATGAAACGATTTGCATAATATGGTTTTGAACCATATCCCGAAGGGCACCGCTGTTCTCATAATATCTGCCTCTATCTTCAACTCCAAGTGTTTCTGTAGAGGTAATCTGGACATTGGCTATGTAGTGATTATTCCAAAGGGGTTCAAAAAATGCATTTGCAAAGCGAATCACTTCAATATTTTGAACCATTTCTTTCCCTAAATAATGATCGATACGGTAAATTTCATTTTCAGAGAATGAACAACGCAACTGATTATTAAGCTCCTCGGCTGATTTAAAATCATGGCCGAAAGGCTTTTCGATCACTAAGCGTTTATATCCTGCTGTATTAGTCAATCCATCTTCTTTTAATCTTGTGGCAATCGGTCCAAAATACTCAGGTGCCATCGCAAGATAAAATAGTCGATTTCCATTTAACTCATATTTTTCATCCAATTGGTCTGCCAGGATGCGTAGTTCTTCATATGATACATTTGCTTGGCTTACATCCAGTGATTGATAGTAGAAATGGCCGGCAAATTCAAGCTTCTCTGAATCAGTGCCATGCTCATCGGCAATCGCTTCCTGGATATGTTGTTTAAGACGATCTGTTGTCCATTCGCGTCTGCCAATTCCTATACAGGCGAAGTTTGAAGATAGTCTGCCTTTCGTGTATAGACGGAATAATGAAGGGAAAAGTTTCCGTTGCGCTAAATCTCCAGTAGCCCCAAATATCAATATTAATCCTGATTGTTTGTCAATAGTGGGCATTCAGAACCTCTCCTTATATGGTAATTACGATAGTTTATTTTATCTCTAATCCAACTGTTTATCAATGGATTGAATTTTCTCCATCTATACTTAGTTTACAGATAAAAACGGAGAAAATAAAATGTTTTATCGCTATATTAAAAATGTAGAAGTATTCGGATTTTATCAAGGGCTGAAAAAAGATGAAGAGTGCTGTAAAATAGATGTATTCAAATAGGCTGGAGGAATTAGATTGGAATTCGTATTTTTAGGAACAGGAGCCGGCATACCGGCTAAGCAGCGAAACGTATCTTCGCTTATCCTGCAGATGAATGAAGAGAGAGGGGCAAGCTGGATGTTTGATTGTGGGGAAGCGACTCAGCATCAAATATTACGCACGCCTGTAAAAACGAGAAAAATAGAGAAAATATTTATCACGCATCTGCATGGTGATCATATATATGGGCTGCCTGGCTTACTTGGCAGCCGTTCATTTCAGGGGGGGATAGAACCGCTGACCATTTATGGACCGGTAGGAATCAAAGAGTATGTGGAAACATCCTTGCGTTTGAGCCAAACTCACTTAAAATATGATCTGTCATTCGTGGAAATAGTAGAAGATGGTCTTTTATTCGAGGATGAGACATTCAGAGTAGAGGTATTGCCTTTAGATCATGCTATTTTAAGCTATGGGTATCGAATCGTCGAAAAAGATAAACCCGGAGAACTACGGGCTGATTTATTAAAAGAAGCCGGAATTCCGCCAGGCCCATTATATAGCAAGCTGAAAAAAGGTGAAACGGTCCAATTGGAGGATGGCCGCATAATAGATGGCAGAGATTATATCGGAACACCTAAGCCGGGCAGAGTTATTACCATATTAGGTGATACCCGCCCTTGTGAAAATACTGTCAACCTGGCACTGCAGGCTGATTGCATCGTTCATGAAGCTACTTTTCAAAAGGGACAGGAAGAAATGGCCACTGACTATTTTCATTCGACTACCATTCAGGCAGCAGAATGCGCTGTTAAAGCTGGTGCAAAACGTTTAATCCTCACTCACATCAGTTCCAGATTTACTATGGATGATGAAATAGAGCTTGTTAATGAGGCCAAAGCTGTTTTTGCCAATACTGAAATAGCGAGAGATTTTTCAGTTTTTAAGCTTTAAAAATAAATCGGTAAACTAATAGTAGAGATAGCAGGAAGCCGTATATCCTGCTATCTTTTTTTGTCAGGGAGGCGTAGTTTTATTAGTTTTAATCAAAAACTCCTTTGTAAGAAAATGTAATACAATTATAGTGTACATATATAGGAATAATAAATATTCTCTTCTTGATATAAGAGAAATGTTATTTTTCTATGAAATTTAATGAAAGTGACCCATTTCTTATTTCATTCCAAATGAAGTTATAATATTAATATAATATTTAAAAAAGAATGGGGGACGGATTAGTATGTCTGAGGAGTTATTAGACTTAGCTATTAAATTAGCTAAAAAGTATCATAAGGATCAATTTGATAAGGGTGGCAATCCATACATTAATCATCCATTAGCTGTAATGAATAGGTTAGGCACGGCAGAAGAGAAAATTGTCGGAGTGTTGCATGATATTGTTGAGGATACAGAGCTTACCCTTGATGATTTAAGGGAATATGGCTTTTCAGAAAAAATTTTAGCTGGTATTGATTCTGTGACTAGAAGGGAAGGAGAAGAGAGGGAAGCATATATATATCGCGCCAAATTAAATGAGCTTGGTCGATTAGTTAAAGTAGCGGATTTAAAAGAAAACAGTGACTTATCCAGAATTCCTAACCCACAGGAAAAAGATTATCAACGTGCAGAAAAGTACGAAAGAGAAATTAGAATTCTAACAGAAGATAATTGGATTTATAGAGATGGAGAATGGATAGAGATTTTGGAAGAGAAATGACTTTGAGTACAATGATATACTAGATACCAAAACCTCTCCCGTATAGAATGGCGCGACCATATATGAGAGAGGTTTTATTTAAATTCTAGTATTGTTCAGGTTTATTTCCATAGCCTTCGTTATAATTTAAATTTCGCCATCTGCTCCTGTAACTCTGATGAGAGCTTGGATAGAGAGCTTGAGGACAGGCTGATTTCTTCGGTGGCTGCAAGCTGTTCTTCAGTAGAGGCAGCTATATTAGTTGTATGCACCGACACACTTGATATATCCTCTGCTACTTGATTAATGGAATCCGATACAAGGTTGGAGCTGGCCGAAATCTGTTGGACTGAAGCGGCCATGCTATTCACTTCTTGTTCCATTTGAACCATGTAAGCCACAATTTCTTTGAAAGCCTCTTCAGTATTATTGATAACAGACATCCCTTCTTCAACCTCAGCCTTGACCTCATACATGGATGAAATCGAACCTTCCATATTTGACTGGATTTCTTTAATAAGGTTGACGATTTGGCTGGACGAGGATTGAGATTGCTCAGCAAGCTTTCGTACCTCATCTGCGACAACAGCAAAGCCTCTTCCATGTTCTCCAGCTCTGGCTGCTTCAATAGCCGCGTTTAATGCTAAAAGGTTTGTTTGATCGGCAATGGCTGAAATCGTTCCTGAAATCTTGCTGATTTCACTGGAACTGGTATCCAGCATTTTCAGTATTTCTTCGCTTTCAGTGGCTTTCTTGTAAATAAACTCTATTTGCTGAATGGTCCTGGATAATAATTCATTCCCATGATTTGCTTTTGATACGACCTTGCTGCCTGTTTCGGAGATTTCGTTTGATACACCTGCCAGACGCTGGATAGAGGTTGTCACTTCCTCAAGAGCGTGTACACTTTCCTGAAGTCGAGTATTGGCAGAATCAGACACATCGGCAACATGATTAATTGAATTGGATACTTCTTCAGTGCTGTGAGTTGTTTCCTCCGAGCTTGCAGTCAGTTCTTCGGAAGCTCTTGCAACTTGTTCAGTTGAATGGTTAACCTGTGTAATCAGTATTTTTGTGTTATCTACCATCGTATTAAAATCATTAGCCAATTGTCCTAATTCATCCTTGCTTTTATTCTTTAATGGAGAGATTGAAAAGTCTCCGGTCGCAATCCGATTTAGGCCCTTACTAACCTGTGAAATCGGTTTGGCTATTTTTCCAGAAAAGAAGTAAGCAGTACAACTGGCAATGATGACAGAGCCAATCGATATTACAGCCACTAACCAGGCAAGCTCAGATGATTTAGACGTAATTTTTGCGACGGGTTTGCTGGATATAATCGTCCACTCCCAATAAGGTTCTTTTTTAACATAAGCTATTTTTTCAACATCACCCTTTTTGGAAGGATACGATATGAAAGCCCCATTCTCACCTTTCTCAAGTATCAGCTGGTCTACTGGTTTGTCTCCGTTTGTTTTAAGGTCTTTATAATTTGTATCTGCGTTTTTAGTATGTAAGGTAAGAGTGCCATCTTTGTCGATTGCAGATAGTTCTCCATCTTCTCCAAAATCATAGCCTTGATAAACTTGCTCTTCTTCTCCCAGAATCTCTTCACTTAATTGTTGCTGTGCATCCTCTAAGGAAATATACCCGGCACTTACTTGTTGGTGTAAGAGTCCAATCATTCCAATTGTCATATCAGTGTTTGTTTGGAGATTTTCTTTCTCTGTTTCAATCAATTGATCTTTTGAGATAAAAAATACGCTGATACCGATAACGATAACAGGAATGATTAACGTTGTTAAAGTTAACATCAATAATTTAATCTTGATTGAACGAGCTTTTTTCGTTTTCAATATATTCTTCCTCCTATCAATTAGGAAAGTCACAATGGTCTTCAATTAACTATCGGCATTCATTTTTTTGTCTTAACATGAAAATGATGTAATTGTTGTGAAAATAAATTCTGATAAGAGTATTGAAGAAATGTTTGTCCCTTGTTTGTAAAGGAAATCATCTGGCGGAGAAAAAATGTGGAGTTATAAATGAAAAAATAGGGGTTTGATAAGTAAAGAAGGGACTAAGAATTTTTATGTCTGCCCCTTTGGTACTTGATGTGAAGGAGAAAATTAATTCTACAGCTCCTTATCCAATTGTTCCAACAGGTACTCACCTAATTCCAGTTTAAGATCTTCAATGGATTCATCCAACAGGTTCCTTAGAATCTTACTTCCGGGTATATTTTTAGAAATTGGCATTCCTAAAAAATAGCGGTGGCATTCCCAAATAAGTATTCGATACAATTCTAGATGTTCATCTTCACCAAAAATCCCCATCGTCATCGAAGAACTGTATATAGGAATAAAAGGATCAATTCCTGTTCGGTCAAGTGCAATTTCAAGATCTAAACCTTTCTGTGCAAAGGCAAGCTTATATTCATTCGAGAGTTTTTCTATTAAGTCACTTAAGTCCGCTTCAATCGTTTTGATCTTTTCTTTTAATTCGCTTGAGAATTCTTTTTCTAGGTATTTCATACGTAACCCTCCACTGAACTCATTTATTAATAAATTCGTTGTTATTTTGTATTCTCCTGTCGAATTTTAAGATTAAAAAAAAGAAAAAGCACCGTTTCTATAAAAACGATACTCTTTCTTAATTAGTTTCTTGTATTTTATTAAATCAAAACAATGATTTAATCGAAGGAAGGGAATTACCAACCGCGACCGTATTGCACAGGAGCATCAACAGAAGCACGCAGTTCCTTGGCAGCATTTTTAGGCCAATATGGATCACGTAATAATTCTCTGCCGATAAAAATCAAATCAGCACGGTTGTTTTGTAAAATTTCCTCTGCCTGTACGCCAGATGTGATCAATCCGACGGCACCTGTAGCAATGTTCGCTTCATGCTTGATTGTCTCGCTCATTGGGACCTGATAGCCTGGGAAGCTTGGTACCGGCACTGACATCACACCACCAGAGCTTACGTCAATAAGATCGATTCCGTCTTCTTTCATCCAACGGGCATATTGAATATAATCTTCCGGTTCATATCCGTCCTCGTGATAATCCTTTGCGGAGATTCGGACGAATAATGGGCCGTCAAAAACAGATTTAATGGCAGTAATGATTTCTTTTAGGAATCGATAACGATTTTCTGCTGATCCGCCATATTCATCGGTACGAGTATTAACGGCAGGAGTCAGGAATTCATTGATTAAGTATCCGTGTGCACCATGAATCTCGATAACCTCAAATCCTGCCTTTTTGGCACGAATAGCGGCTTGTTTGAAGGCTTCAACTGTATCGGCAATATCCTTTTTGGTCATTTCTCTAGGAGTTTTCATTTTTTCATTAAAAGGTAAAGAAACAGGTGCAATAATTTCACCTTCAAGCTCAGCTTTTCGCCCTGCATGAGCGAGCTGAATCCCGGGTACTGTGCCATATTCCTTCATCATGGCAGTTAGCGTATGTAAACCTTCAATGTGATCGTCACTCCAAATGCCTAAATCTTGATCAGAGATTCTACCTTGTGGAGTAACGGCAGTTGCTTCCACGATGATTAAACCAACCTGGCCGACAGCTCGGCTTGCGTAATGAGTCATATGCCAGTTCTGTACTTTTCCATCACGTTCGTAGCTGGAGTACATGCACATCGGTGACATGACAATCCGATTTTTAAGAGTTATATTTTTAAGTGTATATGGTTCAAATAATAATGATTTAGTCATTGATGACAACTCCTTTCAGTAACCAAGTATAACAGTAGGGATTAAGGGGTGACTAATCAAATGCTTCAAATAAAAGGAAGAGAGCATGTAACCCGGGAATCCCCGAGTACATGCCCCTTATCTTACTTAGTAACCGCCGTAGCCGCCTCCAACATAAGAAGCACCGACAATAATTAACAAGATGAAAAGTACAACAACGAAAGCAAAGCTTCCTACACCTTTACCACCATAAGAATCACTCAATACAGACACCTCCTGTTCATTGCTGCAATAATGGGAGCGAATTCCCATTACATAGCCATCATATGGTTTAAATTAGTATATGGATTGGACAAAAATAAAAGTTGGGACAGCCTAAATTTCAGTAGCCATCATACTTAGAGAATTAATGGATTTAAAATTAGCATTAGAAAATTCCTCTTTAACTTATTGATATGTCACGAATGTTAAAAGGTCAGCTTCATTTTGATTTAAGTCAGGGGTTTATATAAAAAATACTCGTAAACAGAGAGGAGAATGGCTATGAGAGATCGGAGCTCGGTGGTAATTATAGAAAACAATCAGGTCTTACTTATTAAAAGAAGTTGGAATGCCTCTGTTTATTATGTTTTTCCTGGAGGAGGCATAGAGAATGGTGAGACACCTGAGGATGCAGCTAAAAGGGAAGCCATGGAGGAACTGGGGGTAGGTGTAAATGTTAATGAATGTATTTCAAAAGTAAAATATAACGCAAATAACCAATACTTCTACAAGGCAGAAATTTTATCTGGAACTTTAGGCACTGGACAAGGTGATGAATATACAAACAAAACAAGAGGGAGAGGAACGTACCTGCCCATATGGGTGGGTCTTGAAAAGTTATCATCTATTGACGTAAGACCGGTGGAGGTGGCCTTAAAAGTTCAATCATTATTTCATCATGTTTGAAGAGAGAGATGGATTCTAACATTTGCTGGGCTGAATGTTAAAGCCTACTGGAGTGGTAATATAGTAATAAAAAAGAGAGGATAGTAAAATCCTCCCGTTAGATGTACTGATTGACCATTTTTTGAATGGGCTCAGAGAAGTGCTGTAATAGATACGCACACGTTTCATCTCATAATTATTTATTTTACTCATATAGGATTTTTTCTTTTATCTTATTCCCCAAATCCTTGCCCATGCGCTCTGATTGGAGGGTAGCCTCTTGAATACATTCAATAAAGGCTTTCTTAACCCCATGTTGTTCAAGAATATGGATACCTGCTTCAGTGGTTCCGCCTGGACTTGTTACCTCGTAACGCAACATTTGAGGAGATTTATCGGAGGAGTGGACCATTTCGGCAGCGCCCATTAACGTTTGAATGATCAGAGCTTGAGCCTCCTGATGATCAAGACCAATTTGTTGTGCCGATTGCTGCATGGCTTCAATTAAGTAATAAATATATGCTGGTCCGCTTCCAGAAAGGCCTGTAACCGCATCCATTTTCTCTTCTTCTGTAAAAACGACCATCCCTACCGTTTTGAATATTTCTTTAGCCAGTGTAAGGTGTTCTGGTTTCATATAGGTATTTCCTGAAATAGCAGTTGCAGATTTTCCAACAGCCGCAGATGTATTTGGCATAGCACGAATGATTGGTATAGGATTCTCTATGATGGCTTCAATGCTTTGAGTAGAAATTCCTGCGGCAACAGATATCAGTATCATCGTACTGGTTAGATAAGGTTTTGCTTGCTGTAAGACTGTATAAACATCCTTCGGTTTAACGGCTAGCAGGATGATATCTGCGTCAGTTAAAAGGGAGGACATGTTGCGGCATGGGGTAATGCCATAGTTTGTTTTCAAGCGTTCTAATTGAGAATCATTGTTCCGATTGCAGACCCAAAGATCTCCGGGTGTAGTTGTCCCTTTTTTTACAATGCCTGCAATCAATGATTCAGCCATAGAACCGGCTCCAAGAAATGCGACTTTTTTATTCATGCTCCTGCCTCCTTTGTAAAAATAAAAAAGCCCTTCATCCTGTAAAGGACGAAAGGCTATTCTTCCGTGGTACCACCTTAATTTGCGAGCATTCGGCTCTAGAATGCTTGCATCTTTATACCGGATAACGCCAGGTCGGACGGCCAGGTTTGCCTGACAGCTCGAAAGGCAGGTTCAATCATCAGTGGGCGATGAAACCTTACAGCCAACGGGTTTCACTCTCTTACGCCATACATGATTTACTATTCTTTCTCGAACGCTTGTATAAGTATGTTTATTTGATATTAATAGAAATTATGCAAAAAAATAGCTTGTGTGTCAAGAATATTCAAACTTTATGATGGAATTTTCATACAAATTATGTAAAAATAATTACTAAAATACATAACAGGGAGTAATGAGATGAGTTCGATTACAAGGATAGCTGAAAAAATTATTATACCGACTCCATTTGCTGTCGGAGATGTAAATACGTATCTCCTAAAAGGAGATGCTTTAACTCTGGTAGATGCCGGAATTAAAACAAAAGAAGCAAAAGAGGCACTTGAACGGCAGTTAAAGGAACTGGGATATAGGCTATCTGATATTGAACAGGTAATATTAACCCACCACCACTCTGACCACTGTGGATTAATTGATGTATTTCAAGAAGCTCCATTGTATGGGCATGAAGATAATCAGCGGCATCTTAAGAGGGATCCAGCATTTATGAAGGAACAAAAAGAATATTTTACAAGTATGGCAAAGCAATTTGGTGTACCGCCGCAATTTATGAAACATGCCAATGATGTAGAATCCCTATATACGTATTCAGGTTCAAAACCGCTCACACATTTTTTGAAAGAAGGAGATTGGATTCCTGGCCATCCTGGCTGGAGAGCAATGGAAACCTTTGGTCACTCCCAGGGTCACTTATCCTTTTATCATGAAGAGTCAGGTGTGCTGATTGGCGGAGATTTATTATTGGGTAAAATTTCACCTAATCCGATTCTGGAGGTACCGAAAAGGGGACAGCGGGAGAGATTGAAGCCGCAGCTGCAGTTGAATGATAGCTTGCGTCGATTGCAAAATGAAAGACTGACAATCGTATATCCAGGGCATGGAAAGGACATTACTGAACCATACCAGCTAATTGAGAAACGTTTAAAAAATCAGCATGAGCGGGCATTTCATGTTAAAAGCCTCATTGGAGAAGACCGTCGGAACGTCCTGGAATTAGCTATACAATTATTTCCGAAGGCTGTTAGGAGAGACCCGGCACTGGCATTGTTTGAGACATTGGGACAGCTCGATTATCTAGATAGTCTTCATGAAATAGAAAGTGAAATGGTTGATGGTGTCGTATGGTATTATAATAAATAATGGACCATTAATGAGGAAGTGAAGTATATGAATGAACGAATTCGCGGGAAAATTGTTACGATTACCGGTGCCTCCGGCGGGTTAGGTGAACAAATTGCCAGGCACGCTGCTAAAAGTGGAGCCAGATTGGTCTTAATAGCACGGAGTTTGGATAAATTAGAAAAAATCCGTAAAGAATTAATGACTGATTTTAATAGCGAGGTTTATGTATATACATTGGATGTTTCCGATCGGAAGGCTGTTGAACAGACATTTGCCCGTATAAAGAATGAAGTGGGAGATACTGATGTTCTAGTGAACAATGCTGGCTTTGGAATTTTTGAAAAAGTGTTGGACGCAAGTCTAGATGATACAGAATCTATGATCAATACAAATGTCGTCGGACTCATTGCCTGTACGAAAATGGTACTGCCTGCGATGGTGAAAAAGAAGTCAGGCCACATTATCAATATAGCTTCCCAGGCAGGGAAAATGGCGACGCCTAAATCGAGTGTTTACTCAGCAACGAAGCATGCGGTTCTTGGATTTACGAATGCCTTACGTATGGAAATGCATACGGAGAATGTATTTGTTACATCCGTTAATCCAGGACCGATTAAAACGAATTTCTTTAATATCGCAGATAAAGAGGGTACATATATCAAAAACATTGAACGTTTGATGATTGATCCGGTCAAACTGGCCGAAAAAATCACGAATGTCATGCTAAAAAATAAGCGAGAAATTAATGCTCCAGGCTGGATGAATGCAGGAAGCAAGATTTACAGTATAATTCCGAGGACGGTTGAAACGCTCGGGCGAGGTCAGTTTAATAAAAAATGATTAAGAGAAAATCCACCTGAAAAAGGTGGATTTCTTTGTTCCTGCAACGTTTTGAAACTAAATCCGGTCATTTGTATAAAAGATTAGTATTTCCGTAACATAGCGAAGAACTGGTGTCCTGCACCAACTGTCCAAAATATATTATAATCTCCCCGCATAAAACGTGTTAGATGCTTACGGGAAAAATGAATGTACATAGTGATAAAGGATAAAAATTATACAAACATAAAACATGTTTATAAGAAATATAGTTAATAATATTTAGATTAATGGGTATATAGTAAATATAGTTATTATAGAATAATATTTTAAAAAATATATAAGAGAGAGGGTGGCTAGTAATGAGTCGTCAAATGATTAATATTTTAAAATGGGTATCAGGCGGTATGGAAGCATTATTAGGTATACCTGTTCTTGGCGGAACGATTATCCTAAGCATGGCATGGGTACCCTTATTTATTATGCTTGCTTTCCACATCATCATTGTAGTCTTTTCATATAAAGCCGGAATAAAAGCTAACGGAAATATACTGGGAATTGTAACGTCCGTTGTTGGCTTCATTCCTGGCATTGGAATGATTATGCACTTATTGTCAGCGGTGTTCATCCTTGTGGATGCAGCTCAAAATCAGGCTAAAACAGCTGTTTGATAGAATTGAAAATAAACCCGATAAAGCCCTTGAAGGTTTTATCGGGTTTTTCATTAATCAGTAACACGAATACTGCCGGTCTCCGTGCTCAGTTGAACTGTAATGCTTCCATCCCCACTCATATAACTTCCGGTTTTTTTGCCAAAGATACGTTTACTGCCAATCTCAGAGTCTGCTGAAATTAAGATGTTTTTCGGATCCTGATTAATTGTTAATTCGATTTCTCCAAGTTCATTTTTGGCGATAAGCGGTTCAGTGATTTCATCAGTCGAAATATCGATCGAGCCAACTTCATTATCGACCTGGAGCTTGCCGCTGTATTTTTGTATCTTAATGTTCCCTAGCTCTGAAGAAGCGATTATTGAAGTGGAGGTTACATCGCTTATATGAATGCTCCCAACTTCTGATTCTGCATTTAAGTGTGCTGCATTAACCTGAGAGATTGTAATTTCTCCGACTTCATTTGAAGCTGAGATTCTGTCATACTGTTTTCCTGGCAAATAAACTGTAATATTCTCAGATGATTTTTTAAAATTAACACCGAGAGAAATAGTATGATCCGCCTCGTTTGTAATGGATAGGGTTTCACCATTCTCTTCTATTTTTATAGGATTGGACATTTTAGACCCAATTGTCTCAACAATAATTTCATCTCCAGATGTTTCGGCCAGCTTGATTGTCCCTACGGTATTATTGACATCAATCGATTGTATCTCTGAACTTCGAAACTGCTTCGTTTGTTTGTCATTCTCATTTTGAAGTGAAAAAAACGATTTTGCAGTCAGCAATGCTCCTGAAAAGCCAATAACGATGAGTATTCCAGCTACAATCAGCCACTTTTTATACATGCTTCATACCTCCCTTTACAACAGAAACATTCCATTTGCAATATTTAATAAACACTTTAGAACTAAAGATGGTTACATAATACATGCCAAACAAGAGGAGAATTCCTAAACCGCTAAACCCGATTGAAAGAAAAACTTCAAATGCATAGGCCTGATTGAAACCCAATATAATACCAATCAGGTGGAGGAATGGTGATAATATGAGACCGATACTTGCCCCCCAACCGCCTAACAATATACCTCCAAGAGCTATGGCAGGACCAAGGACAAAAATTAGATTCAGAAAGCTCAGTCCAATTGTTAATCCAATCGCACCAAAGACGTTTGAGAAGGTCATCTTCCTGTCTATCTCGGCAAATGTATTCGATATATTTAATTCCTTTGCGATTAATTCAGGAGAACCAAGATTATCTGATATTTCACTCTCGGACTTGCCCTCTAATAAACCATTTTCAAAATACTCATTATAATCATTTAAGATGTCATTGCGTTCCTCTTTAGGCAGGGCACTAAGATGGTTAGATAATTGTTGCAAAAATTGTTCCCGATTCACTGTACTTCACCTTCCTCAATAATTTGATTAACACCTGTGGAAAATGCTTGCCATTCTCTTACCAGCTGCTTCATGTAATCCCGGCCTTTTTCTGTTAGATGATAGTATTTACGAGAGGGCCCCTCTGTAGATTCCTGTAAATAGGTCGTGAAATATTCTTCTTTGGTAAGTCGTCTGAGAAGCGGATAGACGGCTCCTTCGGAAATTTCAAATTTATCGGAAATCCCCTGAACGAGCTCATATCCATAACGATCCTTGTTATTTAACATAACAAGTACGCAAAGCTCTAAAACGCCCTTTTTGAATTGGACATTCAATCGTAAAGCCTCCTTTCCTTCGCTATTATACATTGTATAGTAGTAACTATAGTATTACACATGGTACTGTTTAATGCAAGGTAGTATGGATGTTTTTGTAAAAATAATTCACTGAGCGAACATGCAATTAAATTTCGGAAAATATTTTAAATTTGTAATTGACTAACAATTCAAATAGTAGTAATCTGTGTAAAGACTTACCAATTTAGTTATCAATGAAAGGAGGACTGTATGATGAGAAAATCAGTGATTGTTGTAGCGTATCATCGAGTCGATATGAGTTTTGTGCAGTCCTCCCGTTTAAATAAGATTTAACACGTTTTAAACGAAAAGACTGCACGTTGCCGTGAATACTTTTGTCTAACTCAAAAGTAAAGATTGGACGTTTTTACGTTCGAATCTTCTTTTGATTGGAGGAAGTATCAACACGTAATCGTTGCAGTCTTTTTTTGTTGGTAATTTTAAGTTGCATTCAAAAAAGGAGGAAGAAAAATGGTATCTAATGTGATCAATGTAAAAATTTTAAGGGACATACAGGCAAACAGCACGTAGCAATTAAAATGTTCTTCGGTTAAGACAAAGGAGGAGATGGAATGTTTTCGGTTTTAAAGAAATTAGGATGGTTTTTTAAAGAGCACTGGATTCGGTATACAGTCGCAATCGCGTTATTAAATATCGTAAATGTGCTGGAGGTTTTGCCACCGATGATTGTTGGGATGGCCATAGATGACATGAGTATTGGGGAAATGAATCAGGAGACACTCATGACCTATGTTTGGTGGATGATCGGGTTAATGGTCACCCTCTATATACTAACTTATATATGGAATTACCAGTTATTTAGTGGAGCGTATGTATTGGAGCGGAAGCTGCGCTCAGGATTTATAGGTCATTTATTAAAAATGACACCAACCTTCTATGAAAAGAATCGTACAGGCGATTTAATGGCGAGAGCAACCAATGATCTTAAATCTATATCCGTTACAGCAGGATTCGGTATTTTAACGTTAATGGATTCTACCTTGTATATGATTGCGATTTTAGTAACAATGGCCATTACAATTAGTTGGGAACTTACGCTTGCCGCAATCTTACCTTTGCCGATTATGGCATGGGCAGTAAAAAAGGGCGGAGAGCGAATCCATGAGCACTTCACAGTAGCACAGGATGCTTTTGGTGAACTGAATGACAAGGTCCTTGAATCTGTCGCGGGTGTCCGTGTCATTCGTGCTTATGTACAGGAACGAGCGGATGAAAAACGCTTTGAAGAGATGACAGAAGATGTATATGAGAAAAACATGAAAGTAACGAAAGTAGATGCCATGTTTGATCCGGTTATCACATTCGTTATTGGTATCAGTTATTTAATCAGTCTTGGATATGGAGCCAATCTAGTATTCGCTCAAGCCATTTCAATTGGGCAGCTTGTAACCTTTAACGTATATCTATCGATGCTGATTTGGCCGATGATTGCCATTGGCGAATTAATTAATGTCATGCAAAGAGGAAATGCCTCTCTCGATCGCATGAACGAAACACTATCTTCTCAGGAGGATGTCAAAAATGATCCGAATCCAGTGGAGGTTCCGGAACTGGAGAATGTTATATTTGATCAAGTAGTATTCCGTTATCCTTCTTCAAAGGTGGATAATCTAGCGGATATCAATGTCAAAATCGACAGCGGGGATACAATCGGGATTGTCGGAAAAACCGGCAGCGGAAAAACAACATTTGTGAAACAATTACTGCGGGAATATCCTGCTGGGAACGGAATTCTTTCCCTATCCGATGTACCGATTGAAAAACAAAATCTTGAGGATGTTCGGGAATGGATTGGATATGTACCGCAGGACCATGTTTTATTTTCTAAAACAGTTCGGGAGAATATTTTATTTGGAAAAATGGAAGCAACTGATGAAGAGTTCTGGAAAGCAGTTCGCCTCGCAGATTTTGAAAAAGATATAGAGAGACTGCCGAACAAGCTGGAGACGCTGGTTGGGGAAAAAGGAATTGCTTTATCAGGCGGACAAAAGCAAAGGATTTCAATAGCCAGGGCGTTAATTAAAGATCCGGAGATTCTGATTCTCGATGACTCCCTCTCTGCAGTGGACGCCAAGACAGAAACAACGATTATCGAAAATATTCGGAATGAACGAAGCGACAAAACGACGATAATCACTACTCACAGATTATCGGCAGTACAGCATGCAGACTGGATTATTGTACTGGATGATGGAGTGGTGATTGAGGAAGGCACACATGAAATGTTGCTCAATAAGAAGGGCTGGTATAAAGAACAATTTGATCGCCAGCAAATTGAAGCAAACAAGGAGGTGAGCGCCTAATGAACGAACATTTGGAACAAACGGAATCCGGTTGGAAGACGGGAAAACGTTTATATCAATATGCAGTGAAGTGTAAAGGAACCATTATCCTTGCACTAATGATGTTATCCATCTCGGTAGGGGCCGACTTAATCGGACCCTATATCGGGAAAAACATGATAGACAACCATATCATGGGGATTGAATCTCCATGGGTAGAAACGAAGGATACAAAGGATGCCGTTCACTATCAGGGGAGCACTTATAAACGTGAGACCTATGTAGAGGATGGGGAATGGACCGGAAGTGAGGTTGCCATCCATCAGGTTGGGACGACGTTTTTATTCCTGAACCAACCGATAGAGTTTGATGGGAAAAGATCCTATAAAGATGGTCAGCTGGTGATTACTAGCGGAGAAAAAAGAGCAACCTATGAGGCTCAGAAATTGTCAGGAGCACAAATCATGGCGTTTTATCAGCCAGAGATCAGCCGTATAATGCAATTGCTTGCTCTGTATTTCGGAATTATGATTGTGGCATTCTTCTTTCAATATGGGCAGAGCTATTATTTACAAAAAGCAGCGAATCGAATTATTCAAACAATGCGAAAGGACGTTTTTGCTCAGATTCAAAGACTGCCGATTCGCTACTTTGATAATTTACCGGCAGGAAAGGTAGTGGCACGGATTACAAATGATACCGAAGCAATTCGGGAGCTTTATGTAAGGGTTTTAGCTAACTTTTTCTCAAGTACGGTTAATATTATCGGAATTATCATTGCTCTATTTTTACTTAATGTAAAACTTGGAATGGTGACATTGATTATTTTGCCGCTGCTCGTTGCATGGACATTATTATTTCGTAAATTTGCGACAAAGTATAATAGGGTCATTCGGGCGCGTATAAGTGATATTAATGCCATGATTAACGAATCCATAAACGGGATGAATATCATTCAGGCATTCAAGCGGGAGAAAGAAACAACAGAGGAATTTGAAAAACTGAACACAGAGCATTATGTATACCAAAGTAAAATGCAAAAATTAAATTCCTTGTTAAACGGAAATCTTGTAGGTGCTTTGCGTGTTATTACATTAACACTATTTATTTGGTATTTCGGAGGTATGGCAGCATCTGGTGAATCAGTCGTCAGTCTCGGCGTTTTATACGCGATGGTGAATTATTTAAATCGTCTGTTCCACCCAATATCAGGAATTGTCAATCAGTTTGCAAATTTTGAACAGGCGATGGTAGCCGGTGAACGTGTATTTGCGCTTCTGGATGAGGAAGGTATTGATGTTGAAGATCAACGTAAGCCACGTTTTAAAGGGCATGTTGAATTTGACCATGTATCTTTTAGCTATAAAGAAGGAGAAAAAGTATTAAAGGATATTCAGTTTGAGGCTAGTCAGGGTGAAACAATAGCCCTAGTGGGGCATACAGGATCAGGGAAAAGCTCCATTATGAATCTGTTATTCAGATTTTATGACTATCAGGAGGGGGCTATCCGAATTGACGGGACAGAATTGAAAGATATCCCTCATCAAACCTTGCGTGAGCATATGGGAATCGTCTTACAGGATCCATATTTGTTTACTGGAACCATCCTTTCGAATATCACACTTGATGATCCAAAAATTTCGCGAGAAGTAGCTGAAAAAGCGTTACGAGATGTGGGAGCTGACCGCGTGTTGGCCAATCTTGAACATGGATTTGATGAACCGGTAGTTGAAAAAGGGAGTACTCTTTCATCAGGACAGCGCCAATTAATATCCTTTGCCCGAGCTTTGGCTTTTAATCCGGCCATCCTGATTCTTGATGAAGCTACATCCAGTATCGATACAGAAACAGAAAGCTTGATTCAGGAAGCAATGGAGGTGCTAAAGAAAGGTAGAACCACTTTTATTATTGCACACCGTCTTTCTACTATTAAAAGTGCTGACCAAATCCTTGTTCTTGATAAAGGAAGAATTGTGGAGAGAGGAAACCATGATGAACTCATGGAATTAAAAGGAAAGTATTATCAAATGTATGAGCTTCAGATTGGAAAGCTTGCAGGTTAATCCTTTGAGGTAAAAAAAGACATTTATAGATAAAACAATGATAACAGGTTAATTAAAAGAATGTATATACTGAAACTAAAAGGAGGCTGAGATATAAGTATTTCAGTCAATGATAAATCCGACCTATTAGGTGATTTCGCCTAATAGGTCGGATTTTTATTTGTTTTCAATAGATTGGTTACTTCTGTATACCATTAGTAAACTTAGTGGAATGGAACGACCTTTTTTTCCAACTTAACTCTTTAATAAGTAACAAAGTCAATTAGATATCGTTCGTCTTTTCAGGATCGTTTATAAGTTATGTCCCATCCTCTATAGTAGGTACCTAAAGATTCTTCTACTATACTATTCTCGGTATCTATTCTAGTCCATTATTGCCCAATAAGCAGGCTTAAGATTATAATCCGGATCAAAGACAAACGGTGCATCTTTTCCAACACCATTATTATATTCCTCGGCACGGTCGTCTAGCCATGTATGATTATCTGCAATTCCCCAGAATGTCACGTTACTAATCTTATCTCCTAATCTCTCATACATTTCAAATAACTCATTATACCTGGCAGCTTGACGCTGGAACTCTTCTTCTGGAATTTCCTCATATGAAGGATAAGCTGGTCTTGGTGGCCAACCGTATAAGCTAACATCTAACTCAGTTATTTGATTATCCAGACCAAGAAGGGCGAAACGATTAATAGATTCCTCTGTTTCTGCAATAGAAGGCCAGCCTAATTGAATATGAGCTTGGTGGCCAACCCCGTCAATAGGGACTCTTTGGTCCAGCAACTCAACAACTAAATTGTATAAATGAGTCTTCTTGGGTTCTACCTCTGTATTGTAGTCGTTAATATACAGTTTTGCATCCTTTTTTGCATATTTTTTAGCGGTTTTAAATGCTACTTTAATATAATCTGTGCCCGTAATTTGATACCATGGGGATTCGCGCAGTTTCTGATCGTTAGAAGCATATTCGTCAATCACTTCATTTACAACATCCCAAGAGTCCACATCATGTTTATACCTCTTCACAATTGTTTTTATATGTTTTTCTAAACGCTGTAATAAAAGTTTCTTATTTTTCTCCCGCTGTTTTGGATTGGTTTCCTCTATCATGCTATTCCCTTTCTTATCAATAAAGAACCAATCAGGTACCTGACTATGCCATACAAGGGTATGAAAACGAACATCCATATCATTTTTCTTGGCGAATTTCACAATTTTATCAGCTTCTTTAAAATTGAATTTCCCCTCTTCTGGTTGGATGGATATTGGCTTCATTACGTTCTCTGCAACAATACTGTTATAGTGACGTTTTAATACATCACCACTCTTGCCCTTTAATTGATCGGGTTCAACAGCAGCCCCAATCGTAAAAGAATCTTCGTACCTTTCATATAAAGGGGAAGCTTTTAAAGCACTTAATGGCTTAGCACTGGCAATATCAGTGGAAAAGACAGGAGTTACAAGAGCAATAGCTAATCCGAAACTAAGAAACTTACGTGCTAATTTGTTGGTCATATTCTAATCTCCTTTTCGATTTAATTAGAAAGCGGTTACATAGCTGTGTTAAAGTTTATTATAAAAGCATTCAACTTAGTAAGTCTATAAAACAAACTAAGTTGATGGAAAAATAGGACATAAATCATGATAAGGATAATATATTACCGATTAAATCAGGGACTAAATACATCATTGTATTCATCTAGCCAACATCTATCATAATCTCTTTACCTCTCATTTCAACCTATCTGATCTAATCCGGAGTTTCAATTTTGTGACGACATCAAATAAAGTGAGGGTTTATAAAAATCTAGGTCAGATGAAATCTGATTATGATGAAATGTTTATAGCCGGAAGATCTTACTCTATGAGAATAGGTCTTTTTGTAATGTTATGGATAGATTTCTATTATAGCGAATGGACCTATTCTAATAGATAAAAGAGGATAATTTCCTCATTAATCCCTAAAGTAAATAGCAAAAAAAGTCTTGATCACTAGCTAAATATCCTGCCTTTTTTGTTATGAATTAGTCAAAAAGACCTATTTTTAATTAGGTAAATTCAAATTCCCAAAAAATATGCTAGTCATTTAGAATGATTTTTTGGATTTTTTATAAAATATTTGTCATTTGAGGTTAAAATTGTAAAAAGTATGGGTATATTTGTAAATGCTGAGGATGTTGTGCCATTTTTCTGGTTTCTTATACAAAAGTAGCAGTGTGCCTTTCTCTCAGTACCCATACTTAGAAAAAATATAAGGAAAATGAAAAGGAGTGTTTAGTTAATGTCAGGACAAATTCGTATGACCCCAGAGCAACTGAAACAAAGAGCAAAAATGTATGGAAACAGCTCGCAGCAAATCGAGCAAATTTTAAGGGATTTAACAAATGTCCAAAGAGACTTGGCTGCTGAGTGGGAAGGTCAAGCATTCGGTAAGTTTGATGAACAATTTAATCAGCTTGCTCCAAAGGTTCAAAATTTTGCGACCCTTTTACAGGAGATTAATACTCAATTGGATAACACAGCTGAAGCTGTTAGACAACATGACGAGCAATTGGCTAGAAACTTCGGTCTTCAATAAGTTGTTTCCAGTATTTTTATGATTCCTGGGTGCAAAGGCCACGCTTATATTTGTGTGGCTTTTGCTCATCTAATAGGATCCTATCTTTATAGAAAGATAAAATGATTAGACATTGTACATAAAAGAAATAATCAGGGGTGTTGGCATGAATAAGATAGAAAAGGGATTTTTGCTGTTTCTTGCATTAATCATTGCATTAACGGGAGCTATCTCATACCTTGGCTTGGTCCAAACTTCACAGATTGATGAAAAAAAAGCAGAGGAAAAAATGACGATTGCCCTTGTAAATGAGGACGAGGGGTCCATTTTAAATGAAAGAAAATATGATTTTGGCAGTGAATTTGTTAAAAGTATAGAAAAAGAGAATACTCATAATTGGTATGTTGTCAGTCGTGGAGTAGCGGAAAGTGGTATTAAACGAAATGCGTATAATATGATGATTGTTATTCCCAATGACTTTACTGAAAAAGCACTCAGTATAGATTCTAAATCTCCAGAAAAAGTGACACTGAATTATAAGATTAATGCCTCGGAAAATACAATTATTAAAGAAAAGGCGGAGAAAACTGCCAGCTCAATTTTAAATAATTTTAATAAACAAATCATAGATGTTTATTTTGCAAGTGTAATCGGAAATCTGCAGGAAGCGCAGGACAATGTTAAAAAAGTAGTGGACCAAGAAGAACATTATACAGGCATTTTTAATCGCTCTATTCATAACCCTCTCAGCAATTATACCTCACAGTTTGATGTAATTCAGAGTGGAGCCGTAGCCTCAAAAACAAGTTTTGAAGGACTAGAAGAAATCCTTGCATCATTTGAGGATAC
This sequence comes from Pradoshia sp. Z5_111, assembly GCF_058267535.1. Classification (NCBI taxonomy): domain Bacteria; kingdom Bacillati; phylum Bacillota; class Bacilli; order Caryophanales; family Bacillaceae; genus Pradoshia; species Pradoshia sp. Z5_111. The sequence continues at coordinate 181,870 of NZ_JBZCPQ010000005.1, forward strand.
CCTCGGAAATGGCGTACAAGCTAACCAGACCTACTATGATCAATACACGCAATTCGCACAATTGAATGAAACAAATGGCACGATGGCAGCTGATTTTGGAAATCAATTAAGTCAATTAGACCAAACCATGAACAGCGGGGATGTCATTGCTCAATTTACAAATTTAGTATCAGCTAACCAAAAGATTAACGATCAGTTCAAGCAGGATGAAATGAATGCAGCTGCCAATATACTGACAGAGTCAACAGCTATCAAGAACCATTTGGCTAGCACTCAAGAGCAGTTGGGGATTTTTAATGATGAATTACTAGCTACATTAAATACAGAGGATGAAAAACTAAAACAGCAAGTAAAAGAAGATTTGAGTAAAACAATTAAAGAAAACTCTAATGAGACAGTAAGTATGTCCACTTTCTTTGATGTGCCCAATTCGAATATGCAAGCAGCCATCGCAAATCAAATTCTGAGAATACCAACATTAGATGCCGGACAAATTGACGATTTAACATTAGATGATGAGGCATCAAAGCAATTGAAAGATATTATTTATATAACTAATAAATATATATCTGAGTTTAATCCTACCCCTAACCCATCAAGTGGAAACCTTCCATTAATTGATAAGATCAATTCAATTAAGGATGATTTAAGACAAAATGGTATTACATTAACGGATGAAGTTGAGATACCTGCCAATCGAAAAAAAGATCAGAAATTCACTATTACCTTGCCGGATGGGTTTTCACTGGAGACGTTAACTCTCAAATTACCGGGTAGATTTCCAAAAAATTATTCACCGGGCGAGGATGGCAGTGTTTATTTGCCAAGATCTATTAAAGGCACTTTTAAAGTAAAAATGGATGTTAAATTAAGAGGCGATGCAGATAAGATTGATATTTTTCAGCCGATTAAATGGAAATGGAAAATTGCCCAAGAGGATGCAAATGGCGGTGAGGATGAGCCGGAAACGGAAGCACCGGAGAATCCTGAACCAGCACCTGATGAACCTATTGAGTCAGCTCCCGATACTGAAATACCGGGTACTCCACCAGCTGAACAACCGGCTGAATCTGCTTCATTAAATATCATTCAAACCACTGCTGTGAAAGGGAAAGAAGAACAAGCAGAACAAAGTACTGATGAGAAAAGCAATGCTCCTGATGCAATAGAAGATACCACAACTGACCCAACTGCAGGCGATGGTAATACAGAACCTGGAACAGGCATTGACCCAGCACCAGGTGACCAGCCAAGTACTGTCCCAACACCGGATGACAAACCGGGTATTGACCCGGTACCAGGTAACCAACCAGGTACTGACCCACCATCTGGTGATCAGCCAGACACTGATCCAACACCAGGTCAACCAGACAATGATCCTGAACCAACACCGGAGCCAGTCTTAATTGAAAATAATACGATTTCTCATGAGATATTGTCACCAATAAAAACCATTAATACGAGTACCTTAATTAAAAGCGTCAATGAGTCACTAAAAGAATATTATCGTTTAGCCAAGCTTTATGATATTTACTTTGGTATTAGCGGAAATGAAACAAATTGGTTATCGACTGGCGAAAATCTTAAAGATCGTGCAACACCAGATTCACTCTATTACCTGTTCAACAAACAGGATCTAGTTGATGTTTTATCTGGCTATATGTCACAACAGATTTTATCAGAAGTGAAAAGAGAAACAGCGGAACTGAAAGCCAAAATCGACTCTTACCTTGCAATTGTTGACGAGGCTGGCAAAAATTCCGAGCAGCTTGCTGATTCAATCGCAAAAACAATGGCTGAAGCCGAAGTATTAAATGATTCACTATCCAAAACACTTACTGATGTAGAGAAGTGGAGAGAGCAGAGTTTGAATTTGCTTGATAATCAATCCACTATTATATCCAAACAGGGTGAAGAGCAGAATATGGTCCTTACTCTTGATGATGCTCTTCAATCATTATTGGACATGAGCGAGTCACTGGTAACGCAATCAAGGGGAAATAAAGAATCAGCTGATGGTGTTTATCAGACCTTTGATGATTTAGAAAAAGATGCAAAAGACATTCAAGTGAGTGGTGTAACTCTTGTAAAAAATGCGGATAACTTGCTTGGTGATATGTCCGAAAAAGTATCAGATGATAAAAACTTTGCGCAAAACTTTGCGGGTGTTCTTGCCAATTCACGGATTGGAGATCGCCAAAATGAAGATTTACTTAAATTCCTTGCTAATCCTGTTCAAACGAAAAATGGCGGAATTATCACAATTGAAGAGACATTTCATCCGTATTTTATGGTTTTGATCTGTTTCATAGTGGCTTTGTTCTCAGCTTATGTCCTATCAAACAATGAGAAAAAGCGACTTTCAAAAGACTCATTTGAGACAGAACGAGCTTTGTGGAGCAGTAATCTACCAATCACACTGTTGACTGCTGGAGTGGGCTTGGTTGAAGGACTTTTGATTAGTTTGCTATCCGGCTATTTCTTAAATATGTCGCAGAGTTATTTTATTCAGTGGATCGGTTTGGTCACGCTCGTTATGCTTTCAATGACCGTAATTGCTACCTATCTGTTAAGACAGCTGAAAATGGCAGGAATGTTTATTTTGCTAGCTCTGTTCAGTATGTATCTGTTTTTTGCGGACGCGCTTGGATTGCATTTTGATAAATTATCTGCTGCTGCTAAATTGAAGGAGTTTTCTCCATTGCAGCATATAGAACAGTTACTTGTCGCCTTTTCAAAGGGATCTGATTTAAATATATGGGTCATTATTAGTTTGATAGCAGGAATCGTACTGGGAATTGCTTTGAATTTATTTGTGGTAAACAAATTCTCAGGAAACAGGGAGGTAGAGGATCCTGAATCGATTAAAGCTAGTTAATTACTGTTTTATCCTCATTTCCGGATTAATTCTGGTTGCGGGTGTTCCTGTACAAGCTGAAGGGGACCTGGATCATGATGGAAATATGAATGTAAAACAGGACAGAATTAGTCAGGATGATGAACCAGTAAAAAAAGATTCGAAGCAATATGAGGAAAACGAATTGGAAAAAAGGATTCCGGGTCTGTTCAAAGAACAAACCCGGAAGACAATCCAAGAAAATCAAATGAAATTAGAAAAAGAAAAGGAAGATCTGAAGGACTCTTTATTTATTTTAGAAGTGGAAGCAAATAAAGCTTTTAATGAAACAAAGGTCTCTTTGTTTAACGAAAGTTATGAAGTACCTATTATAGCGGCTGAGGATGAAGAAAAGGATAAAAAGATTGGACCGACCCTGCTGGCTTCTCTCTCAGCAATTGTCTTATTCATTTGTGGCGGAATATACACGGTAGTTAAAAACATGATGAGTTGAGAGGAGATGCAGTGTTGCCTGGTGTTACTCATATTAACGTAACAGTCGATTTTACTAAAAAACAGTTTGGACGATATGATTTGAGAATTCCTGTTCATCAACCGGTAAAACAGTTACTGGCTAATTTAACGGAAACGTTGGAAATTAATGTTGAAAATGAAGGTTTATATACGTTAAAAGTACCTGCAAAGTCATTGTTGTTAACGGATGATGACCGATTATCTGATTATCCAGTTACAGATGGTGATATATTGGTAGTTTTATAAAAAACAGGTCGTTAAAGGAGTTAAAGGACATGCAAGAAAAAGAAATTCATATGGAGTCCAATACTTTTCATTTTACTATTCTGGATGATCGCTGGGCATTGAGAATGCCAAAATCGCAAACACGCGTGAAAGATATACGCCATCTTTCGCTGCTGACAGAGAATAGGGATTATTTTATACCAGCACAGGTAGATGAGGATGATGATACATATACATTTTTTTATACTTTGAAACAGGGGGACAAACATTGGAAGGATGTACAGGCCTTAAATCGGACTGATAAATTGCGTTTGTTATGTAATCTAGCGCGTTTACATAAATTCCTTTCTACGAGAATTACATTTTTCATGCACCCGGATAATCTTATTTGGGATGATAATTTGATGCCATCTATTATTCATCGCGGAATCAGGGATTTAGTGCCACCATTTGAGGTGGACGAAGCGTCATTCTTTCAGCAGTATAAGTGTTTAGCGGTTGCCATGTTTTCAAAAAAGTTTAATTTTGATGAGCTTTATACAGGATCTATACATAATGCAACAGATACTGATTTTGAGAAACAAATATCTGGGGCAGAGCATTTGGAGGCGTTAATAACCCTGCTGGAGGCAAATTATATAAAAGAAAAAGCAGAATCTGAAAAAAATTTGCAGCTGGTACCCCGAAAAAAGTTCCGTTTATTTAAACAATTATCATTCTCCATGATTGCGGTGGCTGTCATTTTAATCATTCCGCTGATCTATCTGTTTTTTAATAGATTACCGGAGCAAAATCATTTACTGCAGGCACATACTTATTTTTTAACAAATGACTATGGGAATGTAATTTCTGAGCTGGAGAGCAATGAACCAGAGGATTTACCATACTCCGCAAAATATATATTGGCCTATTCTTATATTCAGACAGAAAAAAAGATGTTAAGCCCGGAGCAAAAGGAAGTCATCATGAAAAACATCAGCATGAAGAGTGATGAAAATTATTTATTATATTGGGTTTATAACGGACGTGGAAATTTTACTGAATCTATGGATTTGGCCATGTATGTGGATGACCCGACATTAATATTGTATGGGCTTCTTCAACAAATTGAAGCAGCTAAGAATGATCCTGACCTTAGCGGGACCGAACGTGAGGAAAAGATACAAAAATATGAGGAACAATTAAACGAATATGCAGAGAAAAGTGGACTTGATCCTCAGAGTGTGACCAATGATGATCCTGTAGAAGAGGCAACACCTGTAGACAGCTCTATTCCTGTGGAAGAAGCACAACCTATGGAAGAGAAAGTTCCTAGTGAGGAGAAGCAACCGGTTAATAAGGAAGAAAATGAAAAAACTCCAGAGAAGGAAGCAAGCAAAACCGACAAGGCTGATAATAATGCAAAAGATTAATTGGATAACGATTGAATGTCAATCGTAGAGTATCCAATTCATTTTTATTTGTAAGTAGAGAGGGAGAGATAGATGGCACAACGATTATTACTGATGTCCTACAAAGAACAATTGCATAAATGCCACTTATCGGAGGAAGTACCTCAGAAAATCACGCTGGGGAATGATGGCGGTCATACGATTACTTGTGCAGGAATGATGGATACAAAGTGTATAGATTGGGATGGTCAATCATGCTGGTTGGATGGGCGACAATTGCAGCTGGATGAGCATCTAATCCTGGCGGATGAGGGGGATGGGAAGATCTCTATGAGACTGATAGATCTATCTAATCCGATTTTCTATGATACATCTAGCCGAACCAGTTTTTCAATAGGGCCCAAAGACTATGATGATATTCAAATCAGTGGGGGATCGAGCGAGGTTATCCTTCACCGGGATAAAGTGATTAACCCTTTTAGGATAAGTATAATGAAAGGCTCGGTTTATCATAACTTTACAAAAGCAGATGGAGAAATCACCCTTGAGGATGGCGATCAGCTTTATATAGAAGGGATGTTAATCAAATTAGGCAAGAACGCGATTGAGATAATTGGTCATGATGTAATTCAAGCAGCAAAATTAGTGCGTTTATTTGAACAACCTTTAAGTTACTCACCTGACTATCCAGATTACCACCGTTCACCGCGAATTATCTACAGGGAACCGGAGGATAAACGGCAAATAGCCAGACCCTCTCCTAAACCGCGGAAGCCAAGTGAACAAATAGCCCGTATCATTGTACCGCCGATTGTCATGGTTGCTGCATGTGTAATCGTATCGATGTTTAATGGAAGCGGAATTTATTTGATCGTCATGCTTTCTATGACAATTGTAACCGTTATTTTTTCCATTACTTCATATATTAAGAGCTTAAAAGACTACCGAGCCGAAACAAAGGAGCGGGATGTCAGTTACCGAGATTATTTGAAAAATAAAACCAAGGAATTGTATGAAGCGAGTAATAACCAGCGTCATGCATTGAATTATCATTATCCAAGCATTGAACAAATAAGAGACATGGCTGTGAATGTCAATTCAAGAATCTATGAAAAAAACATGTTTCATCATGATTTTTTAATGTATCGAGTTGGAATCGGTAATGTGAAGACTAGCTTTGAGGTCGAGTTAAGCGTAGAGGAATTCATACAGGAAAAGGACGAGTTAATGGACGAAGCACGCAAGCTCCGTTCACAGTATGAAGAAATCAAGGGTGTACCGTTGATCACTTCCCTGATGAATGGACCGGTTGGATATATCGGGCAGCGGCATCTCGTTGTCGAGCAGCTTCAATTGCTCGTTATGCAAACAGCCCTTTTTCAAAGTTATCATGATGTGCAGTTTATCACCATATTCCCTGAGGAAGAAAAGGATCAATGGAATTGGATGCGCTGGCTGCCCCATGCAAGCATTCAGGGAATTAATGTGAGAGGATTTGTTTACCATGAGCGCACCCGTGATCAAGTTTTAAATTCACTTTACCAAATCATTAAAGATCGAAAATTACAGGTGGATGAAAAGAATAACAATGAGAAAATCTACTTCTCCCCGCGATTCGTTGTGCTCATTACAGATGAAAAAATGGTGCTCGATCATTCTGTAATGGAGTATTTAAATGAAGATCCAAGCGATTTAGGGGTCTCTGTTGTATTTGTACAGGATGTTATGCAGTCATTGCCTGAGCATGTGACGACTGTTGTGGATATTAGGGATTCCATGACCGGGAATATCATTCTGGAAAAAGGTGAACTCGTTAACAGGCGCTTTCAACCAGATCATTTCCCTAAGGATTTTAATAAAGAAGATATGTCCAGGGCTCTTGCACCGCTCAACCATTTGCAAAACTTAAAGAATTCAATTCCGGAAGCAGTTACATTTCTTGAAATGTATGGTGTGGAGAAAGTGGAGGATTTGCAAATTCATCGGCGTTGGCAGGAAAACGAAACCTATAAAAGCCTGGCAGTACCACTGGGATTGCGTGGGAAAGAAGATATTGTCAATCTGAATTTGCATGAGAAGGCTCATGGTCCACATGGTCTTGTTGCAGGGACAACAGGTTCCGGTAAATCAGAAATTATACAATCCTATATTATCTCGCTGGCAGTTAATTTTCACCCATATGAAGTTGGCTTCTTGCTGATTGACTATAAGGGTGGAGGGATGGCCAATTTATTTAAAGATCTTCCTCACCTTATGGGAACAATCACGAATCTGGATGGAGCACAATCCATGCGTGCATTAGCCTCTATTAAAGCAGAATTACAAAAAAGACAGAGACTGTTTGGGATGCATGACGTCAACCATATTAATCAATATCAAAAGTTGTTCAAATTAGGTGAAGTACAAGAGCCGATGCCACATCTATTCTTAATTTCGGATGAATTTGCGGAGTTAAAATCAGAACAGCCAGAATTTATGAAGGAATTGGTATCCACTGCGCGTATCGGGCGTTCATTAGGAATCCATTTAATCTTGGCCACTCAGAAACCAAGCGGGGTAGTGGACGATCAAATTTGGTCCAACTCTAAATTTAAATTGGCACTTAAGGTCCAAAACAGCTCTGATTCCAATGAAATTCTTAAAACACCTGATGCGGCAGAAATAACTTTGCCAGGACGTGCCTATTTACAGGTTGGTAATAATGAAATCTATGAATTATTCCAAAGTGCATGGAGCGGTGCCAACTATACACCTGAAAAAACAGATGAAGATTGGATGGATGCGACCATCTACGCTATTAATGAACTCGGGCAATACGATATTATTTCTCAGGATTTAAGCGGGTTATCTAAAAAGACAGAGATTACTACTGTGCCGACCGAATTGGATGCCGTTGTGGATCATATCAGAGATTATGCCACTCGACATGATATTGAAGAGTTACCGAAGCCGTGGCTTCCTCCGTTAGAGGAGAAAATTTTCTTGTCTAATCTGCATCCACTGGACTATCGACAAACTTGGACAGAAGAGAAGAAACCGCTCGAAGTTACGTTTGGTTTCCTGGATATTCCTGAAATGCAGTCTCAGGAGCCGTTAAGGTTGAATCTTTCAAGGGATGGACATATTGCTGTATTCTCCAGTCCAGGTTTCGGCAAATCAACATTTTTACAAACGATTGCGATGGACCTGGCAAGGCAGCATAATCCAGAAAGGCTTCACATCTACTTAATTGATTTAGGTACTAATGGATTGCTTCCACTAAAGGATTTACCACATGCAGCAGATACGTTTATGGTTGATGAAGAGATTAAAATTGGAAAGCTTTTAAGACGCTTAGAGAAAGAGCTAAAAGAGAGAAAACGGAAACTCAGCCAATATGGAGTGGCAAATATACATATGTATGAGAGGGCGAGCGGAGAAGAAGTTCCAACCATTCTCATGCTGATTGATACATTTGACTCCATCGTGGACGCACCTTATCGCGAGGAAATGGAGAGAATTATTACACAGATTGCCAGGGAAGGCGTCAGTGTCGGTGTTCATATGGTTGTGAGCGCAGGGAGGCAAAATGTATTGCGTGCGCAAATACTGGCAAATATTAAGCATCAAATTCCTTTGTATTTAATTGATGAAACAGAGACAAGAAGTATTGTCGGAAAAACAGATTTAAAGATAGAGGAAATCCCAGGACGAGGCTTAGTTAAATTGGAACAACCTACTGCCTTTCAAACGGCTCTTCCTGTACGAGGTGAAGAAGCACTGGCAATCATTGAAGAGATACATAGGGAAAGTGCCGAGATGGTTAAAGGTTGGAGTGGAAGCCTGCCAATTCCAATTCCAATGGTTCCGGAGATTATGGAATTTGAAGCATTAATTCAAAAGAAACAATCAATGGAAATGCTCCAAAGAGGAGGAATCCCGTTTGCAGTTGATTTTGAAAATGTGGAACCAATTGAAATCGATGTCATAAAAGATTCGAATACATTAGTTCTCGGAGATATGATGGACTCGGTTGAAAATACATTCCTAACATTGCTATCAGGCATTCCGCGGAACAATGCCATTGATGTAGGCATGTTTGATAATGCCTCTAGCAGTTTTAGAAGATATCGAGATAGAGTGGATTTATATGCCGATCAAGCAGGAGAAATGGACTCCGTGACTGAAAAATTGCAGGAACTATTTGAAGCGAGAGAAGACGCATTCCGTCAGGCTCAGACAGCTGCAGGAGGAAATATTACGAGGAAAGAATTCTTGAATACGCTCCGTCCGATGGTCATTTTGATTACAGATGCAGTCTTCGTAGTCGATACCATGTCGATGATGAATCAAACAACACTTGCCAAATTAATTGAAAACGGTGGAAGAGTTGGTATTTACTTTATCCTCGGTGCGGTCTTTGGAGCAATCGATAGAAAGTACGATGACATTATAACCATTATGAAAAAACAAAAAGTTGGTGTATTAATTGGCCGAATTACAGATCAAAACATCCTGGAAGTGATCAATCGACCATACCGTGAGCAAAACTTACTACCTTATGAGGCATATTTTATTAAGCACGGCAAAGCCGAGAAAATAAAAATTGCTGCTCCTTACCAAAAAAGAGAGGAAGTGAAGGTAAGTGTTTAATTGGTTGGTCAGAACACCGTCTGAAGGGAAAAGAGATGACTATGAGAGGTTATATACCAAATTGCAGGATGCTATATCGGATTTTGACAAGCATGTTTCTAAAGCCGATTCATCTTATGATTCCTATAATGGCTCGGTACCCAATCTTTCCAACTCGAAAATTCCATCCAATGATTTCGACACTAAAAGGGAAGAATTGAATGCTAAAGTACTGAAGTACTTTAACAATGATAAGGATAAAAGGAAGTCATTAGTTCGTGCCAAAGAGAAAGCGTATGATAAGTACCTCTATTATAAGCAGAAGGCAGCAGAAGAGGCGGAAGAACAGTTGAGGAGAGAAAAAGAGTTTTTGGAGGGATTATTTTAATGGGGAAAGTGATTATTCATGAAGATAAGCTTAATGAAGCCAAAACAGCTGCAAAAGCATTAGAGCAATCAATTGACCAAACCTATGAAACTTGTAAGCAGCTCCTCTCCTATGTAAACAAAGCGGAATGGAACGGTAAAGCCCGGGACTCCTTTTTAACCTATCTTGAGATCATCGAAAAGTACCATCAGGAGATGAAGGGGACCGTCAAGAAACAAACAAAAGCATTAAATAATCTGGACGGCTATCTGGATGATTTTCTGAAGGATAGCTCAGTGAAGGAAGTAAAAAATCTATGAGTGAAGAGACAACGAAAATATTTACAGCACCTGAGTTGTATTTATTGGCAGCAGCCTTCGGAGGAAAAGCTCTCTTTGGATTACCTGAGAAAGAAATCTATCAGCTAAAAGGGGATGGAGTCTTTCAGGAGGCCTATCAGAGATTAATAGACAAAGAAATCTTGACGACTGAAGGAAAAATTACTCGCGGCGGTGCATTTATTATACAAGCCGTAGAAATGTACCATCAAAGTAAAAAATATGTCCGAATTAATAATTTGATGTTCGCTTTTCAGGAAAAGAATCAGGATGAATTAATTTTATTAATTGAAATGGAAGAAAGCGAGCACTATCAGCTTCGCGTTCTTTCAAAGGCGATTGTATTGAAAATGTTAAGTGATGAAATTCCACTTATTTTGAGAGAGCCGAAGGATGAAGAAAAGAAATTTCAGCAAAAGGAATTACTGCATCAGGAACGACATGAGGTGGAAGAGTATGAACCGGAAAGTATGTTTATGAATCTTGAACTCTTTCATTTAGAGGAAGAGCCAAAAAACAAATTTAACCCGAAATACTACCAGCAATGGTTTATCTTTAAGAAGGATGAAAAGCTAATTATGGTGGATATCATCAACAAGAAATATTATCATGCCAGTCAATATTGGTTTTTAAAGATGTTGTTTGATGAAATGGACTTCCCGTATAAGAGGAGTGAAGAATATGCCTAATGTACAAATGAGTGATGGTGGCGGAGGCTCCAGTCAGATGGTTCTGATGAATCCGGATGAGTTGATGGAAGTAATCACCTACTTAAACGAAATTTTCACAGAAATTGAAACCAGGGCTTTACCTAATATTGAAAAACTCGGAAGCGTCAAATTTTATACGGATGGAAAAGCAAAAGAGGCCATGGAAGTATATGCAGAGGCGAATATAAAAATACAGGATTTATTTGATCATTATTACCGGGCCTCCTCACTAGTATTCGATATTCTTAATACCATGATTCAGACAGATTCAGCCTTGGCCGAGCAAATATGGGCAAAATTCGGGGGATAGTTTATGGATGTTAAATATATACCATCCGACTGGAAAAAATGTATCTTGGTTTAAAAATTGAGATATAGGAATAATTTGGATCATTTAAAAATGGAATGGATTCATTTTGGACTGAATGGTTGGATTTTTATAAATGATAGGGTACGGGTGAACTAAGATAAAAAGCGATTAATTAGCCTTAATGAACATGCAGTTAATAATCTAAAATAAGTTATCCAGCCATATGGCTGGATAACTTCAGCTAGCCCCTATGCAAGAAAGAAGCAATTGTAAAAATTTGAGTATTCTTATAGATATATTTCAGAATTTACTATATTATGAATATATTAAAATAAGTAAGCGCTTTAATAAAGGCTATATAAAAATATAAGTTTTAGTTTTATAAGCGTTTATTCCTTTTTTTAATAATTTCATGTTATTTATCTAACACAAGGGGTGTTCATAATGATCGTTAAGGATTTCTTTATTGCTCTTTCAGAAAATCAATTCTTAAACCGTACAGCTCAAAAATACGGATTGAAAATGGGTGCGCAAACCGTGGTTGCCGGTACAAATATAGATGAAACAATTGAAAGTATAAAAGAGTTAAATAAGTATGGAATTTCTTGTACGGTTGATAACCTTGGGGAGTTTGTCGATGACAGAGAAGAGGCTGTGAATGCAAAGAATCAAATCCTTCAAGTCATTGATGCCATTCATGAAAATGAAGTTGATGCTCATATCTCATTAAAACCATCTCAATTGGGATTGGATATAGAAATGGATTTCTGTCGAGACATTCTCTTAGAAATTGTTGAAGCAGCTTCAAAATATGATATTTTTATAAATATTGATATGGAGAATTATTCACGACTTCAAGCTTCCTTTGATATGTTAGATGATATCTCAGAAAAATATGAAAATGTTGGAACAGTTATTCAAGCATATTTTTATCGTGCTGAACATGATATACAAAAATATAAAAACTTTCGGCTCCGTATTGTAAAAGGCGCCTATAAGGAACCGGCCGAATTGGCTTACCAAACAAAAGCAGAAATTGATAAAAATTATATTAATTTAATTGAATACCATCTATTAAATGGAAAGTTTACCTCGATTGCTACACATGATCACAACGTAATAAACCATGTAAAGAAATTTGTAAAAGAACATCAAATTCCAACTGAAAAATTTGAATTCCAAATGCTATACGGCTTCCGTTCAGATATGCAGATTGAGTTGGCTAAAGAGGGATATCAATTTTGTACATATGTTCCTTTTGGAACGGATTGGTACGGTTATTTTATGAGACGTTTAGCTGAAAGACCTCAAAACATTAGCCTTGTAACAAAACAAGTTTTCACGAAAAAAACCAATACTGTTCTTGCCATAACAGCAGGTGCTTTTTTACTTGGGAGATTATCTAAAAAATAAATAAGTATGAAACAGTCACTACCCAAACAAAGGCTAGTGGCTTTATTTAATTAATCTATTTTTCTGATATATTACTAAAATATTACAAAAGAAAAAGAATTGTAATATAATAGGAGTTAGACAAAGATTTATAAAGGAAGAGTAAAGAATGCGTAATTTTGCAATAATCTTGGTTACTATTGTGCTATCCATAACCGTAATGAGCTGGGTCAAACCGACTTCCAGTTTGGCTGACAAAACGAATGATCAATCTGGGCATCCAGAACTGAACATAGTTACATATGAAAGGACCGTAAAAAAAGTGCCTAAAAGATTAAATGGTAAAGAGAGAAAAGTAGTTTATTTAACAATTGATGACGGTCCAAGTCTTTATACAAAGGATTTAATTGCTATACTCGATCAATTTGAAATACCTGCTACTCATTTTTTGATCGGAAATAATATAAAGAAATACCCGGATATGGCGAAGGAATATGTCAACCGAGGAGATTATATCGGAATGCACTCAATGAGCCATGATTATAATAGATTGTACAAAAAGGGGAAAATTGTAGACGAAGTGATGGAAACGCAACAATTGATCAAAGAACAGGTAAATATTTTGCCGATTTTATTCAGGTGTCCATATGGATCATCTCCAGGGTTAAATAAGAAATTGCGAGATCAAGCTGCACACGCAGGGTTAAAAATGTGGGATTGGACAATCGATTCAAAAGATTGGAAGCTGCAAGAGAATCCTTCAAAAATTAAAGGAGAAATTCTGAAGCAATTAAATGAATCTGAAGAAATTATCTTGATTCATGAAAAGAAAGGTACCATTGAGGCATTGCCAGGAATAATTAAAAGTATAAAGGAAGCGGGCTACGAATTTGAAAGATACGAAGAGTCAAAACACTTTCCGGCAAACTTCCATAAAGATAAGAGATTATAAAGTCGAGGAATCGTATGATTAGAAAGAAAATAGGTATATATCTAGCTATAATTGTAATCACTATGGTAATGGCTGTTTTAATTCTGCCAGTAATACAAAAGTATGATGAAAAATATTTAAAGGTTCATAATCAAGTCGCATGGGATTTTAAGTCTAATATGAATTATGGCGAGCTTTTTAATACCGAAAATAATAAGCTGCAATCCCTATACGAAATGACAGTAAAGAATGGAGCAGATAATCTAAAAAAGGCTGAAAACCAAATAAGTAAGGCTGAAGAGACAATCAATCAGTGTAAACTAATGGTTGACGAGGACAAATCATTGGTAGAAAACCAATTAATACAAATTAAGGAATCAGAGGAACTACTGAGTAAAATAGATCAAAAAGTAAATAAAGAAACGTATATGAGTCTCCATAACTCATTGATTAAACTGTTAAATACATATAATCTAGCCCTTGATCAATATGAAGAAGTACTTAGCTTGGAGCAAAAGATTTACTCAGCGTTAAAAGCGGAAAAGGATTTAAAAGAAATAACCGCTATTATAGATGAAGCAAATCAATCATCCGGTGAATTATCAGGTATAATCAAGGATTTAAACGGCTATATAGTATCCTACAATAAGCTACAAATCTAATTCAGACATCTCCCATTGATTTGCAGTTAAACTCTTGAAATGGTTCACTTGTATAATTGGAATCTATTAAAGAGCGAATGGGAAAGACGAATAGTCTTTAAATAAGTAAAAAATTGGTGCTTGAAAATTTTTTACCTAACATGGTAATATGTTTAAATCAGTGTGTAGAGATATTGGTGTAGTCGATATGCCAAAAATATATGTCTTGTTGATACGTCTGCCATCTGAATTTTTCATTTTCGGAGGGTATATATGCATAGAGAAGATAGGTTGCCACAAAACGCAAGAGAAGGCATATTATTTATGCTCATCATTTCAATCATCTCAGTAAATACGATTGCACCAATTATTATGGGATTGGAACGTGGTTTCAGTAAAGAAAATTATCTTGAAACCTTAAAGATCATTCCAATTATGTGGATCATTGTGGTTTTATTGGTGAGATTCGTAGCTGGACCTGTGGTTGGTAAAATAATGCCTAAATTCATAGGTAAAACAGATGGATTCAATGCAAGAGTTTTAATGAATACATTTTTCAATGTAACTGTTCTATCCGTCCTTTTAACCATTATCGGCACATGGGTTGGCTCAAAACAAATCAGCCTAGAACCAATTCAAAATTTCTTCTTGAGCTGGTTTAGGAATTTCGGTGTGGCATTTTGGATTGAATTAATAGTAGCGCAGCCGATTGCTAGATTTGTAATGAAGAAAATCCATAAGAGAAAAGTGAATAAAGCAGAGACAGTTAAATTATAAGGCCTGTGAGATTCTCAGAGATTTTTAGATAAAGCTGTAAAATAATGAAGTTCAACCAGAACAAGACTGGTTGAACTTTTTATTTTGCAACTTTATTTTATTTGCATGACTACTTTTGATGGAGGTTAAAAGGCTGGGTTATTCTACCAGGATGATGAATATTCGTATTTTATAATAGGTCCTTGTGAAGGTACTGAACAATTAAAAGGATAATATGTACTAATTTGTAAGAATATTCTATATAATAGATATGGAGGCGGAATTCTGCTTATCAGAGTTATTATTTATATAGAGAAGAGGTGAAGGGTTCAGTGTCTAATGAGAATGAGTATTTATTAGATAACGAACAAAGTGTTTCCAAAAAGAAAAGACATCCCGGGGAACCGACGGCAGCTTTTAAAGGTGCTACCTGGGCGGCATTATTAGTTGGGGTTGTTGCTTATCTAATAGGGTTATTTAATGCATCTATGGAATTAAATGAAAAAGGGTATTATTTTGCAGTATTAGTATTTGGACTTTATTCAGCAGTATCATTACAAAAAGCGGTTAGAGATCGAGATGAGGATATACCTGTGACAGCCATCTATTATGGAATTAGCTGGTTTGCTCTAATTGTTGCTATCGCCTTAATGGGCATCGGCCTTTATAATGCGGGAAGTATTGATCTAAGTGAAAAAGGATTTTATGGTATGTCATTTGTCTTAAGCGTATTCGCTGCCATAACTGTTCAAAAAAATATTAGGGATACACAGAGGGCTAAAGAACAAGACTGATTCATTTGTGCAGTAAAAAGCAGATGTTTCTTTCAATTCAAAGGGCTATCTAGAAACGGCCCCCAAAAGTCAGATTTCAATTCTAACTTTCGGAGGCCATTTAAATTTTTGGGTAGGAAATACACTTTCTTTTATGGAATTTAATCATGGTCAATAATTAGAAGGAGTGGAAGAATGGAAGGACTGGTAAAGAGAATTGATACCGTATTTTTAGAGGTAAGTGATTTAGACTACTCGATTAAATGGTATTTAGAAAAATTAAGATTAACTATGAGGTGGAATCGCAATGGGTATGCTGCCTTCACAATAGGAGAAACCTCATTAATCCTTGTTCAATCAACAGACATCCATTTCTGGTTATCATATTTTCACCTCGCCTATCATTATATTTAAAAAAAATGTATATGTCATTTGGGAATAAACAAGAAAGAGTATCACACAAAATGAAGCGTAGAAGGAATGAGAAAGTGAACATAATTACTCACCAATGGGTGGGCACAGATGAAGAGATAGCAGGAATGATACTAAAATCTATTAAGTTTAGTTTGGTTTAAAAAAAGAAGAAAAAAACGGGGTGTAGTATAATGGAATGAATAAACCAAAAGGTAGTGGAAATTAATCCAAAACCTTTAGCATTTCAGTGATTCTTCTTTTCATCTCTTCTAAGTCATGTTCCTTTTCTACGATTGTTTCTCCATCTTCAGAATAGAAATCTGCAAAATTTTGTCCTTTATACCGCGGAACTACATGCATATGAAAATGTGTTAATTCATCAAATACTCCACCGTTCTGACAGACTGTAATACCATCAGGATTAAACAAGATTTTTATCACTTTTGATAGCCTCTTTGCTGCCATCATCACGGAGCTTGCCGTATGTTCGTCAAATTCATCAAAGTATCGAACATGTTTTTTAGGTAAAATCAAAACATGTCCTTCATTATAAGGATCAATATCTAAAATACAACAAACATAATCATCTTCAAAAACTACATGAACATTTTCTTCTTTATGTGCTAATTTACAGCCTAAACAATTCATTACAGCTCCCCCTTTATTAAATTATATACTTAATTAAAAAAGTGAAGAGGGGAATTTTAGGAATAATAGAATAAAGGTATTGATAATAGATCGGTAAGGGAGGTGGAATCTTGAAGATTACGACCAAGGTTGCCCTATATATCGGGTTATCCTTATTGCTTCTCATCGTCCTCTATATGTATGAACTTAAACGACAAACCGACTCACCTGGAAAAGAAGGGACGATTATCATTAGCAAAGGTGATACTGTTTTCATTGTGCTGGATCCAGGTTTTGAGAATCAGGACGTGGATTTATCAATCCGGGAGATACTCGTCAAATATAAAGACGTTGGTCGTCTATCCATCCATCAAAGTGATTATAGAGGTGAACTAAAAAACGGACAAAGGGTGAAAGTATGGATAAGCCAAGGTATGGAATCCTATCCCCCAATCTTTAAAGCAATAAAACTGGAGAGATTGTAGGGATATATTCATTTATTACATTAAAATCCCCGCGCCATAAATGGAACGGGGATTTTAATGTTTTATACTGCTTTTTCTTCTTTTTCAGCTATTGAATTTATCCGATTGATTTCAGGAGCATGGTGCTTAGATTTAATCCAGGACCAGCCAATTGCTGCGAGTAAAATAAATCCGACATAACCCATGATTGGATATACAGTGTTTACCAATGTAGTAAACCCAGCAAAGCTAAGACCAAAACCAATTGCTCCGACAATCACAACTGAAGGATGAAATAAGCGTCCTTTAGGAATGATCCTCACTGTGAATGCATAAAACATTCCCACGCATGTATTGTAAATCATAGCTAATAGAATAATAGATAGCAGGTTCCCAATTAAAGGTGAAATACTATTAGCTAAAAATAAAGTAGGCATTTCTACAATTTGCATATTAGCCATATCAGTCATCATACCTATGTTAATCAGAAGCATGAGTACACCAAGCAGGATACCGCCCATGATTCCGCCAATAGCTGCCTGTTTTTTATTTTTAAACGTACCGCTAATAACAGATAGCATAGAGAAACCGACAGCAACATTAAAGGATACATAAAGTAATGCGGACATGAACCAATTTGAAGCCGCTGCTTTGTCTAAATCAACATTACGCTCTATGTCTATTGGAGTGATTCCATTTTTAATTAGGGCGTATCCTGATATAAAAATCATAATAACTAATAAAAATGGTGTGATTGAGCTAATGATAGAGATGATTTTTTCTACCTTCAATAGCATGGTCAGGACGGTAATAACCGTCATAAACAGTGAGCCCCAAATGGCAGAAATCCCAAATTGTTCTTCAACAATTGATCCTGCGCCCGCTATCATAATTACACCAACGCCAAATAAAAAGAACGATAAAATTATATCCAGTGCTTGACCAAGAAAACGTCCGCAGAGAACCTCGATGATTTCTTTATGTGAGGTGGCTTGCATATGGCTGCCCAGTTGAGAAAGTTGCATGGCAATAAAGGAAAATAAGACAGTTGCCAGCAAAATGGCAGGTATACTGTAAAAGCCGAAATTCGTGAAAAACTGCATGATTTCCTGGCCGGAGCCAAATCCCGCTCCAACAATGACTCCTACAAATGCACCTGCTAGGTATAAACTTTGTTTCATTTTATCAGTCCTCTTTTATGGTAGTTTGGAGGGATATCCAAAAATTAAGTATTCTGATATATTAACATATTCATTCTATTTTCACAAATTGAAGGAAATGGAATTAAGTTTTTGGGAAATCCCGTTATAGAAGAAAGGTTAGTTTGGTAAAATGAGATAAAAGACAGTATGAGGGAGGATTCCATATGACAAGAAAAGTAGATGGAGTTCCAGCAGATACAATGAAAGATAAGATATATTCAACCATTATAGGCGGGATTATTGGGGATGCTCTTGGTGTACCGGTAGAATTTAAAGCTAGAAATGCCGGCATTACAGATATGATCGGCTATGGTACTTATAATATGCCTCCTGGAACATGGTCTGATGATACATCACTAACGATGTGCCTGATTGAAAATTTAATTGCAGAAAAAGATGAAAATGATTTGATGAACCGGTTTGTTGCCTACCAAGAAAAAGGGTATTGGACTCCATATGGTGAAATGTTCGATATCGGCATCGCAACTGCAAATGCTATTAGTCGGTATAAGCAAGGTGTACCGGCTGTTCAATGTGGTGGAAAAACGGAATATGATAATGGCAATGGCGCGCTTATGCGTATAGTGCCACTCGTATTCACATTATCGAAAGAGCCTGATTTCCAAACGAGGAAAAAGGAAATAGAGAGGATTGCGCATATCACGCACGGCCATCCAAGATCTACACTCGGTACAATTATTTACGTAGAGTTTTTATCGAATATGTACGGCAATCACGCACCTTTAGATTCCTTGAAAATGGCGTTAAATACATGCCAAGAAGAGCTCGCAGCAGAGGATACCTATCAAAAGGAGTTTGCTTCATATGAAAGAATCTTTAATCTAAGCTTGCTCGAAGCAGACCGTGATGATATTCGCTCCGATGGTTATGTTGTTCATTCGCTTGAAGCAGCTTTATGGTGCTTTTTTAAGCATCCTACGTATGAAGCTGCCGTTCTTGAAGCGGTAAACTTGGGCAGTGACACTGATACGGTTGCTTTTATTACAGGAACGATGGCTGGCATGTATCACAGGATGGAGAATATTCCGAAAAAATGGGTGAATGTCCTAGTCAGTAAAGATAAAATCATAAACCTTTGTGATTGCTTTTATAACTTTTGCGCACAGAAGACGAATTAACTTTATAAATGAAACATAAGATTTTGAGAAGGACCTGCTCAGGAAGTCTGTAAAAACGACTTTAGTGCAGGTCTTTTTTTATAGAATGGTAAGTCATTAGCCTTATAAATGGAGTTTGTTTATTGGGTAAAAAGATATATTTTGTAAATCAACGAAAGGGAAATACTCCTAGTTGGCGAATAAAAGATAGAAGACTGTCTAATGAGAACGAATCATCCTAGAGAATCAACAAGGATCTGTAAAGTTTAGGAAAGGGGTTTTCTATGGATGTGAAATATATTCCCGCCGACTGGGAGAAAATGCGAGCGGGACTTAGTGACTTGGTGGGCCGTGGGTTTAGTTCAGGTGTATTTGACCATTTAAAGGATATCAATGAAGTACTTGAGGATGCTGAAAGGGATATTGCCAGATATGATGTGGATGGCGCAATTTCCTTTCATCATAAAAGTCAAAAAAGCCTCTATAACAGCCTATCCGATGATTTCTCTGTCTTGCACCGCTTTACCGGAAAAGTCGGGGATATTGTCGACCGGACAATTGATGAGCCCTTCTATAAGGACATGGATACTTTTGTGCAATCTGTGCGAGACCTTTCCATTTCGAACTATACAACCGGCAATCGAATCGGTGCCAAAGAGACGGTGCAATATGGCTATGGAGCAGGCACGAGTCAAATGGAAGTGCCAAAAACGGAGGTAGGCATCGATGATTTATTGAGCGGTGGCAATTTTTATGCTGATCAGATGAAACAACAGTTTGAAGAATGGAAGATTGCCAATCCAGACCAGGAGATATCTGAGGATAAATATCGAATGGCTGCAGTAAACTCACGCGCCTTTGAATATGAATCTATCCGTGATAAGCAGGAAAACAAGGAGTTCTGGGCAGGAATTGCAGCATTGGTCGTGATTGTAGGAGTCTCATTAGTATGCCCTCCAGCCGGAATTGCTTTAGGAGCGGCTTATGGAGTGATGGAAGTCAGTACCGCGGTGTCAGGGAAAGACTGGGTATCAGGAAGAGAATTGAGCACATCCGAACGCTGGACAAGGGGTTTGTTAGCGCCACTTGATATCATTCCTGCAGCAGGGGCTGTCTCCAAATTTGCCAAGGGAGCTAAACTTGCTCAACTTAGTGGGCATATGGGAGAATTAGGAGTAAGGAACGGAATAAAAGCAATCCCTTCTGCACCAGCTACCATTAGAAATTTAACAGAACAAGCTGCACAGAACACAGCAACACGTTTGAGAAGTGCTCAAGCAGTCATACATAGTGCAGGAAATGCTGTTAAAAATAAACTAGCCAATGATGTAATCGAAGTGGCACAAGTAGCAGACAAAGCCATAACTGCTACCAAAAACATTTTTTCTACTAGAACAATGGTTCTCGCCGATGACTTTGGCGCAGGGATACATGTTAATAGTAAGGTTGAAAATACTCATGCCTTGGAGAATAGGGTGAGGAGTAGGTTTAGTGTTAGTGAAGGTGTGGATGCTGGTAAGGGTATAGGTAGTAGTGTTAATGAAGTTAGGGAAATTGACTTTGGAGAGCACATAATAAAAGGTCAGAATGGTAAAAAACAGCTTATCCCTAATACTAGGTATAAAACAAATGATAATTACACATATACTACTGATGATTTTGGACGTATTATTAATGTTGAGGCTCCTGAACTCATATTGAAAAAGGCTGATAGAAATAAATATGCTCAGGCAAATGTAGGAGGAAAAGATAGATTGCCAGATGATGATGGTGGTCACTTAATTGGAGCGCAGTTTAATGGACCAGCAGATATAGATAATCTTATACCACAAAACAGTCAGATTAATAGAAGAGGTGGGGTATGGTATGAAATGGAGACAGAGTGGGCTAATGCACTGAAAGAGATTCCGCCTAAGAAAGTCTCTCTTAGCATTGAACCCATTTACACTAATTATTCTATGCGACCAGATAGCTTCATTGTTGAATATGAAATAGAAGGTCAATTTCCAGTTATACGTGAGATTGCAAATAAATCAGGGGGATGAGAAGATGAGTTTTGAATCAAAGCTTAACAATTTATATAATGAAATCGCTCAACAGGTTAGCGATATGATTCCTGTTGAATGGGATAATTTCTATTTTAATGGAGAAGTAAAAGAAAGGGATGGGGGAGTTTTCTTTTTCTTTACACCTAAAGGTGAGAAGCAGAATGTTTTTTCACACTATATTCCTAGATATTACAATATAGATAAAAGAACATATAATAAAGAACTTCACAAGTTATTTGAACTAACTGTAAACCTTCAACAGATATTTATTGAGAATGACCAAGAACCGTGGTTTTCAGTTTCATTAATAGTTAAGGATGCTAGCAAATTGAATGTACATTTTGATTATACTAATTGGTATGATAGCAATTTTGGTCCAACAGATAGGATTAAATATTTTGAATATAAATATGTAGATAAAAATAAAGAACAGCAAGACATAGATTTGATTGAGAAGATGAAGAAATTTGAGGAAAAGTAATCTAGAAAGCACTTGAAATTGTCTTAGGTATAGACAACAAGTGCTTTTTTATATAGCTTATTAGTTTTATATGAGTGGAAATTTTAAAGCGGAATATAAATATAATTTAGTATATACACATGATGAGGTTAAAACTGCCAGTCATATTTTTAATGAGTGGTTTGTAGAAGCGAAAACGAGTAAACTTTAATGGTTATATATAGCATATGGCTGATTTTGGATTTATTAATGAACTGGAAAATAAAACATATAAGATATCTGAAGATGATATATTAAAAGCTGAACAAAGAATGGACATTAGTTTTCCAGATGATTTAAAAAATTATATTTAGAAGTTGGTTATGGTTTTATTAAAGGTCAAAGTGTTAATGCAATTAATAGAATATTGGGACCCGGGGCTGTAGTAGATATTAGATTAAGAGAAGGTATTTTTGAATCTGTCCAGATTTAGATGAACTTTTTGATGATATAGATAAACTTATTTTTTTTGAAGTGAACGAGGGTGTATATATTTCATTAGATTTACAATTAGCTAATAATCCAATATTTTATTTCGATATTCAAATAGCTGAATCGGTAGAAGAATTTTTTAGAAAATTTCTCAATAATAATGAATATTATATTGATTTAATTGAGGATTAGGATTAATTGGAAGTAGTAAAAATTAATTGACCTTGATTGCCTATAACTGCCTTTCAAGGTTTTTTACTTTATTTGAATAGCCCCTTGTTAAGTGGAGACAGAAGAGAAAAAGATTAAATTGAAAGTCAAAATGACGGTTTTTTATAGGATTTGTATGTTTTATCTGTGAATATAAAGTTTTAATGGTGAAGTAAAAGATAAAGAAGAAAGTTGGAGTTTTTCCTTTTTTACATCTAATAAGTAAAGATGAACTAGTTAGTATAAAAAAGTTATTAAAAATCAACCAAGGGGATGATATTGTTTGACTATGGTAAAGGAAATGACCCAAATATATAGAGAAATTGCCGAAACAGTTAATGAAATGATTCCAGAAAAATGGATTAAATTCTATATGTATGCTCAAGTTTCAGAAACCGGAGGAGGCACTTACTTCTTCTATAACACTCCCCAAGATGAACAAAACTATAAATATAGTTTAGAAATTCCTTTTGAATTTAACGTTAATAAAGAGCAGTATAGGCAAAAGGAAATAAACCTATTTGAGCTGAGTGACAAACTAAGAAAAGTTTTCGATGATAATCAACAAGAGCTATGGTTTTCATTTACCTTATCGTTGGATAACAATGGTAAATTTAACATTCATTATGATTATACCAACTGGTTTGAGACAAATTATAGCTTTGATGACCAGTTAGTTATCTGGGAGTATAAATATTTAGGAAATGTACCAGAAAATATTGAGAGCAAAGAGTTGATCAATAGATATTTTAATGAGTATCCGAATAATCCAATTTGAGAAGTAAATTGAAAATTTGCTTTTTGTTCGTTCTATAAAATATTTAATAGTTGAGTTATAAGATATTATTAAGAGTTTTACTATGAAGTACTTGACTACTTGGAAAAGTGACAAGTGCTTTTTGATGTGTAATCTATTTGTGTGTTCCGCGTATGCCTCCAAGCAGAACTATATGGGATAATGAAAAATTTATTTCGATAAAGAATGTAATGGAACGATAACCCCATTTTGTCTGTAATACATAGTGCAGGAAATGCTGTTAAAAATAAATTAGCCAATGATGGAATCGAAGTGGTACAAGCATCAGATAAAGCCATAATCGCCACCAAAAACATCCTTTCTACTAGAACAATGGTTCTCGCCGATGACTTTGGAGCAGGGATACATGTTAATAGTTAGGTTGAAAATACTCATGCCTTAGAGAATAGGGTGAGGAGTAGGTTTAGTGTTAGTGATGGTGTGGATGCTGGTAAGGGTAATATAAAGCATTTGGATGATATACCAAGAATAAAAGAAGTTGAAGTTAATTTTAATAGAAATGATAAACATAACTCCGAAGAGTTTTCGAGACAATTGAAAGACCAAGAAAAAGGTATGAATGAACTTACTGTTGATAAGTATTTAAAAAATCGTGAGAAGTATATTGAACAAGGGCGGGCAATTGAGGGTAACGCTGCACAACAAGCTGCTAGGGAAGAAGCTTATGTACAAAAGATAAATGAACTACAAAGAGAAGGATTGACGTTATCGAAAGCTAAGAAACAAGCTAAGGAGTGGTTAGATACTCAAGCTGTACTTCACAACCCAGACCAGATAGCAGGAGGAAAGGCAGAGATAATAGGAGGTTTGGGAGATAAGAGAATAAATTCATCAATAGGTAGTCAATGGCGGTATAGGATTGATATTGTTGATGCTCAAATCAAGGAATTAGCAAAAAGTATGACACCTGAACAACTAAAAAATACTTATTTGAATGTGAAATTAACACATTAGTGGGAGGAGTTTAAATGGAAAAATACTTAAAAGACTTTAAATTGCATAATAAAGTTCCGAGTGAAATCATTGAAAAATATAAGCAACTGGTACCAAATGAAATTATAGATTTTTGGAGAAATTATGGATTCGGGACATTTATGCAAGGGTATTTTAAAAGTGTAAATCCAGAGGAATTTATAGAGATCTTGAGAGAAAGTAGTCAAAGATACAAGGATTCAGTTGTGTTGTTTGCTACAGGTATGGGTGACCTGGTTATTTGGTCAGATGGTTATGTTAGACTACTTAATTACAGGTATGGTGTGGTTAAGACAATTATGTTTACATTTGAATTTTTCTTTCAAAATATTAATGATTTGGAATTTAAAGATGAAGATTTGTCTTGGCAACCTTATCCTGAAGCCCTTAGACAATATAGTGAATTGAATTATGATGAGTGCTTCGGCTATACACCTCTATTAGGTTTAGGTGGATCAGAAAAAGTAGAGAATCTAAAAAAAGTTAAACTGAAGGAACATATTCTCATTATTACTGAATTTATGGGACCAGTACAGTAATATTAGGGAGGATGTTACAGAATTAACTAAAAGCACTTGATTGCCTTATTAGGCAACAGGAAGGGAGGAGTTTTCTTCTTTTTTAACCCAAAAGGTGAGAATCAGTGTGTTTTTTCACATTATATTCCTAATTATTATAATGTGGGTAAAAAATATATCATAAAGAACTTCACAAGTTATTTGAATTAACTGTAAGCCTCCAACAACATTTTATAGATAATGAGCAAGAACCTTGGTTTTCAGTTAATTTAAGTTAAAAATGGAAGTAATTTGAATATTCATTTTGATTATACTAATTGGCATGATAGTGGCTTTGGTCCAACAGATAGGGTTAAATATTTCGAACATAAATATGTGAATAAAAATAAAGAACCGCAGGATTTAGACTTAATAGAAAAGATGAAAGAATTTGAGGAAAAGTATTCTTGAAAGCACTTGATTGTCTTAGTTATGACAACAAGTGCTTTTTCTTCATATAGCTTACTAGTTTATGTACAGAGCGTGTAATTTAATTGTGTATTCGCCAGTGAGATTTACTGAAAGTAAAAGGACAAATCATCCAATGATGTAATAGAAGTGGCACAAGCAGCAGACAGAGCCATAACTGCCACCAAAAACATCCTTTCTACTAGAACAATGGTTCTTGCTGATGACTTTGGCGCAGGGATACATGTTAATAGAAAGGTTGAAAATACTCATGTCTTAGAGAATAGGGAGAGTAGTAGGTTGGGTGTTAGTGATGGTGTGGATGCTGGCAAGGGTACGGGTAATAAAATAGATTCTGATACAATAAAAAAATATATTAGAGATATAGAAGGACGAACAGGTAGGGAGTTACCTAAAAACCAAATAGAGAAGTTGAAGGCAGCCTTAAGAAATAAAGAATATAAAAAAATGTCGCCAATAGAAACAGCTAAGCATAGGGCAGAATTTGATATCATAGATTTCTATGTCGGGATAAAACTCAAAATCATTAACTCTACATGATGATACTAATAAAACTGCAAGTTCTATTGCTAGATTGTGGTTTGAACAGATTAAAAAAGAAAATAATTTAATAAAATGAACT
Organism: Pradoshia sp. Z5_111; assembly: GCF_058267535.1. Taxonomy (NCBI): domain Bacteria; kingdom Bacillati; phylum Bacillota; class Bacilli; order Caryophanales; family Bacillaceae; genus Pradoshia; species Pradoshia sp. Z5_111. The sequence continues at coordinate 208,096 of NZ_JBZCPQ010000005.1, forward strand.
AACTGATTACTAACCTTGATTGAGTTTTCATTACTTATGCAAGGTTTCTTTTTTATGGATATTTCCAAAAGACCAGAATTTATTTAAGAATCGCATTAAACAACTAGGAGAGAACAAGTGCTTTTTCATGTAGCTTACTAGTTTTTGTGTAATCTAATTGTGTATTCATTGTGAGATTTATTAGGTAAAGTAAAAGGACAAGATCATGTTGGGCATTTAGCAGGTGATAGGTTTGGTGGATCACCTAAACTTGACAATCTGGTGTCGCAATTATCTGATGTAAATTTAAAGCAATATAAGAAAATTGAAGATGAATGGGCTGCAGCTTTAAAAGAAATACCTCCCAAAAAGGTTACGGTTGATGTGGAAATGGTTTATTCTGGTAGTGATATACGTCCTAATAAATTCAAAGTTATATATACAATTGATGGTAAAAGGTTTTCTAGAGTTCTTGAAAATTGATCTAAGGAGTGAATAACAGTATGAAAGAATTTGAGGACAAATTTAGTGAATTGCAAGCAGATATGATATCTATTTGTATGGAATATGTGGAGGGGAAAGCTGAGAAAGTGTATGTTTATGCTTCCCGTGAGGAAGGGGTTACTGCGAGCGATTTTTTTTATTTGATTAACGGTAAGTACGTAGAGCCTCATAAATTGAATGATGCAATAAATGGTGAGGAAGAATACGATGTATCTGCAGATCGAAATTTTATGGTATTAGACATCTTGAATGAAGATATTGGAAAAATAAATACGTTGTGTAAAGAATATCATCGAGACATGCCCACAGAAATGAAATTAATATACGATGTTAAGAGTGGAAATTTTAAAGCGGAATATAAATATGATTTAGTATATACACATGATGAGGTTAAAACTGCCAGTCATATTTTTAATGAGTGGTTTGTAGAAGCAAAAACGAGTAAACTTTAATTGGTTATATATAGCATATGGCTGATTTTGGATTTATTAATGAACTGGAAAATAAAACATATAAGATATCTGAAGATGATATATTAAAAGCTGAACAAAGAATGGGCATTAGTTTTCCAGATGATTTAAAACAATTATATTTAGAAGTTGGTTATGGTTTTATTAAAGGTCAAAGTGCTAATGCAATTAATAGAATATTGGGACCCGGTGCTGTAGCAGATATTAGATTAAGAGAAGGTATTTTTGAATCGGATTCAGATTTAGTTGAACTTTTTGATGATGTAGATAAACTTATTTTTTTTGAAGTGAACGAGGGTGTATATATTTCATTAGATTTACAATTAGCTAATAATCCAATATTTTATTTCGATATTCAAATAGCTGAATCGGTAGAAGAATTTTTCAGGAAATTTCTCAATAATAATGAATATTATATTGATTTAATTGAGGCTTATGGATTAATTGGAAGTAGTAAAAATTAATTGACCTTGATTGGCTATAACTGGCCTTTCAAGGTTTTTTACTTATATTGGCTAGAAAGTTAAATCTAAAGTGAAATCTTTAATAACAATAGGCCTTTCAAAGGCGGATATTTAGCTTTAAATTTCTTGAATTAATAACTCTATAATGTGTAGAAATTGAATAGACAATAACCCCCAGAAAAGATATAGTTGGAATGAAATTATGTGGATTTTTACGGGTCAGGAGGAACTGTCTGTGATTACGATAAAGGAAATTGCTGAGAGGGCGAATGTTTCTCGAACAACTGTTTCAAGAGTATTGAATAGTTCCGGTTATGTAAGTGAAGAAGCAAAAAAAAGAGTGGAAGAGGTCATTAAAAAAACAGGTTATATTCCGAGTGAGAATGCAAAATCGCTAAGAACGAAAAAGACGAAAGCAGTTGGGGTAATCCTCCCAAAAATCAGTACAGAAACATCTAGCAGACTGGTTTCTGGAATAGATGAGATCCTCTCAAATAAGGGCTATCAGATTTTGCTTTCGAATACCAATTTAAACCCCGAGAAAGAAATCGAATCTTTGAGACTTTTAAAAGGAAGGCATGTAGATGGCATTATTTTGTCTGCAACCAATTGTAATGAGGAATTACTTGCAGAAATCAATCAGTTGAACATTCCCTTTGTAATGGTCGGTCAATCCGTGGAGGGCTTAACCAATGTTTTATATGATGATTATCAGGCCTCAAAGGATATGACGAATCTTTTAATCAAAAAAGGCTATAAACGAATCGCCTTTATAGGAGTAGATGAAACGGATCAGGCCGTTGGTGTCTCAAGAAAAAAAGGATACCTTGATGCGATGAAAGAAGCAAATTTAGAAGTTGAAAAAAGTTGGGTGCAAAAAGGGATTTTTGATGTTGAATCAGGCTCTGAATGCATGAAGCAAATTATCAATGAGTCCAGAATAAAACCAACAGCTGTTTTAACGGTAACAGATCGACTTGCGATTGGTGCGATGCAAACAATTAAACAATATGGCTTATCGATTCCCGGTGATATTGCTGTAGCTGGTATGGGGGCATCCGAGCTATCGAGATTCATTACCCCATCATTGACCACAGTAGATTTTGCTATTGAAGATGCCGGTCGTGAATCAGCCTTGATGATATTGGGCGAGATAGAAAGAAAAGTACTTAATGGAGAAAAAAGGAAAATTACATATAGACTTGTCGAAAGAGAAAGCATATAATAGATGTGTAATCGTTTTCAAAATATTTCGATTACATATTTTTTATGCTTTGTGGAATCGATTCCATATACGGACAAGTATACTAGGCTGTAGATTCAAGCTAATGAAAGAAGATTACTAGCTTTGTATAAAAAAGGTAGGCTCATCTTGGAGAATAATTCAATACGGTATATTAATCAGAACACGTTAACTATTTCTGATGAGTTTTATGTAATCGATTCCACAAAGAAAACATAACTTTCGTACAGAAGAATACTATATTTTGAACAGGGGTGAAGGAATTGTCTGAAAATCGCAAAATAGCAGAAGAGGTTATTAAAGCAGTTGGAGGCCGAGAAAATATTCATTCAATCGCTCATTGTGCAACAAGGCTTCGAATTATGGTAAATGATAAAGAAAAAATCAATCAGAAACAGGTAGAAGATATTGCTAAGGTTAAAGGAGCTTTCTTTAATTCAGGACAGTATCAAATCATTTTTGGAACAGGAACCGTTAATAAAATTTATGAAGAAATTTCCCAGCTTGGACTTGATACATCCTCAGTCTCAGATCAGAAAAAAGAAGCTGTGAAAAGCGGTACAAGGTTCCAACGAGCGATTCGAACATTTGGAGATGTGTTTGTTCCAATCATCCCTGTATTGGTGGCCACCGGTTTATTTATGGGATTGCGCGGCTTAGTTATGCAGGAACAGGTTCTTGCCTTTTTCGGAATGGAGCCGGCCGATGTTTCAAAGAACTTTTTACTATATACAGAAATACTGACAGATACCGCATTTATCTTTTTGCCAGCTCTTATTGCCTGGTCTACATTTAGAGTGTTTGGCGGAACTCCGATAATAGGATTGGTACTGGGATTAATGCTTGTCAGCCCATCGCTGCCAAATGCATGGGGAGTTGCAGGCGGAAGTGTTGAGCCTCTTCAATTTTTAGGTTTTATTCCAGTTGTCGGATATCAGGGCTCTGTTTTGCCAGCCTTCATCGCCGGTATCATAGGAGCAAAATTGGAAAGGCTGATTAGAAAACGGGTACCTGAAGCATTGGACTTAATTGTTACACCATTTTTGACATTGCTGATTATGAGTATTATGGCTTTATTCGTAGTTGGACCTATTTTCCATGTAGTAGAGCAAGGAATTCTCACAGCAGCAACCGAGGTTCTGTCCTGGCCATTTGGAATTAGCGGTATTCTATTGGGTGGACTTAATCAGCTGATTGTCATCACGGGGGTTCATCATATTTTTAATATGCTAGAGATTCAGTTGTTGGCTGAATTTAAGAATAACCCATATAACGCAATTGTTACATGTTCTACTGCTGCCCAAGGTGGAGCAGCACTCGCTGTAGCTCTTAAAACAAAATCAACTAAATTGAAAGCACTCGCTTATCCGTCATCCATCTCCGCATTTTTAGGAATCACAGAACCAGCCATATTTGGGGTCAATTTGCGATATGGTAAGCCATTTATCATGGGTTTAATTGGTGGAGCGGCAGGAGGATTTCTGGCATCGATTTTAGGACTTAAAGCTACAGGAATGGCTATTACAGTTATACCAGGGACATTGCTGTATTTGAATGGACAAATACTTCAATATATTTTAGTTAACCTTGTCTCCATTGCTGTTGCTTTCATCCTTACCTGGATGTTCGGTTATTCAGATAAAGTGAAGGAACAAATTGAAAAGGCTTCATAAAAAGAAGGCAGGATTTACTCTTGCCTTTTCCTGTTTTCTTAATTAAAAAATACACAGCAGGAGGTTCTGTTATGTCAGAAAGAGAACATCTCCTTATTCAAAAAGCAAATGAAGAAGTGAGTAAATATAAACCATTGGTTGACCAAGATCCATATAGATTAAATTATCATTTGATGCCTCCAGTTGGGCTGTTAAATGACCCGAACGGTTTAATACATTTTAAAGGAATCTATCATGTTTTCTATCAATGGAATCCTTTTGATACAGCACATGGAGCTAAGTATTGGGGGCATTATACATCAAAGGATTTAATTCATTGGGATGCGCAGCCGATTGCACTTGCCCCAAGTGAGTGGTATGAAAAAAATGGCTGTTATTCTGGCAGTGCGGTTGAATCAGATGGTGAGCTTTACCTCTTTTATACGGGAAACGTAAAGAAAGATGATGGCACTCGCGAAACGTATCAGTGTCTTGCGGTCTCAGCTGATGGCATAAAATTCACTAAATATGGGCCTGTTATAAATCTTCCAGAAGGATATACGGCTCATTTTCGTGATCCAAAGGTTTGGAAGCATGGTGACCTCTGGTACATGGTAGTAGGTGCTCAGACATTAGCTAATAAGGGAGCAATTGTTTTATATTATTCAAAGGATTTATATCATTGGAATGAAGCTGGGAAAATGGCTGGCGATGAGATGAATGATATAAAGGATTTCGGATACATGTGGGAATGTCCAGATCTCATTCATTTAAATGGAAAGGATATTTTACTCACTTCTCCTCAAGGGATTGAGCCAATAGAACATGTATATAATAATCTATTTCAGTCTGGGTATTTCATAGGAGAATTAGATTATGAAAACCATCTGTTCAAGCATGGTCCTTTTACGGAACTAGATCGAGGATTTGATTTCTATGCTCCGCAAACATTTGTTGATGATAAGGGAAGAACAATTATGTTCGGCTGGATGGGAATAACCGATGAGGCAGAAGCTCATCATCCTACGGTTTCTCATAGATGGCTGCATGCCTTAACACTGCCAAGAGTACTGACTCTTAAAAACGAAAAAGTTTATCAGACTCCTGTAATGGAATTAAATCAGTTTCGGAAAAATCAAGTTTATATTCCTAATCTAGTTATAGATGAGAAAAATGGAAAGTCTGCAACTCTAGCAGGGGATTGTTTGGAATTAAAAATAGAATCCATTCAATTGTTAGGAAATGAGTTTAGAATAAACTTCCGCAACGAGGCTATTTTTATCTATGACCAAGAAAAAAGTGAAGTAAGCTTACAAAGAAGAAATGTAAGAACAAATTTAATAGAGTCAAGAACGTGTAAATTGGATAACCTAAAGACGATGCAAATATTTATAGATACCTCTTCATTAGAAATATTTATTAATGAAGGAGAAGAAACATTCACAGCCCGTTATTTCCCTAAGCTAAAGGAAAAAGAAATTCTTTTTAGTGGAGAGGGACGATTTGATTTGATGAAATGGGATCTAGCTTAGCTAATTCCTTATTATGACTTGTACAAATGCCTATTAAGGCTTTTGTACAGGTCTTTTTTTATAAATTCAAGTTTTTTAACCCATGACCTTTTATCTAGGTGAGCAAAAGTATTTATTTTAAAAGAGATATATTTACACATGAATCGCAAGGGTTTTTTAAAGCTGCACATTCATTCTACCTATATTAAAAAAGTACTTTACTCGCATTTACTCTATAGTATGGTAATAGTATCCTAAGAAATAGTACACAAATTAGAGTACTAAAAATAGAGTATTGTATGAGAGCTTGCAATCATTAAGAATATGTAAGGCTAAAAGAAAAAATGGAAGGAAGGTAGATTGATGAATAAGACAGAAGAAATGGTTTCCAACCAGGTTCTGGGTGTATTAAGTGGGAAGAGTAATGAAGATCCGTTTTCTGTATTTGCCAAAATGCGCGAGCTTGGGCCGATCGTGTCTATTCCCAACCCTTTGGGAGAAGCAGATCGTCAAGCTTGGATGGTTGTACATATGGATGAGGCAGTCCAAATCCTTAAAAACCACAAACAATTTACTGTAGATCCTTCCTCTATTGATGGAGAAAAAGGTTTTAGAGATAAAATTTATAGCGAGGTAGATACATCAGCACCTGACACATTTTTTACCGGCAAATCAATGCTTTTTGTTGATGGTATGGACCATCGGAGATTACGGATGTTGGTCTCAAAAGCATTTACCCCAAGATATATGGAAGGATTGCGACCTCGTATTCAAGAAATTGCAGATGAACTCCTTGATAAAGTTCAATCTAAAGGTGAAATGGATCTTGTAAAAGACTATGCTTACCCATTGCCAATTAATGTGATTTCTGAAATGCTGGGTGTGCCATATGCAGATCGTGAAAAACTCAATATCTGGTCCTCTGCAATTGCGAAGGGGATGGGCTGGGGGAGACAGGATCCTACTGTAGCAGCCCATTTACAGGAGTTTGGAGAATACACTCAAAACCTGGTTGCAGAAAAGAGGGCCAATCCTTCTGATGATTTAATTAGTCAGCTAATTGCTATTGAAGCAGAAGGAGAACGTCTTGAAGAATCAGAATTAATTTCAATGATTACTTTATTAATTTTTGCTGGGCATGAAACCACATCAAACTTAATTGCAACGGGATCCATGTTGTTATTTGAGCATCCTGAACAACTTGAAGCATTAAAAAACGATCTCAGTTTAGTACCATCAGCTGTAGAGGAATTATTACGTTTTAACGGTCCATCTACAAGTGTGGGTCCGCGCTTTGCAAAAGAGGATGTAGAGATAAGCGGCAAAAAAATTAAAAAAGGAGATATGGTTCTTGTGACGGTAAAAGCCGCGAACCGAGATGAGGAAGTATTTACTGATTCAGAAGGTTTAGATGTGAAGCGGAAAATAGATCATCACCTAGCCTTTGGACATGGTGTCCACACCTGCTTAGGAGCTCCGCTTGCAAGAGTAGAGGGAGATATTGCATTTACTACCCTATTAAAACGTTTCCCTGAATTAAGACTGAATGTACCTCAGGAGGAAATTCAATGGCAATTTGCCCTTTCCTCAAAGGGAATTGATTCACTTCCTGTTGCTTTTTAGTAGTAATAAAAAGCAAAAAGCCAAGACCTAGATGGTTTTGGCTTTTTGGTATAAGTATTAAATTAATGCCTTAAAACTTTATTGTGCTGTTAAACCGCCATCAATGATGAATTCACTGCCAGTTGAGTAGCTGGACTCATCAGATGCCAGGTAAAGCACTAAGTTAGAAACTTCCTCAGATTGAGCCACACGTTTAAGAGGAATGTGTTTAGCAAATGCTTCTACGGCTGCTTTTGTATCTTCTTGTACAACCATTGGTGTAGCAATGACACCTGGGTGAATAGAGTTTACACGAATACCGTAATTTGCACATTCAATTGCAGCTGCTTTTGTCATACCACGTACAGCAAATTTAGTATCGGTATAACCGATAGCACCAGCAACGATTCCGTTCATGGATGAGATATTAACAATCGATCCACCGCCAGCTTTTTGCATGGCTGGAATAACAGTTTTCATTCCTAAGAATACAGAAAGTTGGTTAATATCAACGATACGGCGATACTCTTCTTCAGTCATGTCTAAAATAGATTTTGCCATTGTAATACCAGCGTTATTAACTAAGACATCGACTTTTCCAAATGCTTTTTCAGCTTCTTCTACAACCTTTGCCCAATCTTCAGCACTAGTAACATTTTGTTTTACAAATAAAGCGTTTTCCCCAAGTTCAGCAGCTGTAGCTTGACCTTTTTCTTCATTAAGGTCTGTTAGAACTACTTTAGCGCCTTCTTCTACTAATCTACGAGCATGTGCCGCGCCCATACCTTGAGCGGCTCCAGTAATTATAGCAACTTTACCTTCCATACGTGCCATGATGGCATTCCCCCTCAGCGCCTAATTTCTACTATTAGGCATATTATCCTACACTTATAAATTACCAAATAAATGTTCCGTTTGTCCATTATTTAGGATTAAATATCATTATATTTACATAATTTAGCTAATTTTGATGAATGTTAAGAAGTCTCTGCTTTCATTAGAAAAAAGAAAGTAATATAGTAGAAGTTTACTCCCTTTTAAGGATCGTTGATTTATAACTGAATCAAAGGATTATAATTAGCTATTAAATCCATCACATCAACTAAAATAACTCCTGAAAAACTGAAGGGAGTTAACTAATGTCTTTTTCAAAGAATGACATTTGTTGGATCGTCACTTTGTTGTTGATAACCTAGTATCCAATTCCAAGCATCATCGAGCTGATCGGAGTCAAAATGCTTAGCTTCAATGCCCGGTACCAAATTACTAAGCGTTGCAATCATGTTGGACCAACTCTGATCTGCTACAATGGCAATCTTGTTAAATTGATTCATTCGTTTTGTATCGAATTTGATTCCTTCTGCCAGACCTTTAAGGCTGGCTCCATCGACGTTATCAATGACAGCTAGTAAATTGAATTCCTTACCATCCAATAAATTTTCTTTTACAAAGTTATCTAATTTACGTGCATCTTCTTCAGTCGATTTCCCATACATTTCTACAGCAATAGTAGAAGGGTCCTTACTAGGTAAAAATGTTAGCATTTCTATTCCTCCTTATGCATTCTTTTATTACACAATTCCCCTGTAGAACAATGTCAAACCAATAATTGTATATTTGCGAGTATTCATTCATCCGCACGGCCAAGGATATTTAATCTATTTTTGTTTTAAATTTACCAGGATATACAAGTAGATCTATAAAGTTTAAAATGAACGTAATTAATGATATTAAACAAAGGCAAGTGCTATTTAATTCCTGTGTACTCTGAACTTACTTTCACTATACACGGATTAATTTTTGAATAAATGAATGGGGGAAAAATAGATCATGAATAATAGTAATAAAATAGTTTTTATAGGTGATAGCATAACAGAATGGGGACGTGAAGGAGATCCTGAGGATATTGGCACTGGATATGTACGTCTGATTCATGATTATTTAATTACCTCCTATCCAAAAAAGAAATTTACTGTGTTGAACAGAGGAATTGGAGGAAATCGAATTACTGACCTGGCAGACAGGTGGCAAAAGGATGTTGTTGAGGAAGAACCAGCCTATGTATCTATTTCTATTGGTATTAATGATGTATGGCGCCAGCTTGATCATCCTGGAAAGGAACAGGTATATCCGGAGCAATTCGAAGAAATCTATAACGATTTGTTGACTCAGTTAAAGGTAAAAACGAAGGCAGTAATCATCTTAATGGAACCAACAATCATAGAGGAAGATGCAGAAACAGAAGGGAACCAAAAATTAGTAGCTTACAGCAAAATAGTCAGAAAACTGGCAGTAAACTATGGAGCGATTCTTGTACCCACTCACGAGGTATTTATCCAGTATTTACAATCGAGCACTGACTATAAACTGACTATTGACGGAGTTCATACAAATTCTGCAGGTAATATGTTAATGGCAAAAACATGGATTCAAGCCTACGAAAATTATATAAACAGAGTATAGAGAGAGGTCGTTTGCAGAGAAATTGGGAAAGAAATTGGCTAATAAACGTAAAAAAGATGACTCTAAAGAAAAGTGTTAGAGGTCATCTTTTTTTATGAAAGGCTGTTTTTCGTATTTTCTCTAACTTTAAAGATCACTGGAAACTTAATTGTTATACTTAAAAGACACAGCTAGCGACTGGTCCCTGAGAATAGGGTCACCTTTTCTTATTGTAAGAATAAATGGAAATGTACAAATCTTATTGAGGTGCTTTTATAGATTTTAAAACTGCTTTTAATAGGAGTTAGAAGGTCTTATTGCTAGTGGGAAAACTGTAATCCTATAGTGGATGTCTATGGTTTATTTAATGAATGATTCAAACGATTAATTTCTCGCTTCCAAAATAGATACTGAATGACCCAGAACATTAAATAAATGACCACAAAGATAAGGAAGTAAAGTGAAAATCCTATAAAGGAATGCTCCATCCAATGGGAGTAATAGGCGACAGGAAACATGGCGATGGTAACTATGCAAAAGTGTAGGGTTGTTTGTTTTGTAAGACTCCAATTATCATGTTCAAAAATGATAGAGCCTGCAGCAAAAGCAACACCTAATAATCCGCTTAAAATAAATTGCAGTAGATAGGCATTTAATTCTGTACCCATGGTCTCTATTAAGCTGGGTACTACAGCATAAAACGTCCCATCCCCAATGCCAAGTGAAATGAAAAGGGTTATAAAGGTTGATATAAAAACGCCTAGCGGAAATCCTATTGCCCCTCTTACGATAATTGTCTTCATTTTCATCACCTCATATTCCTAAATGTTTTTTTATCTTATTAATATAACGCCTCGAGACATATGATTGATCGCCGGAATAGAATTTCAGAGTGATCGTTCCGCTTATACTCATATCTAAGCTTTTAACTTTTTCAAAATTGACAATCTCAGAGTTTGAAATTCTGATGAATTGTTGGCGAGGGACCATTTCTTCTAATTGGTATAATCTTTGTCGCAAGCGCAATTTTTTATTATTTACTTGTGCATAAACATATTGACCTTCAGTATAAATCCGCAGGATATCGTCCATTTGTATTAAAAGAATTTCATTATCTTTATAACCCATCAGTGATTGGTATTCATTGCCTGAAAGTTTTTCAAGTAAACTTGAAATTTCATTTGTCATCTCACTAGCATGTATAACGATTTTGGGATCTTCACACTCACTATCTAACTGGATTTCAATCCTCATAATTCACCTCCAACCTTATGTTTATTGATCTTCCTTCCTTTATTATAGGAAGAGATTGGAAATAGTGCTACATCATTTATATACCTGGTCAGATTTTTAATATATATGGATGAAAATGAATAATAGCATGATAATCAGTGGAACCAATTCTTTAGGGATTAAACCCGTGGCCAATATGAGCGGAAGATTAAAGAGGAGTGAACTTAAATGACCGAAAACCTACATAGCAGGGGACAATCCTTTTTAAAATTATAATGAAGTAACCGCTAGTTAGGGTTAGAGGGGAAGCAGAGATGCTATATTCAGGGTGAAATATCTATAATTAATAATTTCCAGATGATACTTAAGAAAAATCGAATATACTCAGTTAAATTTGAATTGATAATTGGAAGTAAATGGTGAAGTTAACAGGTGAAATTAGCAAAATAGAAAAAGAGATTCATCAAATTTGACGAATCTCTTTTTCTATTACAGTGGATTTTGTGTTTTTTCAGAAGAATGCAATTCTCATTCTTTTATTAGACACGTAACTAATACAAATTAATCAGTTTTATCCTTCAAAGGCTTCATTCTAATTGATGCGATAATGAGTACAACAATTAAAATCATACCCAGATATCCAAACAGTGGGTAGAAAAAGGAAACTAACTGCTTGAATCCCAAGAAGCTTGCAGCAAAGGCAACAAGTACGGAAATAATCACGAACCAGTTGTATTTTTTCGTTTTTGGAGTAAAGAAGCGTGTGCCAAACGAAAAGAACATACTGACAGCTGAATTAAAAATCATGCCGAATAGAATGATGGAATAGAGAACTCCAAAAAGCGGTGATATTTGATTGGCCAGTCCTAAAGAGGGCATATCCAAGTGCCCTACAACATCAATTTTTGCGAAGATGGCTAGATGATGCAAGACAATTAATATGCCTACCCCTATACCTCCCGCCAATCCTCCAATCGAAGCAATTTTCTCCTTAGGTTCATCACCACCCATTACTAATGTCATGGATGCTCCCATTGCGATTGCAAGTGAAACATAATTAATGATAGAGGCCAGCCAATGATTTGTAGCTGAAGGCTGTTCGTTCGCTATAGAGTCGAGTTCCGAGAAAGAATAATCCATGGTCATCATACTATGTATAAATAATACGACCACTCCTAATATGAGAAAAGGAGTTATCATAGCAATAACTTTTACAACCCGGTCTACGTTGGAAAGGATTGTGATTAAAATAAGAATCGTCATGATAATGATGCCAACGAAACTTGGCAACCCAAACTGCTGATTGAAAATAGACCCTGAACCAGAAATCATGACAATTCCAATTCCAAAAAGGATAAATACGAGGATAGAATCGATGAGAACGCCGAGGTAACGTCCACTGATTTTGTAAATAACTTCCTTATGTGAGTCTGTCTGAAGCCGGCTGCCCAGCTTAGTTAAAACCATTCCCAAATATCCGAACAATAGGATCGAGAGAAAGGCTCCAATCGTTCCCTTCATTCCAAAACTAGTAAAATACTGTAAAATTTCTTGTCCTGATGCAAAACCGGCACCTATGATAATTCCCATAAATGCACTGGCTATTTTAAAAATATTCTTCATGTCTCCTCCATTCGTAGTATTATAAAGAATTTGAGGCACCGTTCAGCCACTGCTTCTGAACCGGAATAGTCCTCAATAAAATTATTTTCCCTATATAAATAGTGTTAAACATAAAATATGAAATAGATGAATTGTTTATGAGAAAAGAGACAGCAGTGTACTGGAAATAACTATGTATAAATCTCCTGTATCCCAATTAAGCGGTTAAGAAAACTATGAACCTGCAAATAGAATTACTGTTTTTAACAGAATTGACATATTTATAGTGTGGTTGCTATCATAATCTAATAAACTTTCCACTTTTTGTGAAATTTGGTTAAGGAGGAAGATGAATGTCTCGATTACATGAGTTTCAAGAGCTGTTTAACCAAATTACCTTAGCCTGGAAACGCGGAGAACAGGTAGTTTTAGTCGTTCTGGCGGAAGTGAAAGGCTCGGCATATCGATTGCCTGGAACGAAGATGGTCATGACATCTGATGGACAAATGTACGGGACAATCAGCGGCGGCTGTTTGGAAAGTGATTTATACGAATGGGCACAAAAAGTATTCGAAACAAAAACGGCGATGACTCACCAATATGACCTGAGTGAAAGTGAAATTTGGAGCTTAGGCATTGGCTGTAAAGGTAATCTGGAATTTTTATTTCTTCCTATTTTCCCAGAGGATGATTTTTGGAAAAAAGTAAATGAATTGTTGTCTGAGGAAAAAGCCTTCACCATTTTGGTTGATATGAATTCTGGAAAATCTATGTTAGTGGAAGAAAACGGAGATTTGTTTGGGGATGATTCAATCCCTACAGAAGTGGTCAATCAAGCAAAAATAGTCAAAAATAGACAAGCACGAGCAGAAATTCTTCTGCAAGATGGTAGGCGTTTTTTTATTGATTCGATAAAACCGAGCGAACAGCTAATTATAGCAGGAGCAGGTCGAGATGCTATACCGGTCGTAGATTTGGCAAAAAGAGCCGGATTTATGGTCACCGTTTTAGATATCCGTTCGCATTTAAATCAAAATCAAAACTTTCCGAATGCCGTTCATCTCGTTAAAGAACCGGAAGAAATTGAAGAGGGACAGCTTCAGGATAGTTGGTGGATTATAATGAATCATCAGCAAGCAAAGGATGAAGCGGCTTTAAGGCTCGCGCTTAAAAGAAATCCACGATATATTGGGGTGCTTGGACCGATTTACCGAACGAATGAAATGCTTGCCAACATCGGCTATCGGCTCGATAGCGGACCAATCCATTCACCAGTCGGCTTGGATATCGGGGCAGAAACAAGCGATGAAGTAGCCATTAGTATAGTATCGGAATTAATGAGTGTAAGAGCAGCGCGCATCCCCCGATTTTTGCATGGCAAGGAGAGAATACATGGCTAATAAAACAGGAGCTATCATATTGGCGGCAGGAATGTCGACTAGAATGGGGACGCCAAAGCTGCTTTTACCCTTGAACGGAGCTCCAATCATCTATCACTCTATAGCACAGGCACTGCAACAAAAATTAGATCCGATTGTCGTCATTGCAGGACATTATATGGGAGAAATTCAAACTGTTATGATGGATTGCCCGCAAATTACATTTATTTATAATCCAGACTATAAAAGCGGGATGGCGTCTTCTCTTAAGCTCGGAATAAAAACATTGGCCAACCAAGTCGATGCAGTCATCATCTTTCTTGGGGATCAGCCATTTGTTCATGAACAGGTAGTCCAATCGTTATTAACTGAATATGAGAATGAAAAGGATAATGGTGTTTGCATTGTCAGACCCCGTTATGCAGGAAAGCAAGGACACCCAATTTTGTTTAACCGCAACATGTTTGAACATTTTGCGAACATAAAGGGTGATGAAGGTGGACGAAGTATCATCAATAGTAATAAAGACTGTCTTAAATTAATTGATTTTTCAGAAAGTATATGGGGAATGGATATTGATACACCAGAAGATTATGAGAATGTTGGAATTGGGCTTGTACATAAAAGTAATAGATAAATGGTGGATCGGTAAAGGTGCATCAAAGGTGTAGGAAAGGTGTGAGAAAACACCTATGAAGCATCTATCCCACACCTATACCCCGGTAAAGGTGCATCAAGGGTGTAGGAAAGGTGTGAGAAAACACCTATGAAGCATCTATCCCACACCTATGCCCTGGTAAAGGTGTATCAAAGTTGTAAGAAAGGTGTAGGGAAACACCTATGAAGCACCTTTCCCACACCTATGACCCGGTAAAGGTGCGTCAAGGGTGTCGGAAAGGTGTGGTAAAGCACCTATGAAACAGCTATCCCGCACCTATGCCCCGATAAAGGTGCATCAAGGGTGTAAGAAAGGTGTGGAAAAACACCTATGAAGCATCTATCCCACACCTATGCCCCGGTAAGGTGCATCAAAGGTGTAAGAAAGGTTTATGGAAACACTATGAAACACTCCCCGATGTATACACTTCCGTGAAAATCCAGAAATAGCTTCATTTAATCATAGTCAGAGATATTAAGAAGAGGGCCTTGAAACCAATAAAGGGTCCTCTTTTATTTAATTTATAGGCAATGTATCTTGTGAGATTCGTTGTCAAAAGCATATGAGTCATTTCTGCCTGCATTGCAATTTTATAATGGTCATTTTGTACATGGATATTCCATATAAAAGAAATAATTACTCCGGTTAAGGAGGTGGAATGCACATGGAAATGATGGCTGACGTTTGCTTGGCAGCCATTGGCCTTCTATTTGTGTAAATACAAATTAGCGTCTTTTCGTAAGAAAACGTAGTTGATTTGCTGAATGATTAATTGATGGTAAAGGAGGATTTGATGACAGTTGGGCGGAGGGGATAAGCCTTATCCGAAATATGTATCATCGCTGCATGTTCTTACACATTAAATGCTACTTTACGAATTCCCTTCATAGCAACACTTACTGTAAAGATACAATTGGAAATGAATGTTAGATATCCTTACACAGTATTAGCTAATGGTATGTATTTATAGGCAGGAAAGAGTTCGGGTTCCTCTCATTACGGTTACCGCTTGCTTGCGGGAGGGAAGAACCATAAATTCATGCTTTAGTTTAGTTAAATTGACTATAAAAAAAGAAAGAATAGTGCAAAACATACAATGACAGGAAATGGAGAAATTGTTAATATGTTAATTAATATAACATGAAATGTAAATGAAACTAACAATATATCACCATTTAAGAGAAAAGAGGTGAGGGTATACGTGATTGATCACAATGAACAATCCAAATTGCAATCTCCAACAGTTTGGTTGCCCCATACCATGGAAGGTGCAGTGGAACAAATGAGACGGCTTGGTTCGGATGCGTGTTTTATATCTGGAGGAACTTTGCTGCAAATTGGGTGGGAAAACGATCATCGTAGGCCTGAACATCTTATTAGCTTAGATTCGATTTCTTCATTAAAAAAGGTACACGTTTTTGATGAAGAGAGTTCGTTGGTTATAGGAGCCTTCACCACCTTAGCTCAGTGTCGTAAGCATCCGATTATCAAAAAAGTGTTTCCTATAATTGATGATGCTGTTCGATTAATTGCTTCTCCAGCTATTCGTACCCGGGGCACTATTGGTGGAAATATAATGGGGGGAATAGGAGACCTTATCCCTTTATTATTGGCGATGAAAGCCGACCTTATATTCTTTACTCCCTATGGAGAGAAAAAAATCAATCTATGGGAATGGATTAAACAAGGTGAAAGGGATAAGGATGCACTGCTTATACAGATCGTAATACCTGTTATGTCTGATTCACCTGCTAAGAATTCATTTTTCAAGAAAATAGGCAGAAGAGAATCCTTCATAGCTGCCATCGTTACTGTATCCGGCATGATAGTGAAAACCGATTTAGGAACAGTCAGTGAAGTAAGACTTGCGGCTGGCGGAGGAGATAATAAACCGATTTTATTAGAACGAACAGAAGCATTGTTAAGAGGGAAGGAACCAGAAAAAATTGATTGGAAAGCGGTATATCGTACGATTTGTGATGAATTCAAGCCTGTTAACGATGCTTTTGTGACAGCTGAATATCGAAAAAAGGTAGCTGCTAATCTTATAATTGCTGAGCTGAAAAACGGACTTCGCTCAGATGCAATTGTATAGGAGGGGGTGAGGAGGAATGAAGTTCAATAAAGCGGAACGAGAGGGAAGAGTCAGACCGGACGGCTTATCAAAGGTAACAGGTAGCCTAAAGTATCTAACGGATTTGTCTTTTCCCAATATGTTATATGGCAAAGTACTGAGAAGTTCATTTCCCCATGCTAGAATAACCTCCATTAACACCGAAAAAGCTGAGATGCTGCCTGGAGTAAAGGCGGTCATTACACATAAGGATGTCCCAGGGATGAACCGATTTGGAATTGTCATACCTGATCAGCCAGTACTGTGTGAGGAAAAGGTGCGCTACGTGGGAGATGCAGTGGCAGCAGTGGCTGCCTGTTCTCTTTCTATTGCTGAAGAAGCAGTAAAGCTAATAGAAGTAGTATACGAGGAACTGCCAATCTTGGATTGTCCGGAAAAAGCAATGCAGAAGGATGTCATCAAGCTTCACTCGGCAGGTAATATTCTTCATCACGCATCTTATCAAAATGGTGATACAGAGGCTGCCTTTGAGAACTGCCATATGATTGTAGAAGAAACCTATGAGCTTCCGAGACAAATGCATGCTTATATGGAGACAGAAGGCGGTGTTGTTGTACCTGAGGATGATGGAGGAATCACTGTTTATGCTGGTACTCAGCACGGATTTAAGGATCGGTTTCAGCTTTCGAGAATTTTAGGATTACCGGAGAGCATGATTCGTATTATATCAAGTCCGATGGGTGGATCATTCGGCGGAAAGGATGAATTAAATATTCAGCCATATGGGGCGCTGCTTGCACTTGTTTCCGGGTGTCCGGTTAAAATCCACAATACCAGAACGGAATCCATTCATGCAGGCTTAAAAAGACATCCTATGAAAATATCAATGAAAACTGGCACGAATACAAATGGGAGGATATTGGCCCATAAAACTCGCATCATTGCAGACACGGGGGCTTATGCAACCCTTGGTCCCGCCATCCTTGATTTTGCCGTTGAACATGCTACTGGCCCTTATAGTATCCCAAACATAGACACGGAAGGTTGGTCTGTATTTACCAATAATGGCTTGTCTGGGGAATTCAGAGGTTTTGGCGGCAATCAAATCACATTTGCATTAGAGGGACAAATGGATCGACTCGCTTCGTTTCTGCAGGTCGATCCATTCGAAATCAGAAGGGTCAATTTGAGGAAGGCGACTGATTTGGGTCCGCTAGGACAGAGAATTGCACCAACAAGTGGAGCGGCAGATGTACTTGAATTTCTGCAAAGTAAGTATGAAAAGGAAAAAACGTCAAAAGCTGACTCCGCTTTGAAACGAAAAGGCAGCGGTATTGCCATTTCCATGCATGGTGGAGGATTAGGGTTCGGTCGATTGGATGCGGCCGGAGGAAAAATAGGATTGAATCAAAAAGGGAAAATTGAAATCTCCTTTGGTTTTGAAGAGTGCGGACAAGGGCTGCTCTCGGTTATTGAAAATATTGTAGTGGAAGAGATCGGATGTCAAAAACATGATATTGAAATCATAATCGGTGATACAGCGCTCGTACCTGTATCAGGTTCCTCGACTGCATCGCGGGGAACAAGCATGGTTTGGCATTCGGTACAACGGATGAAGGAGCGATTCAAAAATAAGCTTTGCCATAATGCTTCTGTCATTACAGGGATACCTGTGGAGGATTTATACATCGGCTCAGGAGGTATTTGGCAGATAAATAGTGATGCTGGACCATTGATTACCTTTAAACAATTGGCTCAAAAATTAGTTGAGGATTCCACCGTGTTAACGAGCTTTCATTTTCCGACAACACCCGATGCCGTAACAGGTGGCCATTTTTTATATTCATTCGGTGGCATAAAAGTGGATGTGGAGGTAGACCTTTTAACAGGAAAGATTAAGGTCACCGGGGTGGAACATGTGATTGCTGCAGGGCCAGTCGTCAGTCCGAATGGTTACCGTGGCCAGATCGAAGGAGGAGGAGTAATGTCACTGGGCTATACGCTTATGGAAGAAGCCAAGATGATAGATGGACAATATGTAACAAAAAATTTCGATACCTACTTAATTCCTGGTATATCTGATGTTCCTTTTGAGACAAATATAACTGCGATTGAACAACTGTATGAAGGGGATATTTACGGTCCCAGAGGTGTTGGTGAAATCGGGACCATTTCGATTACACCGGCAATCATCAGTGCCGTTTATGATGCAATCGGATATCGGATCAGAACACTTCCGATTTCTTCTGAAGAACTATTAGAAGCTATTGAATTAAGGGGGATGATTGAATGGGTGTAAAAAAAGATGAGCTTCAAACCTTCATATACGTGAATGATCAACAAAAAATGCCCCTTCATATAACCGTTAATAAAAACTCATACGATTTGGAGGTTAACCCGACAGATATGTTGATTGATATACTGAGAAACGACCTGCAATTGACAGGTACAAAAATTTCCTGTGGAATTGGCAGGTGTGGTGCCTGTTCAGTATTGGTGGACGACGAATTGGCAAATTCCTGTTTATTGATGGCCTTTCAAGTGAACGGGAAAACAATCCAAACCATCGAGGGTGTCGGAACTGATGGCCTGGATGAGGTTCAGCAAGCTTTTTTGCAGGAAGGCGGCTTTCAGTGTGGGTATTGCACATCCGGAATGATCATGGCTGTTAAAAGTCTGTTGGCAGAGAATCCTTCTCCGAATGAATGTGAAATTAAGGAAGGCCTGGCAGGAAACTTATGCAGATGTACGGGATACAGTGGCATCATTAGAGCCGTGCAATGCTTAAGCAAAAAAGAGAAATAGGAAGCGGAGGTGATACCCGTTGAGACAACCTCTATATGCTGTTGAAATGACCGATATTAGTAAGAAATTTGGTGAAGTAAACTTCAAATGACCATGTGGATTATCGTTGAAAATCAAAAACTAGAATTGCTGCCGCTTGATCTCCAGGCTGAATTGCATCTAGTTTGAGACCGATTGAGTATCGCTTATAGAAAGCTGCTAAAGGAACAGGGAGTTACATTTGGGATGGCTTGAATATGAAAGGTGCATGAAGTATATTTCCTTCTAGAAGGAGAGGAAATGATACGTGAAACTTTGCAAAGCTTAGGCCCAGTAAGATTAAGGGTTTAAGCTTTTTTGTAGATTAAAAGTGTTGTTTTAGAAAAGAAGGAGATTAGGAGTGACAAATAGAATGGATTATACAAATTTCATGTTAAAGGAGTGAGTAGTGATAAATATTCGTATTTTAGAAGAGTCCGATGCTCATTTATATCAGAAAGTGCGATTGAATGCATTAAAAATGAACCCGGAAGCATACGGTTCAAACTATGAAAGAGAGGAGAGATTTTCATTAGAAATGGTAAAGGAACGAATAAAACCAACAAGGGACAAGTACATATTAGGTGCCTTTGATAATCGAAAATCTTTAGTTGGTATTGTTACCTTTATGCGTGAGGATAATCTCAAAACCAGGCATAAAGGGAATGTTTATGGAATGTACATAGCTCCAGGCAATCGAGGTCAGGGTTTAGGAAAACTATTAATGAATGAACTTATCAGTAGAGCGAAGAACTCTGAAGGATTGGAGCAAATCAATTTAACGGTTGTATCTGATAATGACTATGCAAAGAAATTATATAAGTCATTGGGATTTGAGGTTTATGGTAAAGAAAGAAATGCCTTAAAGGATAATGGCCGATATTATGATGAGGATTTGATGGTTCTAAAAATAGCAGTGAAATAGAGATATCTTTAAGATGTCTTTTTCTTTATAGAAATAATGAGGATAGCTTATGGGTTATGCTACTGGGCAATGGAATCAAAGTTTGGTAAGCGGCATTTTGGTCTTATAGTGAACATAAGTTAAGAATAAAAATTGATCTACCAAAACCAGTTTTACAAATTATTCCATACACATTAGAATTGAAGGTAATAAATGATTCGAAAATCTAGATAAATCTATCAAAAGGGAGGGGTTCTTTAATGGTGGAAGATTAAGTTGGGTTAGAGAAATCAGAATCTAAAATTTCCAAGGAGTGATTCTGTGAAAAGAAGAATGACTATGATGGTGATCTTTTTAAGTATGTTTTTTATTGCTGTAGGTTGTACATCAGAAAAAACAGTTGATAGTAAGACAATTTTACCTGATGATATTCCTGATTTTGTTCGAGAAAGTGATTTTGAAAAAATCGATTGGGATAGAAAAGCTGTAGAATTTGGTGACAGAGGAATGGTTGGAAATGAAAACAAATCAGGTGTTATAGGTGCAGATATGCCAAGCCTAGATGGTCAAAAGTGGATGTGGCATCTTTGGGGAATTGAAAATGTTAATCAGGCAAAGTTAACTGTTGTTGGATTTCATAAAGAAACTGAAACTGTCCACCAAATTTTAACGGATGGTTGGACAAAGGGGCTTGGTGGAGAAAATAACGGGGCAGATGCACATATACCCTCAAGTGTGAAAATACCAGAGCCGGGGGAATGGGCAATATTGCTTTATGTTGACGAAAAATTATTTGATATTCTAGTTTATGAGATTAAACAATAAATAAAGAAAAATTCGTGAATCCTTTTTGAGCTAGCTTGTGACCAGCTCTTTTTTGTTATGCAGCTAAGGGGCTATTAACGGAAGAAGGATTAACAAAACAGTTTTCCAATTTAGGGTGGTGATGTTATGCATGATAAAACTCTTAAAGGCAGTAATGATTTTGAACAATTGGTTAGGATAATCAATTCAGTTCCTCAAAAACAATCAACCTTGTTAATTGGGATAGACGGCTGTGGTGGTTCTGGAAAAAGCACACTCGCTAGTAAGCTGAAAGATAGATTATTAAATACGACTGTTGTGCATATGGATGATTTTTATTTACCATCTTCTCAACTTCTAAAAACACTTCCAAAGAACAAGCCTATAGGTGCAGATTATGATTGGAGGCGTGTTTTAAATCAGGTTCTTGAACCCATAGCTCAAAATAAAGAAGGCCATTATCAGCGATATGATTGGGCAATGGATGGTTTAACAGAATGGCATACTGTACCGATTGGCGGGATTGTCATAATAGAAGGTGTTTACGCAATACGTCAGGAATTTTTTAATAAGTATGATTTTACGGTTTGGGTTGAATGCCCACGAGAAACAAGGCTTTCACGAGGTCTTGAAAGAGACGGAGAAACAGCACGTGATAGGTGGGAAAATGATTGGATGCTATCAGAAGACATTTATGTTGAAACCTATCAACCTTTTGAAAGAGCTAACTTAATAGTAAGTGGTATTGAATAAATATAGATTATATTAATCTTCGTCCCTTAGATAAAAAAATTACTATCGGTTCAGAGAAAAATATACAATGTTTGCTTGAATTGCGGAGATGTGTTGTCAATAAAGATTATGAATCCTGAGAAATTAAAATGAAAATTGAATCCTTTAGTTAAGGCTGCTATTGAGTAGCCATTTTTTATGTAGCTAAGGGAGCAGGTTAGTTGAATAAGAAATAGACTTTTGGTTAAATATGGTATACGATTATCTGTATGGGAACGTATGTTCTTTTAGGTGAGATTGCTTTTGATGTGTAAAATTTATGATTGGAGTGTTATTAGATGCAAACAAAAAGAGTTTTTCTATATGTATTTAATACAATGTCGGACTGGGAATATGGATATTTAATTGCTGAACTAAACTCAGGAAGATATTTTAAAAAAGATTTATTACCTTTAAAGGTAATTACAGTAGGAGCTAATAAAGAAATGATTACTACTATGGGAGGACTGAGCATAAAACCAGATATTTCCCTTGATGAATGTACTCTTGAGAGTAAAGATCTTTTAATTTTACCAGGAGGGACTACTTGGAATGAAGAAATTCATCAACCTATCTTGGAAAGGATTGGCCAAGCTTTAAAGCTTGGCACTATTGTTGCTGCAATTTGTGGTGCAATTGAGGCCCTTGCGAATATGGGATACTTAAATAGTAGAAAGCATACAAGTAATAATTTAGAATACACTAAAATGGTATGTCCTAACTATAAAGGAGAAAAGTTCTATGAGGTGAGATCTGTGGTATCTAATGCGAATTTAGTTACTGCATCAGGAATAGCTCCACTAGAATTTGCGATGGAAGTACTGAAAAAATTAGATGTATTTGCACCAGATACATTAGATTCTTGGTATAGCCTAAATAAGACTCATAAACCTGAATACTTCTTCCAGTTAATGAACTCAATGAATAAATAAGTTGAAATAAAATATCAAATGGCATTTTTATTTTACTTGAAATAATCTCCATACTTTTTACGATGTCAAAGTATAATTTTTACACATAATCAAAGTTTTTAGATAACTTAACAGAGGTTGCTGATAATTGTAAACTATCGGGGTGTTGATCCAAGCAGGATTAATGCTCTTTTTGTTGAATTTCTTATTGTAGAAACGTGGCGAGTTAGCTTAATAAGGATTCAATCTGATTTTACAATTAAACAGAATTTTTGAATAACTAAATTATTTTGGTTGGGAGGATATTGAATACATGAGTAATTCGCTATATATACTTTATGCTGTAATTTTAGGAATACTATCCTGGTTTACTGGGGAAATAGTAACATTTGTTATGCTGGGTGTTATTCTTATTGCTTTAAATAATATAAATTCAACGCTTAAAAAGATTTATCTTCTGAATAATGAGAGAAGCAATAACGTAGATAAATAGATTTAAAAATAATTTGTTTTCAAAAAAAAATGGAGCTTTGAACCAGGAAGGGTTAATGTCTTTTTCCGTTGAACTCTTTATGGTAGTAAAGGGCAGTTTAGCGGGAGATCAAGGAGATGTTTTATTTGGAGGAACTTGAAAACTTAATTAACTGGGTAGACGAAATAAAGAAAAAAAACGGAAGCAGTGCATCTTCATTATATATTTTAAAAGATAACGAAGTAATACTGGAACACTATGATGGTTATCATTCTAATTCTCCTGAATCAGCTCCAATTACCCAATGTTCGCAATTTAATGTTGCTTCTGCAAGAAAGAGCTACCTTGGTTTAGTCGTTGCATATGCTCTTTATGAGGGGAAAATCAAAAGCCTTGATGACTACGCGATAGATTACTTCAAGGAAATGGATAAACAATTGCTCGGAAAAACCACAATACGGCAATTAGTCACTTACTCACACGGGTTACATGAAAAAGAGGATGGTACTATTTATCGAGAGTTTGAACCAGGGCAAGGTTGGGCTTATAGAGGAATCAATGTGTTAATGATGACGAGGCTGGTAAACCGTCTATTTAATATGAATTTTCCAGACCTTTTAGAAGAAAGGGTATTTTCACCTTTAGGTTTTAAAGAAACAGCCTGGCAAACGACAGAGAATGATTCATTAGTTAAACAAATTGATGATCCAGATTCGGAAGGTTCATTCAATTTGGGGAATTTTGATGATGGAACGGAGTCAAACTTACATACTTCTACTCGGGAGTTTGCCCAATGGGGTAATCTTCATTTAAACAAAGGGTTTGCAGAGGGTAAACAAATTGTTCCAAGCGAAGTGATTGAAATTGCCATACAAGTCCAAAGCCCTTTTTACAAAGATCATAAACTTCCTCAAAATGGCTTGTTTTGGTATGTAAAGGGAATTCCAGCTGCCCATAGTGAGCTCGGTGATAGGGTTCCAGAAGGATCCTATCAAATAATAGGGATAACAGGTCCAACTGTCCTTGTCATTCCTGAATACAGAGTGGTCGTTGCGAAGATGTATAACAAACGATATAACTATGGCGGAGATAATTACCTTTACTACCTCAGAGAATTTAGTAATATAGTTGCTGATACTTTTCGAAAGTAAGGAATATTAAGAGTTTCGCTCAAAATATCAGGGAGCATTCCTATATTGAATAAAAACGTATTAAGTTTGTGAAGAAACTTAATTAAACTTATGGGAGCAATGGTCTAAGGAGGAATAATGCTTTTTACGTTGAATTTTTTATGGAAGAAAAGGGGCATGTTAGTTCAATAAGGTTATCTTATTGAGATAATGAAGTTGATAAGAGATCGTTATAAATTTATCAATTAAGTATAATATTAGTATATTTGAGAGCAATCTTTAGTTTCTTGCATACATATAATTTGGAGGTGCGCTTACTCAATGGTTTTTCGTTCAAAAGTAGATGCGTTTTTTGTTAATTTTATGATGCTCGTGGTACTCATCATTGCTTCGGGCTCATTATTTCCATTATTCATTGAAGAAGTTCGAAATAATTTAATAGCTGTTATAGTATTGATTTCAACATTTCTCCTTGTGATAAGTTTTCTTTTATGGACTAATTTTTCAGCTAAGTATATTTTCGAAAAAGATTATCTTTTTATAAAAGGTGGGCCTTTTAAATATCGAATTCCATACAAAAATATAACAAAGGTATCACCTACAACTGCAATTTTTTCAGGACATAAAGTATTGTCATCAAGGGATGCGATTGAAATTTTCAATAAAACAACATTTTATGGAAGTATAAAAATTTCACCTAGGGATAAAAAAGAGTTTATTACTGAACTTAAAAAGCGATGCTCTAACATACAGGATATAGAGTAAAACTTCCACAAAGTTTGTAAGAAATATTGAACTAATAGGATTTACTCCACTTTATGGGCTTTTAATTGGCTCTTTTTTTATGCGGCTAAAAGGGCAGTTTAGCGGAAGAAGGCTTTAAATGGAAGGTGACGAATAAATAGTATTATATACTGACAGACAATTCATATTATAAAGGACGTGTATATTTGGGAATCCAAACTGCTGTAACTAAGAAGTACAGTATTCTTAGTTATGTTTCTCTTATCGTTGGGGTAATTTGCTTCTTTATTGTTTTTGTACCAGCTACAAGAATAGCCAATACAGGGAATACGTATGGTGATTATATAATACTTTCTCTTACTATATTCGGTGTTTATTTATCTATAGCAGGGATAGTGAAGAAAACAGAAAACAATCTAATTCCTATTATAGCCTTAATCCTTTCTTTATCTGAAATCATCTACTGGTTAATTGCCATCATCTTATTGCTTACTGGTCAAATCGAATTTGCTCCGTAGTGTTCAAAATTTTGAGTTAACACGGGCGGTGTTTCAAGAAGGATTGATTTACTTTTATATGGAGCTCCTTAATCAAGTAAAGGAGCAGGTTAGCGAAAAAAGGATTCTTCCCCTTTTTTGTCGAAATCATTATGAAAATAACAGGACAGATTAGATCAATCAGAAATAGTCGAAATAAGACATTCGAAAAGTTGGAGGAATTTATGAAAAGGAAATTTCCGTTTGTGATTTCAATTGCTGCGGTTTCGGGTGGTGGCAAAACAACAATAACCTCATACCTAAAAGAGCGGTTGCAATATAGTAAAACAATATCTTTTGATGATTATGATTTTAATAGCCCTGATAATATTATTGAGTGGATTGATAATGGTTGTAATCCTGATGCTTGGGACTTATCGCCACTCATTAGAGATATAAAGAAGTTAGTTATTGAACCACTAGATTACATCATTTTAGATTTCCCATTTGCTTATTTACATACTAAAACAAGAGAATTAATTGATTTTGCAGTGTTTATTGATACGCCACTGGACATAGCAATGGCACGGAGAATACTTCGAGACTTTAAAGATAGTTCTGGCGAGGATATAATGCTGGATTTAGATAACTACATTCATAGAGGAAGGCAGGGGTATCTAGATATGTTAAATACGACAAAGCCGAATTCAGACCTCATTGTAGATGGGACATTATCAAAATCTGAGATTGCAAGTATTATTGTTCAAAATATAGTGAGAATAGAATAATTCTTAGATCAAAGCAAGATTGAAAATATAATATCTTATTCAAGTAACAGGGACGTCGATTTAAGCAGGGATACAAAGATATTATTATCAGCGAACACCAAACGAAAATTATCTACAAAATGAATAAATGAAAGTTGGTGGCTAAATCAATATTTTTAAACAGAACATTAGCTTCCCCATAATCTATTTTGTAATATCAATTAGTTGGGATTATATTACTAAAAAAGAGATTAATTGGGTTGAAAACATAGCGGTGAGTTTCATAGCATTCGTACTTCTTTCATTCTATGATTGGGCAAAGGAACCATATCAAAGAAAGAAGAGATGAAAATCAATAAAACATATGAGAATTAAGGATTTTACGGAATCCACTTTAAATACCACATCGCCCTCTGGATTCGTGCTTTCTTTGTTTTCAGACACGTATTCCTCGACTGGGTTTTGTTGCACAGGTACATCAAATTGCCAATTGCCTTTGTTCATTCCTATTTCTTCAAAGGAAATGGGAATGGTATCAATTTTAGGCAGGTCCTTATATGGATAAACAATTCGGATATGTCCTGTATATCCATCTTTCGTTTTTGTCAAAGTAGTCGTTTCCTTTGTCTCATCGGCTAGCGGGTCACCATTAAACAATTCATATAATGCATAATAATAGCCATCTACATCCTCCTGGAGATTCCCTTTCACATCAAACGTAATTCCAATTAGATATCCGTCATAGTATGCACTTGTTAACGCAACATCTACACCATTGCTTGTAAAGGTCTGATTGAGCTCCTTCACCAGATTTTGCTTTTCTAAGTTCCTCCCAACCATATCGTTAAAGTTTGCATACTAACCTCCGATTATTGGTGCATCCGCCAACACTCTTGAAAAAGAAGGGACGATGAAGCTAGAAGACATCAGGGTTACCGCAGCAGCAGTTGTCATAATCCAAGTCTTTAAAATAGATTTTTTCCTTATCTTAGGTCGTTGTTCTTCTACCGATCGACTAATCCCCATTTTTATTGATTGTAAAACATCTTCTTTTGGTACATCGACTTCGTTAACTTTGTTAGAGAATCGCTTTGCTTTTGTGAAAGATGGGCGGTTGTTGAAATTTGAAGAAGAGCGTCTTGCCTTTATTGATAATTTGATAATCGATATTGAAGAACATTTAATCGAAAGACGAATACAAAAAGAATGGGAAACTACAAGACTTTCTGAAGATACAGCATATGTTTATTATTTTAAAATGAATAATGCTACAAGAGACTTTTTGAAAGAGCGTTGTCATTCCCTGTTTGATTGGAATAGTCCTGAACTGCCAGAAGACTTAATGTTTTACCATAAGGATAAATGCATATTAGCTGCATACTCCCATGAAGAATATTTTGTAGTGGAAGAAGCTATTTGGGACAGTTTCATATTGAACTAACGGGGGCTTGATCAAATAAGGATAAATGCCCTTTATTGCTGAATTGCTTAAGAAACAAATGGGGCAAGTTAGCGGAAGAAGTAATATTATAAAGACATATAATACAAATGCCGGATAAAAGGAGGAGAAATGATGGAGCTTTATGTTGGTCTTATCATTGCAGGGTTTCATTTTTTGCTTGCATATTTCATTTGGGGAAAGGGAAAAGTTCATATTTTAGCAGGATATGTGGAAGGTCAAGTAAAAGATAAAAAGAAACTTTCAAAGTATGCGGGCATATTATTAATTGGACTTGGTATTATATCTGTTTTTTTTCCTTTAGTTCCAGACAGTTATTTCTATTACATATTTGCAATATATTTTTTATGGCTTTTAATTGGTATTGTGGTTACTAATGTCAAAATCCAATAGAACATACACTTGTTCCACTAACGGGGGCTTTAGTTTAAGATGATACAAAATAGAAAACCGACTCATTTTAATTAGAGTCGGTTTTTAGTTAATCTAATACAAAAATTTCACTGATCTCACTTCCTAAAAGGGAAATAACACAATTAATAACTCTAATGAAAAAAGATCATGTATCCTCAGTGTTACAAAACTTTCTGATACATTCCTTTGTCATATTCCATTAAGAATTATATATTCGAAAACAAAGCACGATTTATATGGACCCTTTTTGATTATAAAGGTCAATTATCAAACTTTAATATATCGTTTTGTGATATAAGTATGGACATATATATCACAAAGTGATATATTGTACTTAAATAGATATATCACATTATGATATATCTTAAAAGGATATAGAAGGTGATACCTTGAAGAAAACGGAACAATTAACTGATTCAATGTTTTATATTATGGCTGCTTTAACTAAGCCAAGGCATGGTTACGCAATTATGAATTTAATTGAAGAAACAACAAATGGGGCAATTAATGTAGGGCCTGCTTCCATGTACACGATTATCAAAAAGCTATTAAAACAAGAATGGATTTATTTGTATGATGGGTCGGATTCAAGGCGTAAAACGTATCTGCTTACTGACAAGGGCAGAGAAGTATTAGAGGAAGATGTAATAATACGAAAACAGATGATTCAATTAGCAGAAATGGGATTGAAGGAGGGAGAAGAATGAGGCAAACAAAGTATATAGTGTCAGAGGGATTAGCTTTTGCTGAGGATAAAGACATGGAGAAATTACGACGGTATTCTTTGAAGGGATGGCATGTCAGTGATTTTAAGTTTATGGGTTATACACTAAAAAAAGGAGAAAGCTCAGATTATATCTACAGTGTCGATTATCGATCTTTAAAAGAAGATGATGAATATTTTGACCTTTTTTCAGCCTCTGGATGGACACATGTTGCCTCAACAGGAGATATACATTTATTTCGAGCAAAACCCAATACAAAACCGATTTATAGTGACCGGGACACTGCTGTTGAAAAGTATGAAAGTTCAGCTCGATCTTTAAGTTATTTTTCGATACCGGTCGTTTTAATCACACTACTTATATGGGTTGGAACAATGATAAGCTCTGGCATATTGCAATTTATACTTATTGCAACCGCAATCGTTTTTACTGCCATTGCCATACCAGCAGCTATGACTGTTATGGCAACGTACAATAATAAATGGAAGATAAAAGAAAAGAAAGGATTAGTTAATCTTTATAAAACTATACCAGTCCTTTTCTTTCTAATAGCAGTTTTTATATTGATATACGCCGGTGACCGTTCAGTTAGCATATTAGCGGCAATGATTATCGGAGCAATCGCCTTACCAACTGTTATTTGGATCATCATGTCTCTTTATCATAAAATAGGGAAGAAAGCTTAGTTTAGGAAGAAAGCTTATAAATATTGAGCTAACAGCGGCATTGATCCAAAAGGATTAATGTCTTTTTGTGTTGCACTTCATATGAAAATATTGGGGGAAGATTAGCGAAAGAAGGGGTTATATTCCTTTTTGTAGAACTAATAGTTGAAAGAGAAAATGAATTAAGTTTCAATTATTTAATAGTTAAAGGAAGTGGAGTCCTTGTATACAAAGACTGAAATTTTGAATATGAATAAAGCAAGTTGGGAAAAGTCAGCTGAACGTTTTTTTGGAAGAACTGCTCTTCCTGAATATGGCCCCTACTCTTTAAATGAAGCACACCTTAAATTATTTGATACAATTACAAATCGTAAAGTGTTAGATATAGGGTGTGGAAGTGGGCATTCGTTGCAATATATGGGTAACCAAGGTGCTAAAGAACTATGGGGATTAGATCTTTCGACAAAACAAATAGATACCGCATATAACGTATTGTGCAATCAACAGAGGAAAGTATCATTATTTGAATCACCAATGGAGGAAAATCCAGGAATACCTCATGATTATTTCGATATTGCCTATTCTATTTATGCTTTGGGTTGGACAGTTGATTTACATCGTACATTGTCACATATACATAGCTATTTAAAGCAAGGTGGTATTTTCATTTTTAGTTGGGAGCATCCCATTCACAATCGTTTGACTTATTCACAGTCGTCCTTTATTTTTAGAAAATCTTACAATATTGAGGGTCCAGAATACAATGAGGCATGGCATAACAACGTTGTAATCTACCATCGCAAACTAAGTACATATATTAATACACTGATAAAAACTGGCTTCACAATTGAAAACGTAATCGATGATGTTGTGTTGCCTAAAAACATCGATTCAGATAACCCTTCAAGTTGGTATTCAAGTCAAAGAGCCCAATTAGTGCCTGCGACCTTTATCATAAAGGCATCTAAAAATTAATAAAGAAGAACACAGGTTGAAG
This sequence comes from Pradoshia sp. Z5_111, assembly GCF_058267535.1. Classification (NCBI taxonomy): domain Bacteria; kingdom Bacillati; phylum Bacillota; class Bacilli; order Caryophanales; family Bacillaceae; genus Pradoshia; species Pradoshia sp. Z5_111. The sequence goes on from NZ_JBZCPQ010000005.1 coordinate 238,971, forward strand.
CAGCGGGGATTGCGAAATAAAGTGGTTTTTTTAGGAATTCTCCTTAGAGAGAATTTCCTCAGTGGTCTTTTATATGATATTTCTCTATTAATTTCTTAGCTTCCTCGATACCTTCATCTGTTAAATAAACAGATTTTGAACGTTTACTATCGATAATGAAACGTTTTTCCGATAATTCATTTAGAGATTCAAAGGGATATCCCTTCCAACTTCTTTGAGCTTCACCTAATCCATAATCATCTTTAAAAGAGGTTAAATATAACAATAATAAAGTTAATTCATCGATTTGATTTTTCATATGATTGATTCCTTTCGTTTTTCTTTATTTTATCTGCATTCATGAAATATTCCAAACCAAATCTATATTTTACGTAAATATCAATGATCCTATATAGTCTTTTAAATATCAGCTAAAGAAGGTGGGAAATATGGATTTATTGCTGGCTTGTCTATTATTTGCAGGGATTTTTGCGATATATAATGCCTTAAGAGTTTTGAATAACAATATAATTGATCAAACAGAAGAACTAAAAAAATTACGTAAATCATTAAAAGAAGATAAGGATTAAAAATTTATTTTCATTGACTCAATCAATTTATATAGATGAATGATTGAGTCTTTTTTTTGCTCCTAAATGGAGAAGTTAGCAGAAGAAGGAAGACACTTATTTAGTGTCGAATTTATAAGTATATAAAGAAAAGTGGGGATGATTTTATGAACAGAAAATATTTCTGGTTTTCGATTGTGTTAATTGCTATATTGGCATTTTTTACAGAGGAACTAGTTAATTTTATGATGCTTTTTTTGATTTTGCTTACCTTGATGGAAATAAGTGATGAGATTAAAAAGAGAAACGCACGTCCATAGTGTAAAAGATTTATCGTTCGAAATAAAAAATATGACTGTATAAAGATCTTAAAAAGCTGGCAGCAACGTCGCCCCCTCGATTGGTAATCGATTCAGGCGTGATAAAATCCAAGGTTAGTATTTAATTTAAATATTCTTGGACGAAGGTGAATATTCACTACATTAAGGAGCTGAGTAAACATAGCGCTCTTTCTTTAAGGACAGATTCGTTGATAAAGGTATTTGTATTTATCTTCCCGAATATATTCCCTTAACCATAAGAAGGGGGAGTAGGTATAATGAAAAATTTGATTATTGGTACCATAGTTTTATTGGCACTTTTTGTAGTACTCTCATTTTTAAATATTAATATATCGTATTTGTTTCCTAATGTAATAGAATGGGCTACAAAGTTCATTCTGCCTTGGATAATCTTGTACTGGTTCATTAGACTGGTTAAAAGTTTCGAGAACAAGTAATGAAAGCGATTACCGAAAGAGAAAATACTGAATTTAAGGATGATCATGTATGAATAGGATACAACAATTTTGGAATGACTTTTGCATTGAAGAAGATATGCGAGGTATTGAATACAAAGAGGCTTTTCAATTTGGGACTTCCGCTGATTGGTTGGCCGATTTAGTTGTTGAAGGAAAAAAGACGGCAACAACTTCTGGCTTTGTGTTTTATGAGTTAGAAAAAGAGGAGCTCCCTAAAATCGGTGAATTTTATATTGTTTTAGATGGTCAGGATGTGCCAGTGGCCGTCACTGAAATTCAATCCGTTGAAATTATCCCAATGAATGAGGTAACAGAGGAATTCTCTTTAGCAGAAGGTGAGGGAGATTATCATTTTTGGTGGGATGCACATGAAATTTTTTTTACTAAGGAATTAAAAGAATACGATCTAGAATTTTCACCAAATATGTTAGTTGTATGTGAACGGTTTAAAAAAGTATATCCGAAAGGGAAGTATTAACTTTAGATACTCTGGGTAGGGAGTTCTAATTGGCTAATACGCTGTTGAATCAAAAAGAAGTATTGCCCTTTTAAGTTGAAATAACTATGGAAGTAAAGAGGTAGGTTAGTAGCTTCAAAATGTAAACGAACTCAAAATTCTCTTTTTATCTATTGGTTATATATGGTGAAACTGAATTGTGTATTAAAAATACACTGAGGAAAGAAGTGTTTAAGGATTGAAGGTATTAAAAACGTATGAAGGTAAAAACATCGCAATAGGAACACACGGGAATTTAATGGTACTTATAATGAGTTACTTTGATAGAAAATATGATTTTAATTTCTGGAAAGGTCTGGATATACCAGATATTTATAAATTAACTTTCGATAATACAAATTTAAAAGAAGTTAATAAGGTATGGAATAGGACATGGGAATGTTAACTTTGGGATCTTGATTCAAAAAGAGAAATGCGGGCTTTAAGGAAATAAAAGACCTTACCCATGGGCTTTGCTTAATGGGATGGGCAAAAATAACTGATTAAATTCTATATTTTCTAATAGAGTTAGAGGGGTGTTGATACAAGAAGATGGATTAATGCCTTTTAATGTTAAACCTCAAATGGTTGTAGAGAGCTTGTTTCTTTATTTTATATTGTTTTATATATAAATCTAATGTAAGGTATAAATTGCATATGTAAACTATATCTTACATAGGTAAGGTGGAATGTATGAAAAATAATGTAAAAATTACACGGATGAAAATTTCAATGACCCAAGAACAATTAGCGAGTAAAGTGGGGGTGACGAGGCAGACTATTGGATTGATTGAGAAGGGGGAATATAATCCGACTCTTCATCTTTGTGTTGCAATAGCAAAAGAACTTAATAAAACCTTAGATGAATTATTTTGGGAGGTAGAGAGTTGATGAAATCCTGGATTTCTTTTTTAATGCCTGTTGATGAATATAAGGAAAAAAGGATGCTATATTTCTTCGCGGAGGGTGGGGTACTTCTTTTCCTTTTCCTTGTACTAACAATGTTTTTAAACAAATTTGTTTCTATAGACTTAGAGATCATTTTACTATTGGCCATATCCATATTCGTTTTTTATATATTTGGAAGGTATATTGCAGCTGGTATTGAATATACGGAGGTTGCAACAAAAGTAGCTTATAGGAAAGAGTTAAGAGTTATTTTTACTAAAACAGTTACATTTTTTGTTATTTTTACTATACTGTATTTACTATTGGTTGATATGCCTTCAAGTATTAGCGCTTGGAGTGAACTAATAGGCTTTATATTATTCGGAAGTGTAGTGATGTTCCTCATCAATTATATTTCATTAAAACGCTCTTATAATAAAAATAAGGAACTTTTATAAATGATCAACAGGGTTGTTACTCCTATTTCACGGGCTGTAAACAGCTCTTTTTTTATGCAGCTACCGGGCAGTTTAGAGGAGGAAGGATTTTTCTAATGAATGAAGAATATTGTAAAAGTACATACTGCCAGACAGTCTAGATTTATTAAAGGAAATCTCCAGCATAAGAACAACATTAGGTAGGTTTATAAAGAATTGGAGGAGTTTAGTTTGAAGGAGAATCAAGCAGAATTATCTAAAGTTTCACCTGAGGATTTCGGAGAATCTTTTCTGAAAGGAATGTATTCAACCTTATATCACCAAACAACAATTGATTTTAAAAACATTGTACCTTTACAACAATTCATTGAATATGGAATAGATTTTAATGCTGGAGTCGAAACGTATACATTAGAAATGGTTACTAATTTAATAGAAGGTATTAAACAGTATATTTGGTTAGATAATGCCAGAGAAAAAGTTATAAGTGTATCCTTCGGAGAAAATAATACAATTTACAGTATGTCTCTTGCTCCTTTTATCACTCATCCTGAAACTGATCAGAAATATACAAGGAATAAATATATTATGCCGATAAAAGGTGATTGGTATGTGTTCTGGGGAGGAACTAATCAGTTTATCAATTATCACTATGTATATGAGGATCAGCACTTTTTTGTTGTGAAGCTAAAGGGACAATTTAGCTCAATAAGAATTGTGCATAATAAAAGACCTCGATACAAGGTCTTTATAATCACTTTCTATCTTTATCATTTATGAAAAGCTCGTCTACTGTGGTATTCAGTACGGAGGCTATGTTAAAAGCTAATTGTAAAGTAGGGTCATATTTATCGTTTTCAATCGCGTTTATGGTTTGTCTTGTTACATTACAAAGTTTAGCCAGTTCTTCCTGAGATAGCTTTACTGATTTTCTTAATTCTCTAATACGATTTTTCATTTAACCACCATATTTCTTCTTAGAGAATAGTAATGAGATTAAATATATAACCGAAATCGTAACAAGAAAACTTACCGGGCTTATACCTTCGTAAGAGCTGTCTGTCCAAGTTGTTATATAAATTGATTCAACAATCTCTAACAATACTATACCGATTACAACTGTAAACGTGTATGATTGTGCTTTCATTTTAATGTAAATTGTCCTTTCATCACCTAATTTAGGCAATGACACAAGAGTCGTCACAATCAGTATGATACATATAGCAAAAAACATTAAAAACAAAACAAGGCTCCAATCCATCATTCAGTTCCCTCCTTGCAAAATGTAAAAACTATTTTACATTTAATATTGTATTCATTATCCTGTTAAATGTCAAAACATTTTTACATTTTGATTTATTTCTTAATGTTAAATAGTCTTTCATAGGGTTTTTGTTAGTAAATACACTTAAACAAACAGGGGTGTTGATCAAGGAGGATTTATGCTCTTTTTGTTGAATTTTTTATTATAGAAACCGGGTGTGCTAGCCGAATGTAGAAATGGATACGTATATTGATCTGTTAATGGAGGTGGTACGGTTATGGAGATGCGAAATTTAATATTACAGGGGCATAATATACTGTCAATTGAAGTGAAGATAGATGAAAAGGAATATATATTTGGGGTTCAATGGAAAGCACCAAAAAAGTCTTATGATGATACTTGGGTATTAAAATCATATGCCAATAAATTAAACGGAGCAAAAGATTTATCAGAGGAAAGAATTCAAGAATTTTTGGATACCATAAATGCAAAATGGAATTGGAATGTAGATGATTTTAAGAATGGATATTAGATGACGGAGGTAGTATTTCAAGAAGGATACCTACCTTTTTGGCTGGTGAATTTCTTATGGATGTAAAGGGGGAAGGTTATCGAACACTATTTCTCTCAATAAACTACAAATAACTGACAAGCAATCAATGCACACAAAATAAGAACTTTGAAAATCCACGAAGCTCTTTTTTTCGTTACTTATTATTATGACTAAAACTCTTTATTCCATTCATCATCTAAATTCACACCATTATTATCAATATAATCCATACTCACCGATCCACTTTGCAATTTAACTTTGCTTTGTAGGAAGGCTATGAATTCATTAACGATTTGATTTTAGATTTAAACTGATGAAATACTTAGGGATGAAGAATAATCATAGAATTTCTAATTAGTATGAGGTGAATAACTTTGAAAGGTGAAAAACCATTAAAATCAGAAAAATGGCGAGCAAAATATGGAGCATTCATTATTGCTCTAAGTTGCTTAGGTAGTGTAATTATTAGTTGGGGAAACAATTGGATTCTCACAAGCATATTAGGGTTTGGCGTATTAGTATGTGGAATTATAGGAATTCTTGAAATAAGGCGCGACATTCGTTTAAAGAAATGCAAACAATCAAGTTAAATCTTTATCATAACAAATTATGTGATCACCTCTATTTGCTATGCCACTAAAGGGGCAGAAGAGTTGAAGAAGCCTATGATTAAGGATGGGGAAAATGAAAGAAAAAATACACATATTGGGAGCTTCTGGTTCTGGTACCTCAACGCTCGGTTCTTCATTATCAAAGGTCTTACCTCATACACATCTTGATACCGATGACTACTTTTGGACAACTAAATTTACTAAACAAAGAGAAGTACCTAAAAGAAGAGAAATACTTGAAAAAGATTTATTACTTAATGAAAACTGGATTCTTTCTGGTGCAGTGTGTGGTTGGGGTGATAACTTTAAAAGTTATTTTGACCTTGTTATATTCTTATGGGTTCCGCAAGATATAAGACTTGAAAGGTTAAAGAAGAGGGAATATGAGCGTTATGGAAGTCAAATATTAATTGGCGGAAGCAAATATGAACAATCGAAAACTTTTTTAGAGTGGGCTTCTCTTTATGATAGTGCGGGAATGGAAGTTAGAAGTAAAAAATTGCACGAGCATTGGATGGCAGACTTATCTTGTCCAGTATTAAAAATTGAAGGGGATTATTCAGTCAATGAAAGAGTTGATATTGTATTAGATTATCTAAATACTAATTGAACTATCGGGGGCTTTAGTCCAATAAGAATTACCTGGCTTTAATCTCCTTGTCACTTCAATTTTAAATAACTTTTAAGAGGCTCATTACGAATCAAATGTAATAAGCCTCTTGTTTAGTAGAGCTAAAAATAAATGGTTTAACATAACTCTACAATAGTTATTTTTAAGCTAATGAGAGAATAGTAAATGATTAGAATGGGTCTTTTCTATAAGTATCCGTAGCCTGTTACCGTCGATTTCACGAAGGAAGAGGCCCATTTTAACAATGGTATATCCTGTCCGTGATTGGCAATAAGTGATAGACCAATCGGCTTGTTATCAAGCGATACAAGTGGCAGGGTGATTTGCGGCAATCCCGCAAGTCCTGCGATGCACGTGAGCTGCATGTTTCTCACTCTGATACGCTGCATCGTTTTATCATTGGTGTTCAATAAGGGTGCTGCATCAGTAGCGGTAGGAAGGACAATCAAACCATCCTGGTCCAAAAGCTTCGATAAGAAAGAACGAATCTTTCTTTGTGTTTCAAGGCATTGTATGGCATCGCTTTTTTTCAATGTACTGGCCATTTCGAAGCGTTCTGCTATTCCTGGTCCAAAAGCAGGCTTTTCTTGTTGAATCCATTCACCGTGTTCCTCCCATATTTCGATTCCTTGAATAATGCGGAATGTTTCTGCCCATTCCTCCAAGCCATGAACGGAAATCGCCAGCCATTCTGCACGGTCAACTTTCTCGTCCAAGGATGATAAAACAGGGCTAAAGGCTGTGCGTATATGCTCTTCCAGCAGACTCCAGGCTTCTATTGGATAGTACAGTTTACTGAAGCTGATATCTTCTGCTTTCTCATCGGTAAGTAATACTTCACCGATTCTTTGTAGTGTTTCGGCGTCATTTGCCATCCAACCGACCGTATCAAAGTTTTTGGCAAACGGAATGCATCCTTTCATAGAAACAGCACCATGAGTTGGGCGAAATCCAAAAATCCCACAATAGGAGGAAGGAATGCGAATAGATCCGCCAGTGTCTGTTCCGATGGCAAAATCGACTGATCGAGAAGCAACGGCAACGGCAGAACCGCTTGAGGAACCTCCAGGTATCCGCTCCGGAGATTTCGGATTTACCGGTGTGCCATAATGGGCATTTTCTCCGTTCAGACTGTACATCAGCTCATCAGTTTGAGTAGTTCCGTGCAGTGAGGCACCATTGAATCGCAACTGTTCTATGACCGATGCATTCTGTGCAGCCGGCTGGTGCGTACGCAACCAATCAGGATTTCCGGCACTACTGCTATAATCTTTAATCGCAAATACATCTTTAATGGCAAACGTATGAAAATCTAAAGGACCGGACTGTAATGGGGGCAGGGTGATATTCTTATTGATAAAAGCATTCCATTGATCCTCCATTGGTGACCTCCTTTTAGTAATTATGTACCTTTAAATCAGCGTCCGACTGCGGCTCCGTCACTTCTTGGATCGGTTCCACCGTGCAAAAACCCCTGTTCATCAACTATGATGGCATTGGCATGTCCCATTGCCTGGTGAAAATCATCTACTACATTAACGATATGACCGGCAGCTTTTAAGCGGTCTGTTACATCTTTGCTGACACGTCCTTCGATTTTTAATTCCCGTGTAGGATCGCCCCAAGTTCTTCCCCAAACGAATCTCGGTGCGGTAATGGCTTGCTGCGGATTCATACCATAATCAATCATTCTAGTAGCAATAAGTGTTTGGGTTTGCGGTTGGCCTTCTCCACCTTGTGTTCCATATACAATGGCTGGTTTTCCATCCTTACATGCCATGGCTGGCATTAATGTATGGAATGTTCTCTTCCTTGGCTCCAGGCAGTTTACTTCAGATGAGTCCAATGAAAAGAACGAGCCTCGGTTTTGCATTAAAATGCCGGTATCTCCTGCTACAACGGCTGAACCAAATTCAAAATATAGGCTTTGGATAAAGGAGACTGCATTCCCGTCCTTGTCAACGACGGCTGCGTGTGCCGTATCCCGGCCTACCGGTCTTGTATCAATATCGCATGTATCCTCCAAATCTAGTTCCTCGGCGATTCGTTTGGCATATTGCTTCGAAAGCAAACGCTCAAGCGGGATTGTATGGCAGTCAGGATCAGTCAGTTCTTTATTGCGGTCTCTGAAACAAAGCTTTAAGGCTTCGACGAGAATGTGATAATACTCATAGGAATCGTGCTCAATATGTCCAAAATCAAAATCCTCCAATAGATTTAAGGCCATTAATCCGACAAATCCCTGTGAATTAGGAGGGACCTGGTACATGGTATAGCCACGGTAAGTCGTATGGATCGGCTCCGTCCAATCTCCCTGATGAGAGGAAAAGTCCTCTAATGTTAATAAACTACCTTTTTCCTGAAGGCTTGCAATGATATGCTCGGCAAGTTCGCCCTTATAAAATTCATCCCGACCTTTTTCTGCAATTAATTTCAACGTACGGGCGAGCTCTTTTTGTACAAATTTTTCATTGATAGCAGGGACTGTATGATTCGGTACGAAAATTTTCGCTGTATCTGATAGGCTCGTTAACAGGTCGAAATGTGTGACTGTGTTCTCGTATTGACTTTTTGAAAAAGGAAAGCCGTTTTCGGCGTATTCAATCGCAGGCTGAAGGACATCCGCTAAGGTGAGATTCCCGTACTTTCCAAGGATTTGATCCCAGCTGTCAATCATGCCCGGTACTGTAATGGCACTTTCGATGCCCCGTATCGGTATGGCATCCTGCCCTTTGTATCTTTCTCTTGTCACCTGTGAGCCGGAACGCCCGCTGCCATTAAAGGACACCATTTTTTCTTCCTTGGCATCATAAAGCAGCCAAAAAGAATCACCGCCCATCCCGGTCATATGGGGATAAACAACAGCTAAGCAGGCACTGACTGCCACAGCTGCATCAAAGGCATTGCCTCCTTTTTGCAGGATTTCATCCCCGACCATCGAGGCCAAATAATGGGGACTGACAACCATTGACTTTGTCCCGACAACTGCATCATCATTCATCATCGTTTCGTTCCTCCCGGCATGTATTTCATTACATATTCTACAAACAAGGTATGTTGTCCTCTAAGCCCTTGTGGAATGTAACCTTATGGGGCTTCACTTTTGAAAAGCTACTCTTATCAAAAAGTACATTTCCTTTCTGGATGGTCGTCATTACACTGCATGGAAAGGTATGGTTCATATATAAGCTCTGTTTGTGCTTGGCGAAAAAATTAGTTTCATCGACTGTGTGAGTTTTAGTCGTGGAAATAATCGCAAAATCAGCATCCATTCCTTCCTTGATTTCTCCTTTTGTTTCGGATAGACCGAATCGTGCAGCAGGGGCTTTGGCGGTTAATTGTGCAGCCTGAGGGAAGGGGAGTTTATATTTTAAAGCGAGCTCAATTACGGCCAATAATGAAAATTGTCCGCCGCTGATTCCTCCCCATGCTTGAAAAAGAGTGTGAGTGGATGGGTCCTTCAGTTCAAAGGGGCAAGGGGAATGATCGGAGGATACCATATCAAATTTTCCCTCAATCAGTAATGAAATCAGTTTTTTCTGCTCATCCGGCTCTCTCAGAGGGGGGGCGCATTTAGCGATTGCTCCTTTTTCGATTAAATCGTAATGATTAAATAGAATATAATGGGGGCAAGTCTCAACCGTGACATTCAATCCGCGTTTCTTTGCAGCTTCGATTTTTTCAACTGCCCTTGCACTGGTTATATGGACGAAATGGAGGGGGCAGCCGGTTAATTCAGCATAGGTGATGGCCCGTTCAACTGCTTCAGCTTCAGCTAATATCGGTCGAGTTTTCAAGTAATCATTTGCGGTGATTTGACCACTTTGTAATTTTTCCGCTGTTAATGTATCGGTAATCGGTGCGCTTTCAGCATGCAGTGCCAATACTTTTCCGGTAGTAGCGATTGTTTTCATACCTTGAAGAAGCGTGATATCATCTGCTCGTTCGAATTCATCATTGCCGGTTGCGGACATGAAGGCTTTGAAGCCAATTGCCCCATTATTGGCTAAATCCTCTAAGTCTCCAAGATTACTAGGAACCAAACCACCCCATAAAGCGAAATCGGTGATGGATTTTTCAAGACCAATCGTGATTTTATCTAACAGGGCTTCTTTCGTTACAGTAGAAGGAATTCCATTCAAAGGCATATCAAAATATGTGGTGCATCCGCCTGCAGCCATCATTTGCGATCCAGTCTCAAAGCCTTCCCAATGTGCACGCCCGGGCTCGCTGAAATGAACATGTACATCAATCATGCCAGGGAAGATATAATGCCCGGTTTCATCACGCTCCTCCAATCCGATTTCTTTAATTTGAGGAGCTATCCTATCAATTTTTCCGTTCTTGATGCCAATATCCAATTTTCGTACTCCATCAACCAACACAACCAAACCATTGCGAATAATCAAATCAAATGAACTCATTGGATTCCCGCCTTTGCAATGGACTCAGGGGTAGATTTCAGCGCACCGTAGACTTCTAAAGCCGCCTGTACAGCCTCACCCCGGTTAACTTTACAATTATGGGAAATAAGGACGGCCTCCAGGGCAGCAAGTACAATTAAAATATTTTCTTTGCGACAAGAATAGCCCATTGTTCCAATGCGCCAAATTTTCCCGTGAAGGGGGCCAAAGGAGGAGGCTATTTCAATCCCGAATTCGTTCAGAAGCATAGAGCGAACTGATTCGCCATCTATACCAGCTGGGATTTCAATGCACGTAACAGTCTTTAATTTATTTTCTTTATTCCCGAACAGCTTTAAGCCCATCGCCTCAATGCCGGATACCAATGCCTTTTCATGGAATGCATGGCGGCTGAAGCGCTCTTCAAGGCCTTCTTCCAGAACGAGTCGCAAGCCTTCGCGAAGGGCATAAAGCATGGAGGTTGCTTCGGTATGATGATTTAGGCGTCTGGGACCCCAATAATCCTGGAGCATGCTTAAATCAAAATAATTACTGGCAATAATCAAGCCGGACCGTGTCATTTTTCGATCCTCCGCCGTCTCTAGCCCCTGCTCGACCTTTTTGCGACGAAGAAGTACCTGTTCGATTCGGCTGTTATAGGTGATTGGAGCACTGCCGGAAGGTACGGACAAGCACTTTTGTGTGCCGCCGATCAAGCCATCTATGCACCATTCATCCGCTTTTACATCAACGCCGCCAATGGTAGCAACGGCATCGACTACGAAGAGAATATCCAGTTCACGGCAGATAAGCCCGATTTCTTTTAAAGGCTGCAGGCACCCTGTTGAGGTTTCCCCATGCACCATAGCCACGATTTTTGGCTGGATTTTTTTAATTTCTGCGATGATGGCTTCAGGATCAAATATTTCACCCCAAGGACAGTCCATTGTATATACATCAGCTCCGTACCGTTTGCAGATTTCAACGAGCAGGTGACCGAATCTCCCGTAAATAGGGACGAGTACCTTGTCGCCGGGCTCGATAATGCTGCATAAAATGGCTTCAATTCCTGAGCGGGAGGTACCGTCAATCGGAAAAGCCCATTGATTTTTTGTTTGAAAAACATGACGGAGCATATCCATTACTTCATTCATGATGTTTGTAAAGGAAGGGTCGAACTGGCCTACAATCGGTGTCGTCATGGCCCGTAAGACACGGGGGTCGACCTCGACAGGACCTGGTGTCATGATCGTTCGAAGTGGTGTGTTTAAGTCAGAATAACGCAATACTTTCACTCCTTCTTAAAGTCTAGTTAAAAATGAGGGAGAGCGGTTTAATAAGCCAATTTATAAAGTAGCTCTGTCAAAACCTCAATCCCTTTTTCTAAGTCCTCTGTTTTTGTATATTCCTTTGGCGAATGGCTTATTCCGCCAGCGCTTGGAACGAATAGAAGGGCGGTCGGACATATAGAGCCGAATACCTGTGAATCATGTCCTGCTCCGCTTACGATGTATTGATAGGGGATATGTTGAGAGACCGTAATTTCTTCAATGCTTTTGTTGAGGTCCGGACTCATGGAAATTGGCTTTACATCCATCCATTGAAGAAGCGTCAATTTGAAGTCGGAATTAGCAGCTTTCTCCCTTAAATAGGTGAAGATTCGTTCGCAGAACTGGTCGAGAGCGTCCTCTTCGTAATGGCGAATGTCCAGGCTAAGTTGAACTTCTTTTGCAATGACATTCGGAACATTCGGCTTTGCGAGCAGCCTGCCAAAGGTTGCGACTAAATCGGAATAGTCAACGCTCGCTAAATTAGTAGTGAAATGGATGAAATCTGCTGCCAATGCGATGGCATCCTTCCGATAGTTCATAGGCGTTGTACCAGCATGATTGCTGGCTCCATGAATCGTAATCGTAAAACGGCGCTGGCCGACGATATGGCTGACAATCCCTATATGATTTTTGTTTTTTTCAAGAACGATTCCTTGTTCGATATGTATTTCAATGAATGCTTCAATATCAGTACGAGCGGGGGAAGAGTACTGTTCACTGCTAAACCCGGCAGCATCCATAGCTTCGATTAAAGAGGTGCCCTCTGAATCTTTTAAGTTGACTGCATCTTCCATGCTATATAGACCACTGATACTGCGCGATCCCCAAAAGGTAATCGGAAAGCGACTGCCCTCCTCCTCACAAAATGAGACAACCTCGATTGTTTTCTTAGGTCTCCCATATTTGTTTTGTAAATACTCCACTGCAAGAAGACTTGCGATAATTCCATAGGCGCCATCGTATTTCCCTCCATCAATGACTGTATCGATATGCGAACCGGTTAAAATAGTTTTGCCATCACTGGCAGTTCCTGGTAAACAGCCGAACAGATTGCCGACACTATCAAAATAGGAGTTCAGTCCAATATTATTCATCTTCACTTTCAGGGCATGCTGTGCTTCTGCCCAGGCTGTTGAATAGAGCAGTCTTGTTACTCCATTCGATTCAGTCTTACCAAAATGAGCGAGCCACTCAATCCATGCGACTACACGATCTTTATTCATTTGCATAGCCATCATCTAACGTCCCTTCTTTATATCATGTGATAAATCCTTACATGATTACTGTACTATCATGGTACTGAATATTCAGATAAACTTCATTGGCATTAGTGTGCAACTTTCAAATTGTTTTCGTGCACTTTAACTAATTTTGTAAACACATGCTATAATAAATGAATATTCAGAAAACTTTAACGAGGTGATCCAGTTGTGAAGGTGGGCGATGTAACCAAGATTCCTGCACTCAAGGATATGAAAATATTAGCCGGAGAAAAAGGTTCCTACAGGGAAGTTGAAACCGTCAATATGATGGATGCCCCTGATATCATCTCGTATTTAAGACCGAATGAATTCCTGATTACTACCGGCTATCACTTTAAGGATCAGCCCTTATTGCTAGGGAAACTTGTAGAAGCGATGGCGGAGAAAAATTGTGCAGCTCTGGGGGTAAAGACAAAACGATATCTAGAGGAAATTCCGGATGAGGTCTTTGCAAGGGCGAATGCACTGGAAATTCCAATTATAGAAATACCGGCTTCAATCACACTGGGTGAAATCGTTTATCAAGCATTTTGTGTCATATTGGACCAGCGAACGGACGAATTGACCTATGCCATGGAGATACATAAGCAATTCACTCAATTGATCATGCGAGGAAAAGGTGTAAATCAATTGCTTTCGAGCTTATCGGATTTGATTGGTTTCCCTATCATGCTGATCAATCAACATCTGAAGCCGTTATCTTATTCTGCTCCCCAAACAAATGTATTTGCGTTTTTAAGCTCCATGCAAAAAAAGGGCTATATCTTTCCGATTAATCAGCAAACAAAATTTTCGTTTACGATGTTAACGACAAGACAGACGTTTTCGGCGTTCCCGGTTTATATGGGAGAAGGGCGGGGAGGGTACCTGCTTGTGTCGGATGAGCTAAAGGGAGATGACCGTTTAAATTCACTGATTATTGAACAGGCAGTGAATGTTTTATCCTTTGCTTTGATGAAGGAAACCGCATTGAATCAATTTAATAGAAGTATTCGTAATGATTTCTTCTATCATTTTTTGGAAGGGACTTTTTCTTCTGAAACGGAAGTGATCAATCGTGCAAAGGAATTTACGCTTCATCAAAATGATCGATATATTTGTGTGGTCGGTAAGCTGGATCAGGTGAATGCCCAGATTGGATTTAAGAAGCACCAGCAAAAAATTGAACTTATTTTTGAATTCGTGGAAGAGGAATTAATTGATTCGCGTACACCGATTCATTTTTTCACAAAGGGTGAGCAGTGCATCCTTTTATATGCGGCCAATCAATTTTACGATGAAGTAAACAGTCTGCTCGAGCTCGTTTTGGGTGAGATACAACAAAATATTTCTACCTATTATAATGAGACGATTTCATTCGGCGTGAGCAGCTTATGTCAAAATTTATTGTATGTCCCGAATGCATATAAGGAAGCTGAGGCAGCCTTAAAGGATGGGATATTTTCAAAGAAAAAGGAATTTATCCAATCCTATCGGATGAAGGATATCCTTGAGCTCTTGAGGGCTGTACCTCAAGAGGATTTGAACAGCTTTTACAACTATACATTACGTGGCTTTGAATCAGTCAGTAAAGAAGAAGAGCAGACCTTATTGCAAACATTATCTGTTTATATGGATACACAGTGCCAAATCTCTGAAACTGCCAAACGTTTATATGTGCATCGGAATACAGTTGTTTATCGGCTGGAAAAATGCGCTGATCTCATCGGTGGTGACATAAAGGATAGCGATATGGCCCTTCGAATACGGTTAGCCTTAAAAATAAAATCACTCTTAGATTAGGTATAGTAACTAGTATTCTTCATAAAAATTGTCTACATTGGCCAATGACACAACAAATTATTCTGATTATTATGTAAATATATATTACATCAAATGTTAACTTTTCTAAGATTTGAAAAAGGTGATTTAAAAAGAGGTGTGTTGGATGTGGACAATAGAGCAGCTCAATAATAGCCATGTAGATCAGTTTACCTCCATATTAGGGGATGTTTTTGAACATTCAGCATGGATTGCCAGGAAGGCAGCTGATGCCAAGCCGTTTTCATCTAAAAAAGATCTGCATAATCACATGATTGCAATTGTTCAGCAGGCTTCAGTTGAGCAACAGCTGCAGCTGATTAAAAGCCATCCAAATTTGGGGAATCGGGTTAAAATGAGTGCGGCTTCAACAGAAGAACAGGAGCAGGCTGGATTACAGCATTTGAATGAAGAAGAATATGGGCAATTCATGGAGACGAACGAAGTCTATATGAAGAAATTTGGCTTTCCTTTCATCATAGCGGTACGCGGTAGGGGTAAGGAAGATATTTACCGGGCAATGAAGGAAAGAGTGAATCATGATCGAGAAGAGGAGTTTCAAGCCGCACTCCATGAAATATATAAAATCGCTCAATTTAGATTAGACGAAATCATTCAGTGAAGGAGGAAAATGAGGATGAAAAACGAATTAAGAGAAAAAACGTTAAGCTATGGCAAAGGGGATGTATTCGCTTATCGAACATATGCCACTCCCTTAACAGGCATTAAAAAAATACCAGAATCAGAGTTTAGCGGACGAGATAATATTATTTTTGGAACAAAGGTGAAGGTGGCAATTGGCGGAAAAGCGTTTATTCCTTCATTTGTAGATGGGGATAATTCACTTGTAGTCGCTACAGATTCAATGAAAAACTTCATTCAAAGACATCTTGGTACATATACTGGTTCTACATTAGAAGGATTTGCTGCCTATGTATCAGAAGCTTTTTTGAATCAGTATTCACATATTGACCATGTATCTATTTTGGCAGAGGATATTCCTTTTGAAACAGTATCCGAATCCACGAAAGATGGGATTCGAGCAAGTAATGTGGTTTTTAAACAATCACGGAATGAACGCTCACGTGCTTCTGTGGAAGTGGTCCGGACAGAGTCTGGAATGGAGATTCATGAACAAAGCAGTTCCATTTTAGATTTGCAGTTAATTAAAGTGAAGGGGAATTCCTTTGTAGGTTTTGTGCGTGATGAATATACGACTCTTCCTGAGGATAGTAACAGACCTCTATTTATCTATTTAAATTTACATTGGGTATACAAAGAACAAGAAGATGCTTTCGGAACAATTCCGGAAAAATATGTAGCTCCAGAGCAAATCATTGATATCTCTACCTCCGTTTTCCACAGCATGGAGACTCCATCCATTCAAAATTTAATCTATGAAATTGGCAGCACAATCCTGAAACGTTTCCCGCAATTGCTACAAGTAACCTTTGAATCTCAAAATCATACATGGGATCCAGTTGTCGAATCCATTCCAGGCTCCGAAGGGAAGGTTTACACAGAGCCAAGGCCTCCATTTGGATTCCAGGTGTTCACCGTCACGCATGAGCATCTAAAGGATTCATCGGTAACCTATGAACAAACATCAGCCCAAAACGGATAGGAAAAGGAGATCAGGAATGAGTGGGTTAAGTACACATATTTTGGATTTAATGCACGGGAAACCAGCAGAACATACAAAAATTGAATTATTTTATTACGAAGCACAAAATGGACGTAGATTACTAGACACCTTTTATACAAATAAGGATGGGCGCTTGGACCAGCCCTATCAACAGGAAAATGGGTTACAGGTCGGTACCTATGAATATGTTTTTTACATAGGGGATTATTTTCGTGAGAAGGGGGTGGAGTTGCCGGAACCAGCCTTTTTGAACGAGGTGGCCGTACGTTTTGGTGTGGCGGACGGCTCTTCCCATTATCATGTCCCGTTGCTTGTTTCGCCTTTTGGATATCAAGTGTATCGAGGCAGTTAAAGTACCACGGGTTTCTCAAGTTATTTGGGAAACCCATTTTACCGTTACGTAAACAGTACATAGCGATACACAGATAAGCAGTTTGGTTCGTTTAGAGGAATGTGTAATTTGGAAGTGGAAAGGGATGTGCTCATGAGAAATGCATACAAGGAATTGATAATCGGGATGATGAGGACGGGCATATTGGGCTTTGGCGGGGGACCTTCCGTTATTCCGTTAATCAGGTACGAAGCGGTTACGCGGTATCATTGGCTGGACGATGAAGAGTTCGGTGATACGCTGGCCATTGCCAATACGCTTCCCGGTCCGATTGCCACGAAGATGGCCGCTTATTTAGGCTATCAGGTCAAGGGCTGGATGGGGGCTTTCATCAGTGTAATGGCGCATGTTCTGCCGACCTGCTTGGCGATGGTCTTTTTGGTTGCTTTTATCAATCAGCTGAGTGATTCTGTGATTTTACAGAAAATGATTGGTGCTGTTATGCCTGTCGTGGCTGTGATGCTTGGACAAATGGCTTATGAATTTGGTGAAAAAGCGGTTAAGGGACTCGGCTGGCTGCTCGGGATTCTATTTTTTATTTTATCATTTGTTCTCTTGCAAACTATTTCAATCCATCCGGGGATCGTCATTGCTATTTTCCTCTTTTACGGAGCGTTTCATTTTAAAGTGAAGGGACGGTTAACGAGGAATGGAAAAGAAGAACCGAATGAATCGAAAAGAGAGGGGTCTGGCTCATGATCTTATCCATTTATTATGTATTCTTGGCCTTTTTAATCGCTAACCTTCTTGGGTATGGAGGGGGTCCGGCTTCGATTCCGCTTATGTATGATCAAATAGTAACCCGAAATGAATGGATGACAAATGAGGAGTTTTCAAGCATGCTCGCACTCGGTAATTCGTTGCCAGGGCCCATCGCCACAAAGATTGCCGCCTTCGTCGGCTTTGAGGTGGTTGGCTGGCCAGGCTTTATAGCGGCCCTCCTTGCCACGATCGTTCCATCCGCCATTGCCTTGATTTTATTATTAAAGTTGCTAAAACGATATAAACAATCACCTGTCGTGAAGGGGATGTCATTGCTTGTTCAGCCGGTCATCGCCATCATGATGCTGCTCCTAACCTACAGCCTGGCGGTGGATTCCTTACAGGCAATCGGCTGGGTTCATTCCATCCTTATTGCCACACTGGCCTTTTTCGCTTTAGGCAAATTTAAAATCCACCCCGCCTTTGTGATTGTGTGTGCTTTCCTTTATGGAGGGGTGATTATTCCGCTGGTATAAACAAGCGTGTTCGAAGGGATATCCTTTGACTTTATTGAATATTAATAGTAATTGATTTCGAAGAGCAGATTCATTGTATGAACAATGACAATCAGGGGATTTTCCCTTAATAAATGAAGGAGGGCTATTTCATGCTGTTTATGATTATTGTTAAAGCTTCAAAGAATTCAGAAGCTGGCAATCTTCCAAGCCAAGAACTCAGGGAAGCCATGTCAACCTACAATGAGGAATTAGTAAAGGCTGGCGTGCGGGTTATGGCGAAGGGACTTCATCCAAGTTCAAATGGGATTCGCCTTTCATATCCTAAGCCGGGAGAAAAGCCAGTGGTCGCCGATGGGCCATTTTCGGAAACGAATGAATTGATTGCGGGATTTATACTCATTGATGTGGAGTCTAGGGAAGAAGCCATCGAATGGGCCAAGCGAATGCCTGATCCACAAGGATTTGGTGAAGGTCAAATTGAGTTGCGACAGGTCATTGAGTTTTCTGAGTAAAATTAATCAATCTAGCGAGTAAATCTATACAAATGTTCTCGACAAATACGTATGTCCTGTTATTCAACGATTGGGCGTTAATAGACTAGATAGAATAAAAGAGACAATCACAAACTGTCTCCTGAAAAGATGTGAGCCATCCTATTACCGTCTGATTACCTCTTTCATTGGGATTAAGTTGGTCTCCAGACTTTTACGGCCCTTGTTGCCGCGATTCCCTCAGTCGTAGCGCTGATATGGAGCAAATCTTTCGTCCAAGACTCTCCTTATCCCAGCAAATCACGATGTACTGCTCACATTTTGTTCTAATCGCCGGAATTATATTTTACCTCCCAAAAAGTTTCTTTCCTAATTCTTATGACCCACCTTGTTTCTCCTTAGATTCATTACATATGCCAAAATATTAGTCGGAGGAGATTTGATGAGACTAACAAAGATAAATAATCTTTACCAGCTTTCCTTTATGCCAAATCTTTTTCCAGTTAATTGTTATCTTATCGAAGAAGAGGAGTATTTGATAGTAATCGATGCAGGACTTCCCTTTTGTAAAAAAGCAATTATAAAGACAGCAAAGGTGATAGGAAAGCCGATTAAGAAAATAGTGTTAACACATGCACACTCTGATCATGTAGGAGCTCTTGATGGACTTACTCAGCAGCTTCAAGACGTTGAAGTATTAATTCCTAGACGAGAGTTGAAAATTCTCAAAGGAGATGTATCGCTAGAGGAAGGTGAAGGGAATATGCCTATAAAAGGCGGTATTCCCAAAAATATAAAGACAAATCCGGATACTCTATTAAAGGATGGTGATCGGATTGGATCGTTAGTTGCCATTCATACCCCGGGTCACACCCCAGGAATGATGTCGTATTTAGATGTTAGGGATCATAGTTTAATAGTTGGAGATGCCCTTCAAACAAAAGGCGGAATAGCTGTAGCTGGTGATATACGCTGGAGTTTTCCTTTCCCGGCAATGGCAACCTGGAATAAAGAAAAAGCAATCGAGTCCGTTGAAAATTTGTTGGATTATAATCCTTCTTTACTGGCAGTCGGGCATGGAAATTTAATGAAGAATCCAGTAAAAGACATGAAACAGGCAATTGAAAGGGCAAAAAAGTTATTAAAGAGGGTCTAGATGATGTCAGTAAAGATTAAGTTTACAACCCTATTTCTATGGACTTCTAATTTCATTCAGGACCTGTTTAAACGTTAGGGAATTATCTTTGATATTAAAAGGTTAACTATTAAAGATGGAGCCTGATGTTCAAAACACTTGGTCTACAAATACATGTATTTTGTAAATGTAAAAATTAAATAATACGTATAAATAGCATCTGTTTTCAGGTGCTATTTTATTTATTCCCTCTCCCTAATAAAAATCATCTAGTAATTTATCCTTTATAATAGTAATATATTATTTCAAAATAATATATTAAGGAGGGAACGTTCTAAATGAACAAAAAGCTTGTTGCTTGGCTGATGTCCATATCTCTTGCTTTATCAACCTTGCTCATCACTCAACCAGTAGATGCAGCAACCAAGCAGATGAAAGTCCATTTTATCGATGTCGGTCAAGGAGATTCTATTTATATTAAGACTGCCAATGGTGATGATATCGTTATTGATGCTGGCAATGGTAATGGGAAGAAGACGATTGATTATTTGAAGAAACAGAAGGTTAAGGATATTGAAGTATTAATCTCTACTCACCCTGACGCTGATCATATGGGCGGCATGAATGATGTCTTAAACGCTTATAAAGTTAAATCTGTATATGCTCCGAAAGTGGCTCATACAACAAAGGTATATGAGGATTTCCTGAAAGCAGTTAAAAAAGAAGGCTTAAAGATCAAGCAAGTCAAAAAAGGATTAACTGTACCGCTAAAAGGTGTAAAAGCTACATTCCTTGCTCCTGTTAAAACCTATGGAAAATCTGACTTGAATAACTGGAGTGCAGTCTTAAAACTCACATACGGTAAAAAATCATTCTTATTTACTGGTGATGCTGAAACAAAGTCAGAAACAGATATGATTAACTCTAAGCAAAACTTACAAGCAGATGTTTTAAAAGTTGGCCATCACGGTGCTAAAACATCTACAAGTGAGAATTTCTTAAAAAAAGTTAAGCCAAAATATGCGGTGATTAGTGTTGGGAAGAGTAATAATTATGGTCATCCTACGAAAACAATTTTGGATAGACTGAAGAAAAATAAAGTAGATGTATATCGTACTGATAAGCAAGGATCTATTGTTGCAACCACAGATGGAAGTAAACTCACATTTAATACAAAACCTTCTGCTAGTGGTGGCACAACAACATCTACAACTTATAAAATGAAAGCTTCAGTTGACAACGCTAAACCTAAACAGTACGGTACGGTAAAGTTGAACACTTCAGGCTTACCAAAAGGTACTAAATATAAAGCCGTATTCCATTATAAGAGCACTAAAACTACTTATGATGGTAAAGTAGGTACTCCTCTTTCCGTAAAAATAGGAAAAGCTGCAGTTGGATATAAAGTTAAAGTTGATGTAACTTCAACCTATAATAAGAAAACGTATAAGGCTAGTACATCATTTACACCAATGAAAAAATAATAGTTTGTATGAGGCGATTACTTCGGTAGTCGTCTCTTTTGTTTTTACTGAAAGGATTTGATTTGCATGCTATACGCAACCACTGCTATTTTGCTTATAATAGCTTGTTAGATTTATATTTTTTTAGTCTCTCTCGATTTAAAATGGATGTTACAAATATTTATATTTAATATTGGTTATTAACTATGACAAAATAAATTTTTAAATCCATCGTGGGGTGACATAAATTTGGAGAAGGTCAAGAACAATTATAAGATGAGAAAAGATCTTGGAAAGACATCTAAGGAGTTGATAATTAGGTTTTCTTTAAAAGAAATTGTTTAGGCATTTCAAAAGAAAAAATCATTGCCTGCGTATAATTTGTGTGATTTTTCTAAATTACCTATAATTAGTTTGCGAGAACAACTAAGAATAGGGGACTAAATATGCGTACAATTAAAATTTATGATCGCAATGATTTAATTGAAATTTCATTTGAAGATATTAAAAAGTATCATGGCTATGCGGCTTATATGGCGTTAGGGGTTGGGTTCCGTGTAGTGGAAGCAGCCTTTCAGGAATTGTTTGGAGATGAAATTCCGAATCGGAATGATCTTTCCGTTCAATCGGGGCACGGGGGACCTGGATTCCGTGATGTATTCGAGTTTATTACTCGTTGTAAAACGAGAGGGGTCTATACAGTGGATGTGAATTATCCAGTTGCTCAATACGATCCATACCGTCCGACTAGCTATGCTTATATTTTTACAAGACAAAATGGGGAATCTGTTGAAGTTTCGTTAAAAGAAGACTTTTTACCGCCTATTTTCTATGACTATTTGAAAAAAGGCCGCGAGGATTCATTTACACCTGAAGAATATGATGCCAATGAAGTGCTAAAAAAAGAATTAGGTAACCGTGCTTACGAAATGCCGATTGAAGAGTTATTGAATGTGAAGCGATTAAAATAATTATTTGCATTGGATTGCATAGTGGATAAATCTTTGTCCGGCACATTATAGCTTTGTCAGAGTGGTTCGTTCAGGGATGAATGATGGATTTATTACTTATGCAAGAGACTAATAAGTAAAGAAGGACCTGTTCTAAAGTCTAGGAATATGACTTTTTGAACAGGTCTTCTTTTGTGCAATAGTATGTTATTTATCCTATAAAACATATAAATAGAGCTTGCAAAAATATGATATGGATGCAGTAATCCCTTTCAGCATGCGAATCAATAAAGTCTCGATAACAATCTATCTGATTATTTCTCCGTATTAC
This sequence comes from Pradoshia sp. Z5_111, assembly GCF_058267535.1. Classification (NCBI taxonomy): domain Bacteria; kingdom Bacillati; phylum Bacillota; class Bacilli; order Caryophanales; family Bacillaceae; genus Pradoshia; species Pradoshia sp. Z5_111. Next base: position 261,620 of record NZ_JBZCPQ010000005.1, read on the forward strand.
AGTTTTTCAATAGAAAAGATGGACATATTAAGAAATAGAGGTTTGTTGTCTAAATATACATAATTTTCAGATAAATAATTGTAGAATTAAAATATCTAGTATATAATTCGTGTTATCTGGTAAATAAAACGTTTTTTGGGAGGGTCTTCATGTTTACACTCGTAGGTTCAATTGCTCTATTAATAGTGGCTTATATCGTTTACGGTAAGTTTGTGGAAAAAGTGTTTGTTGTGAATGACCAAACCCCGACACCGGCCTATACGAAAGCAGATAATATGGATTATGTGCCGATGCCGGCTTGGAAGGGCTGGACGATTCAATTATTGAATATTGCCGGTTTGGGTCCAATCTATGGGGCAATCACAGGAGCTTTATATGGTCCAGTGGCGATGGTTTGGATTGTTCTTGGATGCATTTTTGCGGGTGCTGTTCATGACTACTTTGCTGGAATGCTCTCCGTTCGTCATGGAGGAGCGCAATTTCCTACCCTCGTCCAAAAATATTTAGGAAAAGTTATGCGTGTATTCACAGACATTATTTCAGTTGTGTTGATGATTTTAGTAGCGGCTGCCTTCACAGCGGGACCTGCAGCTGTTATTGCGGCTAAAACAGGCATAACATTCATAGTGGCGGTTATTATTATTTTTATATATTTCTTTTTAGCAGCAATTTTACCGATCAATAAAATTATCGGTCGGATCTATCCTTTATTCGGTGCTGTGTTATTGATTATGGCAGGTGCCGTTTTAATCTCATTAATAAGTTCAGATATTAAAATGCCTGAATTGTCTTTTACCAATCTGCATCCAACGGAATTACCCGTATGGCCGTTGTTAATGGTGACAATCTCCTGCGGTGCTATTTCCGGTTTCCATTCTACACAAAGTCCGATTATCTCACGTACCTTGAAAAAAGAAACAGAAGGCCGGAAAGTATTTTATGGAGCTATGATTGGGGAAGGAATCATTGCTTTAATATGGTGTGCAGCTGGAATGAGTTTCTACGGAGGAACCGGCGGTCTTGGAGAGGTTATGACATCCGTTGGTCCAGGCGGAGTTGTCGATGAAATCTCAATTGGACTCTTGGGTACTGTAGGTGGATTGCTGGCTGTGCTGAGTGTGATTATTCTTCCGATCACAACAGGGGATACATCCCTGCGGTCAGCTCGAATGATTGTTCTTGATTTCCTTGGCTCCCGTGTAAAAGGCACTCCAAAAACGGTAGCCGTTCTGGCAACAGTCGCGGTCACGGTTCCGGCTTTTTACCTTTCAACCATTGATTATCAGTTTTTATGGCGGTATGTAGGTATGACAAACCAAATGGTAGCGACTGTCATGCTATGGGTAGCTACCTCGTATTTATTAAAAGAAGCGAAGTTACATTGGATCTCAGGCTTACCAGCTTTGTTTATGACAGCCGTAGTTTTTACTTACCTGATGGTTGCACCGGAAGGGTTTGGACTGGATTATGATTTATCCATAATCATTGGATTATCAGCAACAGCAGGTGTCGGATTATTTTACGCCTATCAAATTATGAGGTTTAGCAAACTGAATGTTCCTGTGTTAGATGAAAAATTATGATGCTATGCATTCACTCTACTGCAGCAATGTGGTGAGAGTGAATGCATTTTTTGGTTCTGCTTAGTCCATTTACTATTCAGAATATAGGTATAGATAGATTATAAAAGATTAATTCAGGATGCCTCATGGTTGTTCAAACTTGTTATATCTGAATCGAATTCATCTCTCTTGAGATTAAGCTGGAAGGTGGAAAATTCTTTAGAACTATTAAATACTCAAAGGAGTCTGGTTCTATTTTCCTCTTTTATCAGTAAAGTCTGATATCTTAGCTTGTTAAGTGGATAAAGTTAGATTTAAGAAGTTATAATCTAAGTATAAGGGAATAATTACCAACTAACTACGCGATTTCGAAAGTCCTTACTTTACTGTTTGACTATTAAATGGCTAAGGAGGAGTGAGATGCTTTTAGAAGGAAGACATGAAACATCTAAAACATATTCATAGACCATTTCTAAGGTAATTTGGAAGCGGGAATACCAAGCGAAGAAAATCTTATAGAATCACTGATTAAGGAGGATAAACAGTTGGTTAGAAAAAAGCTCGTTATTTTTATTATTGTCATATTAGTCATTGTAGCTGGTTTGTTTCCCTCTGTTACACGTTCCCCGATAGAGGCTAAAACGCCTGGAAAGGGTGAACAGTGGGTCGGTGCATGGTCTGCCAGCCAAGTAGCTGCCTGGAAAACAGTTGATTGGGATGGTGGTATTTCACGAAAAGGATTTAATAATCAAACCATCCGTATGGTTATCCATCCCAATGCATCAGGTTCTGCCGTTAGGGTTCGTTTGTCCAATGAATTTGGTGAAAAACCGTTAACATTTGCAAAGGTTACAATCGCGAAAACGAAAAAAAGTTCAGAAGTAGTTGCCGGATCAGTGAAACCTCTTACTTTTGATCGAAAAAAATCTGTCACCATTCCAAAAGGAAAAATGGTTTACAGTGATCCCATCCCTTTTAAGGTTAAGGATGGAATGGACTTAACAATTAGTGTCCATCTCCGTGGTGATAGCGGTCCAGTGACTTGGCATAATACTTCTAATCAAACAACCTATATTTCAGAAGAAGGAGATTACTCAAGCGAAGTGAGCGGAGATTCCTTCACACAAACCTTTGATTCATGGTTTTGGTTATCAGGAGTGGATGTAAGGGCTGAATCTAATAAGAAACCACGGGTGATTGTGGCGTTAGGTGATTCAATTACGGATGGCTATTTATCGACTTTAAATGAAAATCGCCGTTGGACGGATGTTTTAAATGATCGTCTAGACCACGAGATTAAAAATCAAACCTTTTCCGTCCTTAATTCAGGGATTTCCGGCAATCGAATACTGACAGATTCCCCTATCTTTGGTGAAAAAGCCCTTTCTAGACTTGAAAGAGATGTGTTCTCGCAAACTGGGGTTACGGATATTATCCTGTTAGAAGGAATCAATGATATCGGTCATGAACCGCATGTGTATGATGCGAAGAAAATCATTGCTGGAATGAAGGAAATTGCAAAACAGGCTCATAAGCACGGACTCAGGATATATATCGGTACATTGACACCCTTCAAGGGCTATGATGAAGGGAATTATTACACCGAAGAAGGGGAGAGAACTCGTCAGGAAGTGAATAAATGGATCCGCAACAACCGTGTATTTGACGGGGTGATTGATTTTGATTATGTGTTGGCTGATCCAGAAAATCCCGAAAAACTTTTAGCAGAGTTCGACAGTGGAGACGCCTTGCACCCCAATGACCTGGGATTAAAAGCCATGGCTGAATCAATTGATTTATCCATTTTTAAGAAGCCATTAAATAAGAAGTAATAAGTAGATTATTAACTAGGGCTGTATCGTTGTGATTAATATGCGAAAGGGTGAGCATTGATGAAAAAAGTAATTGGTCTGTTTTTTGCTGTGGGATTTTTACTAAGTGTGAATTCATACTTTTTATCAACAGCAAGCGCAAAGCAATCAAATGACGTTAAAATCCCTGTTTTGCTTTATCATGTAGTGAAGCCTAATCCGGATCCTGCCAATCCGTATCAATTCAATCTCAAAGAATTTGAGAAGCATATGGCATATCTTCATAAAAACGGCTATAGGACATTAACAATGAAGCAGTACTTCAACATCCTTGATAAAAAAGCAGCTATGCCTAAAAAGCCAATTCTGCTGACGTTCGATGATAATTCAGATGATTTTTATCCATATGTTTATCCAATCTTACAGAAATATGGAATGAAGGCAACTCAATTCACAGTTTCCGATTGGGTGAATGGCAGCTGGAATATGACTGCGGAAGAGATATTAACCGTTATGGAGAATGGAATTGATATCCAAAACCATTCGGTCACACATACGTACCTTGCAGATTTAAGCAGGGAGGAACAATACGCAGAAATTGATGATGCCACGATTGCTCTAAAAGAGTTAACGGGCAGGAAAACAAATGTATTCGCCTATCCTTACGGAAACTATAATGCCGAAACAATTTCTATTCTGAAAGAACTGGGATTCAAAGGTGCTTTCAAAGTAGGAGGAGGACTTAGTACAGATAAAAGTAACAGAATGGAATTACCTCGAATTATGATCCTTCAAGAGCATACGTTAGATGATTTTATCAGAATGATTAATACAGGATATTAGGGGATGTGGTAATGCCGGAAGTCCGGCTGGCTGCATTGCAAAAGCACCGAATTGGTGCTTTTTTATTTGAGTGGTATTGATATTTAACTCTGAAAATCCTAATTCATCTTATAGTACGCAAACAAATCCTATGTGAACCAGCATTCGATTTTACAATTCTTAACAATCCTTTGTCTTTTCTCAGAATGTAAAGTATACGTGAATGGCGATTAGATGGTTATAGAGCAGAAAGCTCCAGGTTGGATACCGTATAGATATCCTGGGTATTGGTTCCTATATTATTACTTTATATGAGGATTCAGAAGGATAATAAGAAAGTTACTAACAATGAAGAATATATAGCGTAAAAAGCACTTGATTGTGAACTGCATCCCTTCATTCTGAGCAACCGAGTAAAATATTGAAGTTTATAAGAATGGAGTTGTTCAAACGTTTATGAAAATGACTTTTTAACAGATTTTTTGCAATGCTAAGTTGTTTGTCCTATAACTTTTATTTATATAGTAGGTAAAAAGGGGTATTTTGCGAGGGGTTAGAAGGGATAAATTACCAAATGGAGAATAAAAGATAGAAGACTGTCTAATCAGAACGAATCATCTCAGAGAAACAACCAGGACCTATTAAATTGAGGAAAGGGGTCTTCAATGGATGTGAAATATATTCCTGCCGATTGGGAGAAAATGCGAGCAGGATTGAGGGATTTGTTGGGTCATGGATTTGGGAAGGGAATGTTCGATCATTTAAAAGATGTCAATGAAGTACTAGAAGATGCAGAAAGAGATATTTCGAAATATGATGGTGATGGAGCGATTTCCTTTCAGCATACGAGTCAAAAAAGTCTCTATAATAGCCTAGCCGATGATTTCTCCGTATTACATCGCTTTAGCGGGAAAGTCGGGGATATTGTGGACCGGACGATTGATGAGCCGTTCTATAAGGACATGGATAACTTCGTCCAAGCGGTAAGAGATCTTTCCATTTCGAACTATAGCACTGGGAATCGAATCGGCGCCAAAGAGATGGTGCAGTATGGCTATGGAGCAAGCACTACTCAAATGGAAGTGCCGAAAACGGAGGTAGGCATCGATGATTTATTGAGCGGTGGCAACTTTTATGCGGATCAGATGAAACAACAGTTTGAAGAATGGAAGGTCGCCAATCCAGATCAGGAGATATCCGCAGAAGAGTATCGAATGGCAGCGGTCAACAGTCGGGCCTTTGAATATGAATCCATCAGGGACAAACAGGAAAACAAAGAGTTCTGGGCAGGGATTGCCGCTTTGGTCGTAATTGTGGGAGTATCACTAGTATGTCCTCCAGCCGGGATTGCCTTAGGGGCGGCTTATGGCGTTATGGAAGTCAGTTCCGCCGTGTCAGGGAAGGACTGGGTGTCTGGCAGGGAAATGAGCACATCCGAGCGCTGGACTCGTGGGCTGTTAGCGCCGCTAGATATCATCCCTGCAGCTGGGGCAGTATCGAAATTTGCCAAGGGAGCCGAACTTGCCCGCTTGGGAGATCATGTGGGACAATTAGGAATAAGAACGCCCGGTGCTAAAATCAATGCCGGTGCTCATCATGTCCAGCGACTGGTCAATTCGGCTTCTAATTATGCCACTACCAGGTTGCGGAGTGCGACAAATGCTTTAAATGATGCTAAAAATGTTGCCATCAATAAAGTGGCTCGAGATCTCGTCGATGTCGGTAAAGTGGTTGATACCTCCGTTACCTGGACGAGGAATAATTTAAACTTCGGAAGACAAGCTGTAACTCCGGACGGTACCGTAATTCGAATCAAAGAAACGGCTGAAAACACACATAAGGTCGAAACTAATCTAAAGGATTTTTTGAGTCGGTTTGAGGGGATTAATTTAAAGTCTGAAGGTACTGGTAAAGCTGAAAAGCTTCAAAGAGGGAAATATGCAAATCATTTGGATAAACTTCATGAAAAATTTGGTAAGTTAACACCTGAACAAATTAATGAACGAATTAATTTACGTGCTAATACAAAAAGTGAATTGGAAAGACTTCAGCAAATATACAACGGTCGCCCGAATTTTGGAAAAGATAAAATGGGACCAGCTTTAGCAGGTGTTTATGATAAAAAAACCAGGAAATATTACTATGCCATAAATACTAGTGATGGTGCAGTTCCAGATTTAGTGCCTTTACTACAAAAACGACTTGATAACATGCCAAAAGAAGTGTTTGATTCTTATAGCCATCTAAGTAAGGGAGCTGGCTCGCACGCAGAGGTTTTAGCTGTAAATGAAGCATTAAAGATGAATCCTAAAGCACGAATAGAAGATTTAACTGTAAATGTTATAAGAACAGGAATTAATAAGAATAAGCCTGGTGGAATTATGTTCAAGTGTTGTCCACATTGTTCATATTTATTGAAGGAATTTGAAGTAATATCGGAGGTTTCTAAATATGGAAGATAAAATATTAAATCAAGAATACGTTTTGAAAAATGGTAAGAAGTTTGGAGAAAATTTTGGATTTGGAGGAGATGACTACGATTCTTTTATAGTAGAATATGATCATGATAATAATGAGCATATTTTTACTGGAATCATTTATGATTGTTATGAAAATGGTAATTTAGCAAATTACTATATGGTCGAGGATGGAATTAAGAACGGACAGATGGTAAATTTTTATTCAAATGGACAAGTCAAAGAATTCAAACATATAGAAAAAAATACTCTAGAAGGTGTACAAAAAGAATTTTATGAAAATGGTGTTATAAGATTAATAGAATATAGAGTTTCAGGAAGGTTAGTTAGTTTTAAAAAATTTGGTATAGACGGCAAAGTAGTGGAAGAAATGAAAGATACAAACAAACAATGAAATTTTATCAAATCTATGTTAGTGAAGTGAGTGAAAAATGAGAAAAGAAGAGTTGTTCAAAAAGGAACAAGAAAAATGGATTCCGATGATTTCATTAAATAATAATTTTCATTTAGCTGATATTCATTTTGTGGCTGGAATTGATATTGCATATTGGTCAGAAGGTAAGAAAGATTATGGAGTTTGTTGTATTGTTGTCATAGACTATATTACAAAACAAATTATAGAAGAAGTAGAATATTCGGGGCAAATAGATGTGCCGTATATTTCAGGATATCTAGCTTTTCGGGAACTCCCTTTAGTGGTTAAAGCAGTGAAAAAACTACAGTGTCAACCAGATCTTTATATGTTCGATGGAAATGGCTATCTTCATTATAGGAATATGGGAATCGCAACACATGCTTCGTTTTATTTAAATAAACCTACGATAGGTGTTGCGAAAAGCTATCTAAAGATAAAAAATACGGATTTTCAAATGCCTAAAAATGAAAAAGGGAGTTTTACTTATATTAAAGTTGATGGAGAAGTATATGGAGCGGTGTTAAGAACGAGAAAAGATGTAAAACCCATTTTTATTTCATGTGGTAACTGGATAGATTTAGAGAGTTCAATAGAAATAACTTTACATTTCGTGGAGAAAAATAGTAGATTACCAATTACGACAAGATACGCAGATATAGCAACCCATAAGAGTAGAAGAAAACATGTTAATAAAAATGAAGATGTAAAGTATATTTAGAATGAGTTGGATAGTTGTAAGAATTGTTTATAATACGTATTTGCATTCAATATATTTATGTTTTTGAACTAGAAGAAAGGCGGCTATTTCTTCTAGTTTTTTTGTATGATTGAAAGAGTATAACCATAGACATAATAATTGGTTCATAAACAAAGACTGCTCAGAAGCAACGATATCAAAGGAATAATGTGTGCTCCACGGAGCTTTTTGTATGGATATTTCCATTTTGGTATAATTGTAAATATTAATTGATGGAATTAGAGGACAGTAAAATAAAAGACTATAAATCTTATCAGAGTCGGCTAAACGTGAGGTCGACATAATAGAGCTATTGAAAGAATCTGATGAAAATGCAATTGGATAATCGAAGCACTTGCATGTAAAAGGCTGAAGAGAAAGCCGTCCAGTATTTATTGGAGTGGATTAAAAACATTTGAGATGTTTACAAGTCCTTATTTATTACTTGAGGATATGCGAAAGAAGTATGCAGATTGAATTTGCAAAAACAGATATAAGTCCCAAGGTCTTTCTAATGAAGAAGAAGACGATAAAGATGTTGTTCAGTTGGGAAACTGTGTGATTCAATACAAAGAGAAAGGATACATGGCTAAATGTATCCTTTTCCCGTATATTGATTAGTTGGAGGTTAATCATGACTAATACAAAATTCGAAAGTTTATCTGATGATGGTAAAGTAATATTTTTTCTTGGACTTTCAGAGAAAGTTTTGTCGGTATTTTCACAAAAGGAAGACCAAATTTTAGCTCAGGAAGTTATATATAAATGTTGGGGATGGGTAAAAGATAAAGAAAATATAGGGGATAGTCTTTATGAATTATTGGATAATGAGGATAATGGTATAACTATTATTCAAGAGATGTCAGATAATGAAGTAGATATAATAGCATGGAACTGTATTATTGATGCTGTGGCTTATACTAGTAGAAAGGCATTTGAAAAAGAAGGGGTTAAATACTACCCAGAACCAATTGCTTTAGTTGATGACTCGTTAGTAGACCATTTTATTGACTGTTTCGGGAAGTGTATAGAGAATTCGGATATCTTTATTCAGAAAATAAATTCTTTATTGGATCATTCCAATAACGAGAATATTGCGAGTGATTTACGTACAAAAGTTTTAAGGGAGTTACAATTACAAAATTAAATATTACTTTATTCTTTATTTTAAGATTAATGTATAAAAGCAAGCACTTGATTTCCTTTTAGATACAAGTGCTTTTGGTTTTTATAAAGTTTGGGGGATAAAAGAGTAAATTCTTCGATAGGTTCACAATGGAAATATAGAATTGATCTCGTTGATGAACAAATTGGGGGAATTGCAAAGGGGATGACACCTGAGCAGTTAAAGAATACTTATTTAAATGTTAAACTAACTCAATAATCAAAGGATGGTATGTAATTTGGAAACTATATTTAGCGATTTTATAAAACATGAAACAGTTGATGAAAATGTTATATTAAAATATAAGGATATACTTCCTGAGGAATTAATAGAAACATGGAAAAAATATGGTTTTGGTACTTTTTCAAAAGGCTTTTTAAAAGTTATTAATCCAGACGATTATTTAGATACTTTAGAGAAAAGCTATTTAAGGTATGAGCAGGCGATTCCCATCTTTACAACCGCAATGGGTGATATTATAGTATGGGAAAAAGGTAAGTATGTGAATTTACTAAACTTTAGAAAAGGATATGTTAATGTTGTTTCATCTGGATTTGAATTCTTTTTTGAGGACTTAGAGGATAATAATTTCATGAACGATGAATTAAAGTGGCAGCCTTATCCTGAGGCGCTTAGTAAATACAGTGCCCCTAACTTTGACGAGTGTTTTGGTTACACTCCTTTATTAGGTTTAGGTGGAGCAGAAAAAGTGGAAAACTTGAAAAAAGTCAAATTGAGAGAACATATTCTTATTATTACGGAATTTATGGGACCAATCCAGTAAGACTTGGGGATATAATAAAGAACTATGAAAAGCACTTGATTGTATTATAGGTGCCTGCATCCCAATTGTTAGACACATATAATAATTGGGATGCAGTTTTTCTATGGCTAAATATATAGGATAATTTGAGCTTTTAAATCATAGTAGATTTAGAGTAAACAATAACAAAGAGAAAGGATACATGAGTTCATGTTCCTTCTCTAGTCATTATTTCTATTATCAAGCTGTAACTGATTTTTTATAATGTAAATGTCGCCCTTTAGTGAACTTCGGTAAATGCTGTTTATGTGCTTCCAGTAATTCGGACGCCATATCCCAAATTTCTTCTAACGACAGGACGGAGGAGGCGTGAGGATCCAACATAACTGCTTGATAAACATAATCAATATCACCTGTTAGAACGGCTTCTACAATCAGCTGCTGTACATTGATATTTGTCATATTCATAGCGGCGAGCTGTGGAGGCAGATTGCCAATATAGGTTGGCTGAATTCCGCGTTTATTGACCAGGCAAGGGACCTCAACACAGGCATTGGTTGGCAGGTTCGTTATTAAATTAGTATTTAATACATTTCCCCATATTTCACGGTTAACACCCGTTTCCATGGAGTGTATAATCGGAGCCCCATATTCGTGACTTTCCTCTGTATTAAAGGGAACATTATTTTCAATTTTCTCTTTTGTTTCTTCAAAATGCTTTAAATTAGCTTCGCTTCGTCGGATATATTCATCAATTGGAATAGAGAAGTCCTCAATAAGTGAATCTCTTTTTATGAAATAAGGTGTGTATTCGGAAAGATGTTCACTTGATTCTGTGATGAAGTAGTTCAGTCTATTCATCATTTCAAAGCGTACTTTATCCTTTTTATAAATGGCCGGATCTTTCATTGCCTCAAACAAAGCAGGGTACAGATCATTTCCTTTATGCTTTAATTCCAAGAACCATGCCATATGATTGATTCCTGCAACCTTATATTCCAGTTCTTCTGCTGGAAGATTCAGATATCCAGCTAATTCTCCCGCGGTGTTTTGTACGCTATGACAGAGACCTACTGTTTTAATGGATGTCGCTTTTTCAATGGCAAGGATAAGTGCAGCCATTGGATTTGTATAGTTTAGTAATAGAGCATCCGGACAAACCTCCTCCATATCCCTGCAGATATCTAAAACAACCGGAATGGTCCGCAGTGCTCTAAATACTCCGCCTACTCCAAGTGTATCTGCAATGGTTTGTTTTAGCCCGTATTTTTTAGGGATTTCAAAATCAATTAAGGTGGATTCATGCATACCGACCTGTATGAGATTGATCACATAGCTGGCACCTTTTAATGCATCTCGTCGATTTTGATGAGCTTCTACTGTTGCGATGTTTCCATTTTGCTCGATTAAAGAAAGCGCCATTTTTTCTGCAGTTAGCAATCGATCTTCGTTTATGTCCATTAAGGAGAAGGTTGTCCCTATTAATTCTGGATAACTAAGAATATCTGAAATAAGTCTTTTGGCAAAAACAACACTTCCAGCACCGATTATTGTTACTTTCATTTGAAAATCCCTCCAATTTTAATTGATTAGCCTTTGATTGAACCAGATGGAAGACCTTGGATGAACATATACTAACACTTTAAGAAAACGCTTGCCATTTTTATTTAAATTTTTAGAAAAATATACAAATCGATTTTTGTTGTGTAAGGAAAAAGATTAGATTCAACATATAAGCTTATAGGCTACATCGAGTTATATGTATAAATGCTTGTCACTACAACATCAAAAATTCAACTTGTTACGTAGGTAAAAAGTGACACGAGTTCTAATGATTATAAGTGGTATAGAAGTAATAAAGCGTAACAAGCAGTTCCGAATTGTATACAGTCTCTTGCATAATGCTAGTCTTTGGATAGATGAAGCAAGCTGAGAAATTTTCTAGAAAGGAATTGATTTCAATGTCAACAAGCAGATGTTTGAAAGTGATTATAGGAAGCGTAGCCATGATGGTGATCATCAGTGGTTGTAGTGGACAGGAAGCCAAATCAGTTAAAGGGGAGGTTCATAATGAATACGTTGATCTAACAGAGTTGGAGGATACTGCATTGGAAGGTCAGCGTACTTTAAAAGTGGAAGGTTTGAAAGTGAAATTTGAAGAAGAGTTGGTAGCAGAACAAGAACGAATTGCCAAAGAGAAAGAAGAAGCTGAACGTAAAGCTAAAGAGGAGGCTACAGCTAAGGCAAAGGCCGAAGCCGAAGCGAGAGCTAAGGAAGAAGCAAAAGCAAACCCGGCAAATATGGGTCCGGTAGAAAAAGCACAGTGGGAAAATAACAACTTTGCAGATGTGCATGAGCGTGCTAACTACTTAAATGCTCACCGAAACCATTATGATAATATTTATAGTGAGGAACAAACCAAAACTTATCTTAATACATTGAATGATTATTTACAGACTTCTGGAGAGATGCAAACGGAAGCGCTCTTGAACGGAGAAATGGAAGCAGTTGAATAAAAGAAATATATTATCTATCGGATACATATTTTATATTCAATGTGGAATATAAAAATAATTAACTGAACTAAGGATATAAATTATTAAACACTCTATGCAGAGGGGAATGTATATGGATTCATTTTTACTTTTAATAATTTTTTTAGTAATAACCATTTCTTTAATTTGTTTATTTCTAATGAAACGGAGTAAAGAGGTAGAAAATAAAGCTAGTGTTAGTACTGTTTTTACGGAAAATAATAGAGAAACTAAAAAGTACGAAATTAAGGAAGATGTGTCCGTATTGGAAATTAAACCTTATTCTCAATCTATGATTGAAGAATATAAACCGGCCCTAAATTCTATAAGGCTTACTGATAAATTAAAAGAGCAAGTTGAAAATATCATAAAATTAACTCCACATACTAATGAAATTATAAAGAAGGAGAATCAAATTGTTATAAAGTTTAATAACGATGTTATGAGAAAAATTAAAACTGGGGAACTACATCTAATGAACAAGAAGGGTTCCATTAATGAGTTCAGAACAATGGCTGTGGATAATAGGGGTAAAATAAGAGCACATGGTTGGGAAGAGATTAAGGAGGTTAAAAAAGTAAATCCTGCCCAATTGGCTAATCTAGCTTTTGGTGCAATGACAATTATAACCTCACAAGAACATTTGGATAGGATAAATAAACAGTTAACAAAGATAGATGGAAAAGTCGATTTTTTAGTAAGAAATATTAGTCAAGAGAAAAGAGGGAAAATACAAGGTAATATTAAGTATTTGAAGTCTTTAATGCCTGACATTCTTCAACAATCATATGGATTTGAATCATCTAATTACCATATTATTGAAAATATTATCAACGAAACTTATAGAGATATTCAATATTTTATAAATATCATTAATGATTTAATATATGAAATAAATAATGTACAACCTCAGGCATCATTCAAGGTAGAAACCATAATAGACAGTATAAAATTAATCTCAAAAAGATTTAATGAGGCATTAGAACTGTGTTATGGCAATATTGAATTAATGAATGTTTGTATGAGTTTAAAAGCAGATATTCTGCCAGACACTCAATCATATGAGGTAAGGATTGATGATATTGAATACTATATGACTGATATTGAAAAACTTGAAAAGGATTTTATTAATATACTTAATAATAAAATCAATTCTCTTGATGTAAAATTCAATATCAGATTTAAACCTAGTGAATATCTTAAAAATAAAAAACAAGATCTTCAAAAAGAGGTGAATATCCTAAAACAGAAGATTGTTCAGAATAGGAATGAAATCAATAAAGGGAATAAATTATTGACAAAGATTGATGATTTGATAGAAAACCCAACTGATTTAAAAGTAGAATATGATAAACAAGGCAATATATTAGCTATTCATAAATTAGAAAGAATTAAGTAAGGAGTATGGATAAAGAGAAAAGTAGTTACTATAAATGATTATTGAAACAACCGTTTAACTACCCTTGGTTTAATATAAGCTTGAAACCAAATATCGAATGTAAAAAGTCGGCACCTCCGGTCTGGTTAACGTAGCAAAAAGGAGGTGCTTTTTCATGCGTATGTTTTACAAGGAGGCTTAGTAAATTTTGGGCAGAGTGTGGAGGTTGTTTAAACCTATTATTAACGTTCTTGCATCAAATTATATTATGAAGCAAAAAAAATTCTAGCGTTTGCAATGTTAAATGCAGAAGTTATCACAGTTCTTTTATTGTATAGTTTTGTGCGATTGATTCTGGGAGTATCTTGGTAGGGGATAAATATTTTATGATACTATATTGAGTATAATGAACAGTGTACATCTGATAGAGGGAAAAGGTGGATTCTAATGATTGTATATGAAGCTCTAAAAAGTGAATTTATGCAAGATGTATTTGAAGATAAACTCGTAGATAATATTGTTAAAAATTATACTGATAAAATTGGTCGAATCAATAAGAGTGAATTAAGGTCATGGGATAATTCCCTAAAGAATATGCATTTGGTGCTCTTAGATCCGGATATACCAGATAATGCTGGTGTAGCAATTGAATTTAAGATACCTTATACTTCAAAGCGCGTTGATTTTCTTATTTCTGGGAGTGATGAAGAAGAGAATCAATCAATTGTGATTGTCGAATTAAAGCAATGGCAGGAAGCTGAGAAGGTTGAAGGCAAGGAAGCGATTGTCAAAACCGTTTTAGGTGGTGGCCTTAGAGAAACGACGCATCCTTCCTATCAAGCATGGTCATATGCTGCCTTAATAGAAGATTATAATGAAAATGCCCAGGATGGTCAGGTGGAATTGTATCCATGTGCCTATTTGCATAATTATATAAAGCTACAAGAAGACAATGATCCCATAATAGATGATTATTATCAGTATTATATTGAGAAAGCTCCAGTGTTTAGAAAAGGTGACGCTGCAAAGCTACGTGAATTTATTAAGCGCTATATAAAATTCGGCGATAATAAGGAAAATCTATATAAAATTGAAAACGGTCGGATTAGGCCTTCAAAATCATTACAGGATTCCTTAGTCAATATGTTAAAGGGAAACAAGGAATTCGTAATGATTGATGATCAAAAGGTTATCTTTGAAACAGCCAAAACCCTTGCAGCAGAAGCTCAAAGAACCAATACGAAGCATGTGCTGATTGTTAAAGGGGGACCGGGAACAGGTAAATCCGTATTAGCAATCAATCTTTTAGTTGAGTTAACAGCTAAGAACATGGTGTGTCAATATGTAACCAAGAATGCGGCTCCTCGAAATGTATATGCGAAGAAGCTAAAGGGGGATTTCCGCAAGGGGCATATTGATAATCTATTTAAGGGATCAGGCAGTTATATTGAGGCAGCCTCAAATGGCTTTGATGTATTAATTGTTGATGAGGCTCATCGTTTAAATGAGAAATCGGGTATGTTTAACAACCTTGGTGAAAATCAAATGAAGGAAATCATAAATGCGTCTAAGTTATCAATCTTTTTTATCGATGAACATCAACGTGTTACATTGAAGGATGCTGGCAGTATCTCGACGATAAAAAAATTTGCTGAATACTATAATGCTGATGTATCTTATGCCGTATTAGAATCTCAATTCCGTTGCAACGGATCGGATGGTTATTTGGCTTGGATTGATGATGTTCTACAAATAAGACGTACGGCAAATGATCATTTTATGGGGAGTCATTATGACTTTAGAGTATACAGCGACCCGGTTGCTATGAAGGATGAAATCTTTAAATTGAACAAAATTAACAATAAAGCTCGTTTACTAGCAGGATACTGTTGGGATTGGAAGAAGGAAGGCAAGGCTAATTCGGAAATTCATGATATTGAATTACTGGAACATGGTTTTAGTATGAGCTGGAATTTGGCTAATTCCGATAGTTGGGCTATTGATCCCGAATCCGTCAATGAAGTGGGATGTATCCATACGTCTCAAGGGTTAGAGTTTGATTATGTCGGTGTTATCATTGGTGATGACCTGTTTGTAGAAGGTAATGAAGTAAGAACGGATTATACGAAAAGAGCCCGAACCGATAATTCATTAAAAGGTATAAAGAAAATGATGAAAGAACAACCGGAGGAAGCTGCAAAGGTTGCTGATGAGATTATAAGAAATACTTATAGAACGCTCCTGACGAGAGGTCAAAAAGGCTGCTTCGTATATTGTACGAATAAAGAACTAGAATTGTATTTAAAAGAGCGTTTGAAAGATACTAAAAATATTTATGAGCCGAATGAATTCTTCCGTACGAATCAAGAAGTTGCCGAGAAAAAGGGTAAATATAAATAGTTGAAAAGATTTCAGAACAGAGTTGACTCTTTAAAGAAAATACTATTCTGGGGTCTGTTTATTATGCCTGATATAATCCTTTTTTTCAGTCAAAGTTTATAAAATGAGAAAAGGGAAGTATAAGTTTAAGTACAACAATATAACTCAAGTGTACTGTAGTGGTAAAATTTGATGTTTTGTTAGTAATAGAGGCAATATGTTGTTTAAATGAAAATATAAGAGACGAAAAATAATCTTCAAGGTTGATTCATAAGACGGAGTCTAATTAATATAATAATTTTGCTCCTAAGGGAAGGGCATATTTTAGTCAAATGCTAGTTTTACTAGCTTTTATTAAATAAAATACGCCCTTATTTTTAGTATATACAAGTAAATCAAATTGCTGATATGAAGCGTAATAAAGAGAATTTATGAGCAAAATAGAACCTTCAATTAGATAGAGGTTCTATTTTGCTATATAGAATCCCGTATAGATTAAATAAATGATATTATTTATATATATAATTTTTTGATTGGAGTAAATTGACTATGCCTATACACAACAAACTAGTCCGTGATTTAATCCCAAATATAATAGAAGAAACAGGTAAAACATTCTCGATGAGAGTATTAGATAATGAAGAATATATTAAGGAATTAAGAAAGAAAAGTCATGAAGAGCTACAGGAGTATTTGGCTGCGAAAGATGATGAGAGTGCCATAGAGGAGCTTGCTGATTTGCTGGAGATCATTCATGCATTAAGCAAATGCCATGGAGCTGATTTCAATAAGGTGGAAGAGGTTCGTGTGAAAAAAGCAGCTAAACGTGGCGGATTCGAGGATAAAATTTTCTTAATCGAGGTAGAAGATTGAGCAAGATTCAATTAATTACCCATGATTTACTAGACCATCTTACACAGAGTATCAGCCAGGCGAAATCTTGTTATATCCTCACATCCTTTGTTATGAATTCAGGTGTTAAGCTGCTTGAGCCTCTATTAAAGATAGCTGCTGAAAACGGGGCTGATATTAAAATTTGTACTGGTGATTATCTATATATTACGCAACCGGAAGCGTTAAGGAGATTGATGAATATTCATCCAGATATTGAAACGAGGATCTGGAAGAGTGAGGGGATCTCCTTCCATCCTAAAGCCTATATTTTTGAAAACGAAGATGAAGGGATCTTTTATATTGGTAGTTCCAATATGTCCAAATCTGCCTTGACGAAAGGTGTTGAATGGAATCTGGCAGTTGCCGGAGAAGCTGAAGATGATGCAGTAGAGTCAGTTATCACTAAATTTCTTGAGGTCTTTCATAATCCAGCCACGGTACCATTGAATGAAATCACTCTGGAAAAGTATCAAGCTGAATACACAGAATTCCACAATCAACATCCGCAGCTACAGACTAAATGGACCCAGCAGGAAGAACTTGATTTAACTTTACCTGAAGAGGACATACCTAGAGGGAATTCAACTACTTCTAGTCAAGTCATTAAACCACCTGAAGTATATAATGTCATTGTTCCTCGTTTTGCCCAGAAGCCTGCACTGGAGGAATTACAGAAAATACAGGAAGAAGGCTATGACAAAGCAATGATTGTGATGGCAACCGGTCTTGGTAAAACCTACTTGGCAGCCTTTTTTGCAAAGCAATTCAAACGGATTTTATTTATTGCCCATTTGGAAGAGATCCTGAACCAGGCATCATCCGCCTTTAAGAATGTGATCCCGTATGTAACAACCGGTATATATAATGGAAAGGAAAAAAATACTGAAGCGGATGTAATCTTTTCTTCTATACAAACCTTGAGCAGGAAAAGGCATTTAGAGACATTTTCGCCCGAAGAATTCGATTTAATCATTGTTGACGAATTTCATCACGCAGCGGCTCATTCCTATCAAAAAGTACTAGACTATTTTCAACCAAATTTCTTACTTGGAATTACAGCCACACCAGATCGAAATGATTATCGAGATATTTATGCAATTTGTGATGGTAACGTTGCCTACCGGATTGAGTTTATTGAAGCGGTTCAAAAGGAATGGCTATCACCTTTTCATTATTACGGTGTCTATGATGAAACAGATTATTCTCAAATCAGATGGTTAGGAAATAAGTATGATGCCGAACAACTGGCTGAAGTTCAGCTAAAGGAAAGCATTGCAGAAAAGATACTAGATGCTTGGGAACAATATAAACAATCGAGAACATTAACTTTCTGTTCCAGTATTGTACAGGCTGATTTCTTATCCAACTACTTTAATAAACGAGGGTACCGCACAGTAAGTTTGCATTCTCATTCACCATCCGGATTGCGTGAAAAAGCAATCAGAAAGTTAAACGAGGGACAACTAGATGCCATCATGACGGTCAATCTATTTAATGAAGGTGTTGATATCCCAAGAGTAGATACTCTGTTGTTTGCGCGACCAACTGAGTCGTTGACTGTTTTTACCCAGCAGATCGGCCGAGGTCTACGTTTGGCTGATGGGAAAAGCCATTGCATAATCATTGATTTAATTGCCAACTATCGAAATGCAGATATTAAGCAGTCCATGTTTTATCTTCCTCAGGAATCAAAAACGAAAAAGAATAAGCAACTGCCAGTTCTACCAATGGGTTGTGAAATGCATTTAGAACTGGAAGCAAGAAAGCTTATTGATGAAATGGCTAAAAAGAAAATGCCGCGAAAAGAACAGCTGTTGAATAGCTACTTGCAAGTGAAGACAGAGCTCGGTAGAAGACCAACTTACTTGGAAATGCATATGCATGGTTCCGAAGATAGCAAGTTGTTCAAACAGGAGTTTAAATCGTATTTTGCTTTTTTAAAGTGGGCTGAGGAACTGACTGAAGAAGAAAGAAAAGTGGTTGATCAATATGCCAATTGGTTTTATGAGGTAGAATCAACTGGGATGTCGAAGAGCTATAAGATGGTTTTGTTATTAGCCATGCTGAAAAGAGGCCCGAATGAATGGATGAAACCAATAAATGCCAAAGAAGTTGCTCCCTTTTTTCATTATTATTTAACTGAAAAAGAATACAGAAAACACATCGATTTTAATGATAAAACTACAAAAGTCTTATGGAATTATGATGAAGGAAAAGTTGCTTCACTAATTGAAAAAATGCCAATGAGGAAGTGGAGCGGGAGTTCGAAAGGGCTAATTGAATTTGAAGAAGGAATTTTTTCTCTGCTGTTTGATATAGATAAAAAAGAAGAAAGAAAGGTGTATGAGTTTACAAAAGAGATTTGTGATTATCGGTTGCAGGTTTATTTTGAGAAGAAAAATTATTGGTGATTAGATGAACATTCAAAACACCTGGAAAGTAGTATCGTATTGATTTTTAAACAAAGCAAACTTCTAAATGTGTTGGCTATTTCAATTTTAGACGGTAAAGAGGGTAATGAATATCCTGTGTGCCGTCTTTTTTATAAACAATAAGGTATTTGAAATTTTGCGAGCGATAATAAGACAATTAGTTTGCAGCATAATGGTTTGTTATTTTTTGGGTAAATGTAACTATTTATAAAAAAAGATATTTTTTTACTATATAATAATAGTGAGTGATCTTTGTTAGTTTTCTTTCTCCTTTATAATAGACATAGAAATGTGTAGAATATTAAGGGAATGTATGTTTGTTTTATGGAGGGATAAATAAATGTTTAATTATAATATAATACAGGAAACAAATAATGAGTATTTAAAAGAAGAAAACAATGATAATGACGAATTTACTATATTTAACCCGATTCTTGCAGATTCATATAAGATGAAATTTTTAAAAATAGTAAAAGAGATTTTAGAGGAATTCCCTAATGGAAGAACAATAAAACTTGGCGAAATTTTAAATGAAAATCAGAAATTAATAATAAATAACGATAATCCTTTAGAGGGACTTAGATTTTTGTCTGCATTATCAGTACTAAGAGATCTACTAGCACAAGGTTGGAGAATAAGATTAAGAGTGGATAATCTTATAGAACTCGCTCCACCCAGTTCAAATAACAATGACAGTAAAATTTTTCTAAGACGTCAACTTCAGACTGAACGAAATGCGCAACTCAAGATAGACAGTGTAGAAAAATTTATAAGAAGAATGGAAAAGAAAAAACGATATAAAGACAAAGAAATTGACATTACTTTTCTAATAGGTGACAGTAATCTGTTAAGCCAAGGATTAAGAAAGATAAGTGAAGAAAAAGATATTAATAAACGAGATGAAATATCAAAAACAGTGATATCACCGTATATACAGTTAGTAACCAATGAAAGATGTTCATTCACTGGATATAAGTTAATGGATATATGGAGATATTTTAGATATACATGGTCTATTCCATACAAATCTACTCCAGGAAGGAAAATGTTCTATCTAATAAGAGACGCCGCTCAACCGTTTCATCCGATTATTGGTATTACCGCGCTCGGAAATACAGTTTTACATTTAACAAAAAGAGACAATTACATTGGATGGACGTTAGATAGCATTAAACAAAAAATGAAAATAAAGGAACATGTAGAGGAATTTGAAATCATGTTGAAAGGGGAAATGGGCTTAACAAGAAATGTGAAAAAAGTTACTCCTCTTGAGACAGTACAAGAGTTTGAAGACAGAGTGAATGAAGAAAGTAGAAAAATACTCCTGAATCTCAAGAAATTCTTGTTTGAGGCAATTAATGAAATTAATATTGAAGGTCTCATAACTTTTGATGAAATAACTAATCCTAGTGAAGAAGTAATCATGAGACTCGAAAAATTAGTTGAATACTTAAGGGGAAATCAATTTAATAATAAAAGAACTACTGGAAGCGTGGATTGGCAATTAGAGTCTCAATCGCCCTTATTTAAAAAGAAGAGGGCTCAAGAACTATCTAAACTTCTTAGTTCCAAATTAATCATTCAACAATTTGAGAAAGATTTTAATAATCCAGTTGAGATACTTAAGAAATTGATATCCTATAAAGGTGGCAAAGTGATAAACATAGCGCTACAAGCTAACCGTAAAAGGAAGATTGGTTCAAATATTATGGAAATAATTGTTTGTGGATCTATCCCGCCTTATAATGAATTGCTGGGTGGAAAGTTAGTAAGTATGTTAGCTATAAGTCCATCAGTAGTTAGAGATTATAATCAACGGTATGCATGTCAAGTAAGTGAAATTGCTTCGAGAATGAAGGGAGAAAAGGTTGTTAGAGATTCGCAACTAGCATTTTTAGGTACTACTTCTTTATATCATATGGGGAGTAGTCAATATAACAGAATTAAATTACCTGCAATTAATGGTAAATTAGAATACAAAAAATTAGGTGAAACAGAAGGATTTGGCTCAGTCTTTTTTACAAATCAAACAAGTACATTGATTAATAAAATGCTCTATGAGATTGAAGGCGGAAGAAGAATAAATAACGTTTTTGGTGAGGGAACTAGTCCGAGAATGAGATTAATGAGGACTGGATTATCTAGCCTAGGTATCCCAGAACAATTCATAAAACATCATACTAAGAGGATTGTTTATGGAATTGAATTAGCATCCAATTCTAAAGAATATTTAACTGGGGAAGAAGATAAATTAAACTATTATTTTCCTTTAGATGGTAATGAGGATAAGTATACTGAAGAAATAATCAACTATTGGAGAAAACGCTGGCTATTAAATAGACTCGATAATGTGGACTTGATAGGTCGAATTTCTAGGTTTAAGAAGGAGTCTATTTTGCTTAGCAGTTATATTTAACGAGGGGAGGATGTTTAATTGAATTTTAGTATGGATTTTATCTCAAAAATTTACAACAATAGAAATAGTTATGCTGAAGTTTTTGAAGAGGAAGATATTAAGAAGATACATGTAGAAACGGCTGCAGAAAATATTCTGAAAGAGTATATCAAAAAGAAAAAATTTATACTTTTGACTGGTAACCCAGGTGATGGGAAAACTCATTTAATTAGATCTTTAAAGGAATTATTAGATGAAAATGATGCTTTTGTTGAACTTGATATAAATGAGGTCGAAGATTATGAGGAATTTCTCGATAATTTAAATGAAGCAATTAATAATGATAGACCTTGTATAATAGCTGTTAATGAATATCCACTAATTTCCATGTTAGATCAACTAAAAGAACGGTTTCCTTATTATAAAGAAATACTAGAACTTAAGGATAATTCTGTGATTTATAACAATGATTTCAAAGTAGATAACGGTAGTTCAAAAGTAATAATTTTAGATTTGAATAGTAGAAATCTATTAAAAAAGGAAGTATTGGCCAATTCTCTAAATAGAATTATTGAAATTAGCAATGTATGTAGTGATTGTATGTCTAATAATAAATGTGATGCGCCATATAACCTCAATGCACTAAGAAACACAATAGTTCAAGAGAGGCTAATAAAAGTTTTAAGTATGCTTGGGAATACTGGAACACATGTTGTAATGAGAGATGTATTAGGGTTCTTTTCCTTTATTATTACTGCTGGGTTAAATTGTGAAAATAGGAAGGAAGAAGATTATAAATATTTTAATTTAATGTTTAATGGAGAGAATGAATTATTCGAAAATATTAAACAATTTGATCCGTATCATTTTTCTCATCCAGAAATTGATGAAGGTCTATGGAATGGTACGTTGAAAGAAGGATGGATTTTTGACCCACCTTCAAAGAACCCTATCGATGCTAAGACTGAAGAAGAAGCAAATGAATTATTTATTTCAATAAAAAGGAAGTTCTTCTTTGAAAATAAGCAAGGGGATGATTTGTTTAAATTAATCCCAACAGAATATACTGCTTTTTTTGACTTATTAAGGCAAGCAAGTGATAGGGAATTAGATATGATAAAGCAGGTCGTATTAGCAATTAATAGATTCTTTAATCCGGACGAAATTGAGGATGAAAAATTAAAAGTGTGGATTACACATAAATATGAACTTAGGAATCATCCGGAGGTAGCAATATCAAATAAGAGTTTTTCTCTAAATGATATTGTTCTGTTAGTACCTGGTCTTCCGGACTACCTTAAAACCATAGAGTATGCTCCAGACCATTTTATTTTCAGAGTTTATGGTCCAAGGGAATATAAGGAAGCAGTTGATCTAAAAATAGATCTTAAATTATATAGGATGCTATATCTTATAAGTGAAGGATATCCTCCTCAAATAGTACCCGACAATTACAAATTTAAACTTTATCGATTTATGAATGAACTTGCATCATTCCAAAGCAGGATTCGATCAAATGAATTCACTATTAGAGACATGGCCAATAGTTATTCTTATAAATTATCTATTAGAGATAATAAATATCAACCAAAACGTGGGTGAGTAAATTGACTAACAACAGACTTAAAAGATATAGCAAGGAAGTTCTTGAACATATTGGATATGAACCGGTTTCTAACCAAATAAAACCAGTGCATATAGCGAATGGTCTTTTTCGGCATGTTATAGGAGAAGAATATAATATAAAATCATTAAATGAATGGTCTAAGAGATTTAGTCAAGGAAAAGAAGTTAATACAGCCGAGAAAATAAAAAAAGACTATGAAGATGTTTTAGACCAAGACATTACCTTGGAAGAGCTAAACGAGCTAAGATACTTTATTGAATTAATATTTAATGCAGACAATGCTGCTACGCCCAGCTTGAAATTTTCTACGTTGACAATTGCTTCTAAATCTCAAGTAACTAAAGCTGTTCAAAATGAATTTGGAATCCCTGAGTTTTTGTATAAGATATTAAATACTAAAATAAATGGTAAAGTCTCACCTTGCCTAAAATTGATAAAGGAACATCTTAATAACGAAGATGATGAAATTAGTAGACTAGCGCAGCCACTAGTAAGCATAGATAGTTCATTAAGTAAAGGATTCAGTTTAAATGAAAGCGATATAGTTCTATCAGGGATAGAATTAAGGTTAAGAGAAGCTTTTGATACCATCGCATCGAATGAAAGTGAAAAAAGAAATAAATTAATTTTTTTAGAAAGAATAGTGTTATTTTCCTGCTTTGCAATAATAATTCACTTATCCTCTAGGGTGCTTGATATTTCAGAAAAATATAAAGAAGAAGATAGAATTCCTTTACTTTTTGATGCAGATGGAAAGCATGAGACTATAAAGGTTGCAAGCCAGGAGACACTTTTACTCTCTAGACTTGGAATAGAAGAGTATTTTGAAAAATCATTAGAACTAATTTTTAGAGAAGAACAATATCACATGCTTTCTATAGAAGAAGTTTTGGAGAAAATTGAAGAGACTCCATTAGCCGACAGTAGTAAAAAGAAAAATATTACTTCTGAGGACAAAAAAAGAGAAGATTATAAAAAGCTATTTATGGGATTCTATGAGCAGAATAAAAATGTTTTTGATTCATTCATAAAAGCAACTAGGTTTTTAATATTTTCTGATGTTTACTCAACTGATCCATCAGTGTTTATCTCTGCATTAGGGGGGAAAATTGGTTTGTTAGCACCTAGAGCTGGAGGAAGAGGTAGAAAGAGATTTTCACCAGACCCAATTATTCTTGAAATCATTCTCCTTAGTCTTATAAAGAAAGGTGAAAAAGTTCAACTATCTGAGTATGGAAAGAGGCTGTGGGAACATTATGGAATTATTATTGGTGCTAATCCAGATGATGATCTAAAACAGTTGGCTAGATGGAACCTTAGTCAAAACATTCCTGGCGATTTAGCAGGTGGATTGACAATAAATGCTGAAAAAATAGCTGATATATATATATCCATGGGATATGCAAGAAGGTACGCAGATGGTGTAACAATACTAAGTGTTTAGGGGGAGTAGAGTATAATGTCAATTCAAAGTATAATAGCTGAGTTGCTTGCTGGTACAGTTGTTAATAAGATAAGAAATGAAGCACATGGAATTATACTTATGGACTTACCTAGTTATAGCTATGATATTTTTATAGATACATTATTATCAAAAGTAAATGAAAAAGATTTAAAGAAACCGTATATTTTTTTCGTTGGATTTACTCAAGATGAGCAACAGGAATTAAAGCGTATTTTTGGGTCTAATTCAGATATATACTATACTGTCGAAGAGGCAGAGAAGTTTAGGCATAACAAAGATATTACTTCTACGAGAGTTGTTATAGTTAAAAGGTTTGTTCCTAAATTATCTTCATTATTATGGTTTGAAAAAGTAGAAATCAATGAGCTATATAATTCTTTGTGTGATGTAGCTCAAGAAGAATTCAAATTAATTAATAATAATATTGTAAGACTATGGAAGTCTTTTAGGCATAATAGTATTAGAAGTATTATATCATTAGAAAGATTAGTGGATTATTATCAATATTTAATTCAATTAAGCGAGGATATACCCAAGCAGTCTGTTTATCAATTTTTTAGGTTAGGTTTATTAATTGATGAATCACTCTTTGAGAGTACCAATATCGAAAGTATAAGGAGTAAACTGATTGAAAACCACAGAATTGTTCAGCGTCTTCGCCAACTAGATAAAGGTGATCAAAGAGCTTTACAATCAAGTGAAATTACAGGTGGAACAAAAATAAGAGCAAATATATTAGCTTTTTACAAGACGCGCTCTAATGAAAATTTAAAAGATCTAACTTTAAATGAGGTAATAAATTTATTAACTAATGTAAATAAACAGAAAAAGGATCGAAAAAAAGGAGGGAAACGTGAAGAGGAGAAAAAAGGTAAAGAAGACCAACCGAAAACTAAAACTCCTACTAACCCTGATTCAGTCGGTGTAGACCTAATAATTGAGCGTGAAGGGGAACAAATTAAAGATATACTGGAACAAATAGAAGAGCATTTTAAGGTCTGGGAAAAAGGAAAGAAAGAGACGATTACAGTTGGAACAGAAAATGGGATTCAATCAAAGGTGGATTTTATTCCAGAGATTTTCAACCTTATTAATGCATTTATAGGTGAGGATTCTTTTGGAGGAATTATAAGGACAGAAGCAAAAACCCCTACAGATGTGTTGAATTCTATAAGTAAAAATAAAATATATCAATTTAGCGAAGACTATATTGAAAAAATAAGAGAAAAGCTTCAGTTATTAACTGAGGAATTTAACGAGGAAGCTACAGAAGTTTTAGCATTATTCGACTCATTTATTCAAAAAAGAAAATTAATTTCTAAATATGCATATAGATTAGCTGATTCACCTATATTGAAGATTGTAGAGTCTGATGAGACTTATAATAATTTGATCGACTATATAGATTCCTATACACTTTTTATAAAGGTATTAAGGAGTAACTTTAATAAGTTTTCATCATATAGTGCACCAGGTACAAAAGAATTAGTTGCAACAGTTAATACACTTGATATGATTTATATTCTTGGGGGAGAAAAATACCATTCAATTTTATCCCCATTAAACCCTCTTTATCTATGGAAGTATGTTGAATTAACAAGAAGACTACGTGAGACCTCTTCTAATCTAAGTGAATTAGATAAAGAGTTTTTAATTCGAGCTACTGACGATATTCCAAACCCATTAATCACTGTATTCATTAGTAGCATGATTTCTAATTCAAAAGATGAGGTTATAGCAGAGGTTGGAAAGGTTGGTAGAATGCCAATATACTCCAGTGAACAACAGGTTAACCAAGTATCCGATGGGTTAGATGCGGTCAAAAAAACAATAACCAAGTTCATTAGTTTATATCCCCATAGTAAAAATGGCTTAAGAATTGCATTTATTAATCCTCCAGACTCAAAAAGTGTGCTTGAATTATTAAAGGACCAAATTAATAACCATACGTTAAGAGGAGCGCATGTAGACTTATTTAAAACAAAGGAGACATCGCAGCACTGGACAAACCTCGAAAAAGTTGATGAAGGTTTATTATCATTGTTTGGAGAAAGTAATGCATTTAGTTTGAGAATACATTCAAAAACATATGATTTAGAAAAATTGGTGACAAAGTTTAAACCAATGCAATACCATTTGGTAGTTCTATTCGATCCAAGTAAAAGAACAGTAAGTGAAGTGAAAACTGAAAGCAGGCTAAATCTAAGAATTCACCCTTTGTGTGTACCAAAGGTGTTTCAATATGATCCTATGACAGATCGTTTGGAAATAATTCCATCATCTGATGGCAATATATTTTCTGATCATCATGAGTTAGTTGCCAGGTTAAATGATAGGCCTAGAGGGTGGCACAATACTGTAATAGCTAATACAGAAAGTATAAAAGACATACTTGAAAAAATAATTAGCGCATCGGAATGGCTTGTCATAGCTGATTCAAATTTAAAAAATTTTGAATTAAGTACAATTGGATCGGAAAATTGTATTTACTATCAATCAGGATCTTATAGAGAAGTAGGAGTTTATTCTAAAAGTTGGGCTAAACTTACTAGTGGTATTGATAGCATAATAAGAGAAATAGGTAACTATGACCCTAAGGCTAGTTGTTTAGAATTAGTATTAAAAGAAATACAATCCTTAAATGAAAAAGGTATATTAAATATAGCATCCTTATCTACAAATCAAGCATTTGATCAAAATCATAGTAAAGGTGCTATAGGTACTGCCATTTCTTCTTTCTGGTATAAGCAAATGAATCAAGATAGTATCTTAGCGAGTCTTGATGCTGATTTAGCAAGAAAATGGTTAAGTGAGAGAGATGAAAATACAATTTCTGATTTAATAGGAATAAAAAGGGTTAATGAATTTCAAGCTGAGATAGAAATTATAGAGGTAAAAACCTATAAAGCATATACAGTTGATAACATAGTATTTGAAGATGGTACAGAGATAAATGAAATTAAAGGAGAGGCTATTGAACAATTAAATTCTGTTTACAAAATTATCCACGAAATATTCTTTGAATCTGATAAAATAACCAGTGTTTCAAGAAGAGAACTATTAAGATATCAGGTATTTAAGGTTCTTCATAGCTTAGGATTAAATAAATCAAAAAAGAAGATGTGGACAAGTTTTATTAATGATCTTTTTTCAGGAAATATTAAAGTAAATATTAAATTAAGTCTTTTTCATGTCTGCTTCAATGTTCAGGGTCAAACAAATAAGGAAGGTATAAAGTGTGTATCTGAAAAAGACATAGTATTATATGAAATTAAAGATGATGTAATTGATAATATTTTATCAAACTGTCAAAATGATAGGGATATCCAAGTAGTAAATAATCAAAGTACTGATTCAGTTACTAAAAGTTTTACAGAAGAAAAAGCAGTAGGAAAACATACAATGACAGATATAGGAATAGAACAAACAAAGGAAAAGGTATCAGACAAACCTATTGAGATAAATATTGGAAAGCCTGAAAAAACGATTAATCATCATAATGAAAAAGAGAGTGCACGTAACTACTCATCGAATGATGAAGATACTACTGTCATCATAGGAACTGCTAATAATGAAACACAAGATGATGATTTGAAAAAATTCATAGAAACAACCGCGATTGCTATCAAGAGGGCAATGAAGGACTTCTCAATAGATGTTCAGGAAGTTGATCCAACAAAAGCCCTTATTGCTTCTAGATTTGTACGCTTTAGAGTAAGGTTACGTCCAGGAGAAACACTTCAGAGAATTTTAAGAGTACGTTCCGATATAGCTAGGGAAATTGAGGCTACCAATGAGATCTTAATAGACAATGAACGTGGTACTAATTATATCTATGTAGATGTTCCTAGAGAAGAAACTGAGTCGGTGAGCTTACTGAACTTTTTAGATATTTTACCTAAAAACGATGTAGGAAACTTAAATGTTATTTTGGGTCAGGATCCTAGTGGTGAGATAGAGTTTTTAAACATAGCAAAAGCACCGCATCTCCTTACGGCAGGTTCAACAGGTTCTGGAAAGACAATATTTTTATATAGTATAATTGTTAGCCTTATATCCCAGTATAATGAGAATGAATTAGAACTTGTAATAGTTGATCCTAAACAAACTGATTTTATTTTCTTCGAAGGACTACCACATTTAAGAAATGGAGAAGTCATTATTGAGGCCGAAGATGCGGTGGAAATTTTAAATGATCTAGTTGAAAATGAATTGCCTAGAAGAACAAATTTACTTAGACAATCTAGAAACAGAGATATATTCACCTATAATTTAAATAATCCAGACAATCATTTAAAGCCAATATTAGTTATTATTGATGAATATGCAGATTTAGTATCTGTTGCTGATCTAGAAGGTAACAAAGAGGAATTTGAAAGGAATATGATAAGGCTAGCACAAAGATCTAGAAATGTTGGAATTCATTTGGTGATAGCAACCCAACGACCTAGTGCCGATATAGTAACATCTAGACTAAAGGCTAATGTACCAACAAGAATTTCCTTTAGTTTACCAGCAAATCAAGATTCTAGAACAATTCTGGATGCTTCAGGAGCAGAGGATTTACTTGGAAAAGGAGATATGTTGTATTCCCTTAATGGTAACTTAAGAAGACTTCAAGGATTATTTATAAGTGAAGAGCAACTTCAAGAGTATCTAGATAAAAAGTATCTGAATTAATAATAATGAATAAAGCCTTTTAGGAGAGATCCTAAAGGGCTTTATAGACAATAAATAACTGTTTGATTTAGAGGAGCTTGAAATTGTTAATGAATACGGATACTTTATTTTTAACGGGACAGTTTATCAGAGAAAACAAAAATAGATTTTTATGTGATGTTTTAATTAATGGGGAAATAAAGGAATGCTATGTTCCAAGTTCTTCGCGGTTGGAAAATTATCTTAATTTGAAAGGGAGAACAGTATTATTAAAATTAAATAGATCTAAGGGTTGTAGAACAAAATACTCATTATATGCTGTAAAATATTATAATAAATATGTTCTATTAAATTTAAATATGGTAAATGATATTGTTTCTTCATACTTAGTAAAGGAGATGTCGGGAAAAGAAGAACAATTTTGTATAAAAAGAGAATATAAAGTTAATGGTTATAAAGCTGATTTAATAAATATTAATCAAGATAATCATGTCAATACAATAATTGAAATAAAAGGTCTTATTTCTACAAGGCGCTCGAGTATTTTTCCTCTTATAAAGTCCGAACGTGCAACTAGACAGCTTGATCAATTGGAATCATTAATAAGACTCGGCTATTCTATTGAGTATTATATAGTAAGTTTAAGTTCTATAACTAAGGAAATAAGCTTAAATAAAAAGGATGAGACATTTTATAAGAAAATTATGAGTTGTGTTAAAAACGGAATGAAACTTAAAGGATTGTCAATGGAATATGTAAATGGAGAATTTGAAATTGTACGTGAGATCAAGATAACCTATTAGAATAACATAGGGGGAAACATGAAAAATAAGATAATCTTTTTAAGTTCGAATTATCGAGATTTGTATTTAGAAGATGTATATAGGTCAATAGCTTTACCAAAAGGATATATTATTCCTTTTCGTTATAAATTATCAGATCTAGATCGCAACCTAAGGGAAAAAATAGAAAATAATGAAGTGTTATCTGGTAAAGAAGCAATGATTTTTTACTATTATAAAAGTGAAGACGGGGACCAACTTATACCAATTAGAGAATGCACTATAGTTGATATCGAAATTATTAATGACCTAAATAAAGTGAATTTTTACCTAAGTTTAGGTGAATTTAAAGATTGCTCTAAAGAAGATATTGACTTAATTGAAGAGAGAACAAGAGGTTCGTTTCTTACAAAAGTACCTATAAAATCACTAAAAAAAATAAGATGGATTGATCTGATAAAAAAAGTAGAAAATTATTTTCCGAAAGATGTGTTGTTTTTCCATATAGATAGTATATCGGATGGAGATAAAAAAATTATTGTTAATAATAGTGATAAGGTTAGAAGCCGGATAGTGGTTAAAGAGGAAGGAAGATATTCTTTAAGACTATTCTTCTATGATTTATCAGAGGGGAAAAATGAAATTAAAATTGGATATGATGATGATGTTATTCATCATAATGGTAGGTCAAAAATTGGAACTAAAATAGATTCTTCTTATCTTGATATTTTTACAAAGTTTATAGAATATAATCAGTTAAGAACTTATCTAAATTTTACGACTGAATATGAGGAAAATAAGGAATTTAATGTTAACCTAGATCTTGATATAATTAGAAAACCATATAAGAAGTGGTTATTTGGAGGTCTTACATCTCTTGGAAGCCTTTCTGCTAGTATAATAATATTTATCTTAAGAACAGGCACAATAAATAATTGGTATACAATTATTCCAGTTATATCACTAGGGTTAATAACCACATACTTATATGTTTTTTTAAATAAAAAATAAGGGTTATGCAGTCCAATCTTCACTCTCAATTTCAATGTGTATCCATCCATTAGGTATAATATGAAGTTTTTTATCTTTTGTTTTAATTCTGTGGTTACCTGATTCACTAACAATTAACTCAATTACGTCTGTTAATATAACTATTTGGTTATTAGGAAATGTATATTTTCTTTGTTTTTCTTCAAGTTTAATAGGTTGGCCTAATTTTTTTGACATTTTAAATCACCTCATTAGTATTAATTCATAACTTAAGTATAACTTAAACTCACCTAAGAAGTCATTTAGTAATACATAAATAAAGACTATATTTTAATCTTTACTATTCAAACAAGACATGTTAAGTGTCGGATATTGTTTGTAGTAAAAGAAAGAATTAAAGCTGGAGAATACTTAAATAGATTCCCAGTTTTTTTATTATTTTTTTATCTATTATAATTTTTCAATCTAGTAATAAATCAAATTATTAGTGAAATATAGGACAAGCGATAATAAAGGTGTATCTTATTCCTGAGTGGGAGTATTTTATTGTCATATTACTTAGGCAGAGGTTTTTGTCAAGATGCATTACGAGTACATACTTGTTAGGAAAGGGTAATGTCCTACTGACAATTTTTTCTTTGACTTTTTTGATTAAGGGATAATATAAACATGATGTTAATTCTAACTTCGAAAAATTAGCATAGACGAATCTAGAAAATTTTACATATAAAAACTTTTTTGTAGTATAATTGTGAGGATGAAGAGTTATATAAATAAAAATCATTGAAGTAATTAACAGTTCTCATATTATAAAAAGAAATTATTGTTCTTTTGCAGAATAACATATCATGAATACCTTTACTATCAATTCAACTATGCATTTTTATAAGGCTGCGCTGTATTTATTTTATATTACCTTGGTTAAAAATAATGCTCTAAAGGAAGGGGATATTTATGAATGATTTAAGTGTGAATTTCCCAAATGATATTATCGAGAGGTGCAATATTGAGGGTGTGATTGTCTCGCCAGATGTGCATACCTTGGGTTGGGCTTTCTTGTCAGAAAATGAAAATAATATTGTTGTATTAAGGATTTATTTAATGGAGAGAAAGAGTGAAGGTATAACATTTGAGTTAACCAGCGAATTATCTGCTTTTAATTTCTCTACACGAGTTGAAATGAAAAAGTTTTATAAATATTTATTAAATATGTCTGCTCTAGAGTATATGAGTTTATTTAACGATTCAACCGCTTTTAATATTCATTAATTATTTGTTTAAGATCTATATAGTATCCTCTCATCAATACTGTGCAATATGGCCCTCTTTTCTTAAAATATCTTGTAGATTCCTTTTAGTGTAAAAGTGCTAGTTTATATAATACTTAAAGTCAGGAGACATCCATGAAAATCGAGAAAAAGCTTATTGTTAATTCAGATAAAGGAAATTTATTAAATGAACTTATTTCTTCAATAAATCAATGTAAACGGTTTTATTTTAGTGTGGCGTTTATTAATTTTAGTGGGTTGCAGCTTTTGTTGGAGGCTTTTAAAGAAGCTGAAGATAGAGGCGTTCGTGGACAGATTATTACGTCTACTTATTTGAATTTCACTGAAGCTAAGGCGCTTAAGAGAATTAACGAATTTGAGAATATTCATTTGAAGGTTTTTGAAACGGATAAGACAGTCGGGTTTCATACGAAGGCCTATATATTTGAGTATGAAGCTTATTATAAGATTATTATAGGATCCTCGAATATTACCCAGAGTGCATTGAAGAGTAATATTGAATGGAATGTGGAAATGATTGTGAAGGAAGATACACACTTTCTTCAGGATGTGTTAAATGAATATGAAGTTCTATGGAATAGTAGTACTCAAGCAGATGATGCATTTATTGCTAAGTATGAGGACTTTTTGAGTAAGTTGAGTGATTTTACGAATAATCAATCATTCATTTATGAGAAAGCAGAGTATATCACACCTAATAAAATGCAAATACGGGCTATGGAGAATTTAGAGCGGATTCGCTCCTATGGGGAGAGAAAGGCATTAGTGATTGCGGCAACTGGTACCGGGAAAACCTATATGTCTGCTTTTGATGTTAAAGCCTTTAAGCCTAAGAGATTACTCTTTATTGTCCATCGTGAAGAAATCTTAAAGAAAGCAAAGGAGACATTTGAAAAGCTCCTACCTAATGAAAAACTATCCTTCGGCTTATTAACAGGGAATACCAAGCAAAAGGATGCCGATTATATTTTTTCGACGATCAATACGATCTCAAAGTACCACCAAGATTATCGTCCAGATGAGTTTGATTATATTATTTTTGATGAGGCACATCATGCGACTAGTCCTAGCTATCAAGTGATTTTTAATTATTTCACTCCACAATTTACGCTAGGAATGACGGCTACTCCAGAAAGAAGCGATCAGCAAAATGTATTTGATCTGTTTGATAATAATGTGGCGTTAGAGGTTCGTTTACATGAAGCACTTGATGATGATTTAGTTATTCCTTTTCACTATTTCGGGATCACAGATATCGATGAAGTTGATTTGAGCGACGTGGATATTGATGATGTGGCTGAAATCACGAAGCGATTAAAGGTCAATCAACGGGTTGATTTTATCATTGAGAAAGTGAACTTTTATGGCTTTGACGGTCTAGCAAGAAAGGGACTTGGATTTTGTGTAACGGTCGAGCATGCTAAGTTTATGGCGGAGGAATTTAATAAGAGGGGCTACCCAAGTGTTTGTTTGTCTGGTGATGATAAATCAGATAAACGTGCAGCACTTATTAATAGGCTAGAAGATGACAATGATGAGTTAGAGTTTATCTTTACAGTCGATATCTTTAATGAGGGTGTTGATATTCCTTCTGTTAACACAGTTCTTATGCTGCGTCCTACAAACTCACCAATCGTGTTTATTCAACAGCTTGGTCGAGGGCTCCGTAAATATAAGGATAAGAATTTCTTAACGGTGTTAGATTTTATCGGTAACCATAGTAAAACCTTCTTGATTGCGATCGCGTTAAATGGAAGTCGCTATTATGATAAGGAAAGCTTGAAAGTAGCGATTGCAACGGGCTTTGCTAATATTCCAGGCTGTACGCATATCCAAATGGATAAAATTTCTCAGGAACGGATCTTAGCACAAATTGATAAGGAAAACTTCAATTCCTTACAGTATTTGAAGGAAGAGTATTTCGAATTTAAGAAAATGAATAATGGTCATATTCCTTTATATTTAATGGATTATATGAAGTACGATGGTTCTCCTAATCCTATTAAATTTATTGATCGAGAGAAGACGTACTTGCAGTTTGTTGCCAAAGTAGAAAAAAATGAACAGTTGAAGAATTTGCTATTAAATGATTCATTTGAAGGGGCCTTAAAAGAACTATCTAGTAAGCTTCCGCTTAAACGAGTGTATGAATTTGTGATAGCGAAATATTTATTAGATCATGATCAGCTTTCTATAGACCAAGCTAAACAAGAGATATTAAAGCATGTGAAAGATGTGAATGAGGATAGTGTCTTACATGCGCTTGAATGCTGGAATCAAGATTATTACGATCCAGCTCAGAAAAAGCGTAATTTCAAATTGTTTTCACTGGTGAATGGTCAGTTAACGAAAACTCCAGCTTATCAACGTCTTTTAGAAAATGAGAAATATAGACCATTTATAGAAGATATCATCCATTATGGAATTTTCAGATATGAAAAGGAATTTAAAGAAGAGTATTATGGAGTCCCTCATTTCAAGCTGTATGAACAATATCAGATGGCTGATGCGGCTTTACTTTCTAACTATCGGAAGAGTCATAGTGCCTTTAGGGGATCGGGTTTACTAGCTAACGGGAATGATTACTTCCTGTTTATTGATTTGCATAAGGAAGCGGATATTAAGGAAAGTATTAATTATCACGATGAATTTATTAATGAACGCTATTTCCAATGGCAAACACCGAATAGCACAGCCCCAACATCTGATCGAGGCAAAAACATCGTCTATAATAAAGACAGAGGGGTTTCACTTCATTTATTTGTAAGGAAATATAAAACGATCGACGGGAAAACCGAGCCTTATATTTATATTGGTAAAGGGAACACGGTAGAGTTTGAGGGAGAAAAGCCTATCACAGTGAAAATGGAACTCGAACATGAAGTTCCAGCTAGTTTGTATACGGAGTTTACGGAAAAAGTATAAAAACAAGGGAAGTGGATGACCACTTCCCTTGTTTTGTTTACTAGGCTAATAATGCATCAATAGTTGGAACATCAGCTGGTGCCCATTCTAACGTTCTTAAATCCTTAAGTGGTACCCATCTTAGTTCGGCATGTTCTGTTGCAATCGGAGTACCAACTGTAATTTTCGCTTTGTATGTAATGAGATTAATGATGAAGGTAGGATATTCATGAACAATATCTGCTACTAATTCTCCTACTTCAATCTGGCATTCAAGTTCTTCTTCAATTTCTCTAACTAGTGTTTCTTCAGGTTTTTCACCTTCTTCGATTTTACCTCCTGGAAATTCCCAAAGATTTGGTAATGCCATTTCAGGGGAACGTAGAGCGCATAAAATCTCGCCCTTTTCATTTTCCATAACAGCGCCAACAACTTTAACTTTTTTCTTCATTCGTCATACATCCTTTATCGTTTATCTTTTTATATAATATCATATCTGAAAACTATATCTTACTGTCAGAAGAAGATGGAGAGGAAATTTATTAATCCTTCGAAACTCTATCCTGATATTCTCTTAAAATATGCAAGAGATACTTTCCTACGAAATACTTCTATACTGGGTACACCTGTATTCTCTGTAGCTACTACATCCTCGATTTGGACGTATTTATGATTCATTTTTCGTATAACATATTGCTTGCCTTCAAAGTGAAACTGAATTCAAAAATAAGAGGTAGAGTAGAAACAGATCCGCTCGATTTCTTAATGTATTATTAATTTTATGACTAGGATATTTCCGCTTGCTTTCAAAGCACTCAATGAATGACGGATAAGATGGATGATTTGAAGTGATTTAAATAAGACAGCAAGTAAAAAGTGGAATGGGATAACCTATCTCACTTTTTGTTTATATTCTAGTATACAGAGTAATCTGAATAGTGGTTGTATTTATAACATTATATCTATAATTAATTATAATGATATAATTAAAGCAAGTCAGGTATGTACTTTATCAGATGCACGGATAATTTTAATTACCTGCCAAACGAAGAAAGGAAGTGTTTAAGATGCACAAGAAAAAAAGGTTGTTAATGGTTGTAGTAAGCTTAGCTCTATTTTTCAGTTGTTTTTCTCCGAATTTTGTCAATGCAGCAACCGACAAGACTAAACCGACCATTACTGGGGCAAAGAATACAACCGCTTACTTAAACCACTCGTTTAATCCGAAAAAAGGGGTTGTAGCGAAAGATAATGTTGATGGAAACATCACAAGCCGTATCAAAATATCGGGAAAGGTGAATACAAAAAAGACGGGTAAATACACGCTAACATATAAGGTAACTGATAAGGCGAAGAACACTCGTACAGTAAAGCGTGTTGTGACAGTTAAGAAAGATACGACTAAACCAATAATCACTGGAGTATCAAATAAGACCGTATACAAAGGGTATTCTTTTAATCCCAAAACAGGTGTCAAAGCTACTGATAATGCCGATGGGAACCTCACTTCCAAAATCAAAGTAAGTGGAAAAGTAAACACTAAAATAGTCGGAAAATACAAAATTAAATATACTGTTATAGACAAGACGAATAACAAAAGAATAGTCACTCGAACTATTACAGTAAAGAAAGATACAACCAAACCTACCATTTCCGGAGTTTCCAATAAGGCGATCTACGCTGGCTCAACATTTAAGCCTCTTACCGGTGTTACTGCCAAAGATAATGCAGATGGTAATATCACTAAAAAAATCAAAGTCACTGGAAAAGTTAATACTAACAAAATAGGAACATACAAACTAACCTATACTGTATCAGATAAGACAAAAAATAAGAGAACTGTTACACGCAAGATTACTGTTAAAAAGGACACTGTTAAACCAACTATATCTGGTGCAAAGAATAAATCTATTAACATAGATACTTCTTTTAATCCACGTGCTGGTGTAACTGCGAAGGATAATGTTGATGGCAATATTACTAAAAATATTAAAATATCTGGAACGGTAAATACGAAAAAAGCAGGATCTTATAAGCTTACCTACGATATTACAGATAAAGCTAAAAATAAAACAACGGCTTATCGTACCATTAAGGTTGTAGATAATGTTAAGCCAGTAATTACAGGGGTTAATAACACCCAAGTTGCTCTTGGAGAAACGTTCGATATTTTAAAAGGTGTTTCTGCTTCTGATAAAAACGATGGGGATTTAACTTCCAAGATTAAAGTTGAAGGTACAGTTGATGTCAATAAAACTGGACCCTATAAGCTGATTTATACTGTTTCTGATGAAGCAGGCAATAAAGTAACTAAAGAACGTAATGTAACGGTTGTTGATAAGGTTGTTCCTGTTATCAAGGGTGTTGAAAATGTCGAGATTCCTTTTGGTCAAAAGTTTGATTCTTTGAAAGGTGTTGCGGCAACTGATAATTATGATGGGGATTTAACTTCTGAAATTAAGGTTGAAGGCGAAGTTAATGTAGAAAAAGCAGGTATCTATTCTCTTACGTATTCAGTTTCCGATCAATCTGGAAACAACGTCTCTGTAAAACGTACTGTAACAGTTATTGATAGTACTGCTCCTGTTCTTTCCAGTGTGGAAGATATTCAAATTAATTTTGGAGAAGATTTTAATCCATTAAAAGGCATAACCGCTTCAGATAACAGTGATGGAGATATAACTTCTAAAATTAAAGTGGATGGCACGGTCGATATCAACAAGGCTGGAAGCTATAAGCTAACATATTCAGTGTCAGATGAGTCTGGAAATACTGTAACTGCAGATAGGACTGTAACTGTGATTGATAATGTTAAACCAGTTTTCTCGGGAGTATCGGATGTAACCATCGGTCTATATACCGAATTTAACGTATTAAATGGCGTTTCCGCTTCCGATAATAACGATGGTGACATCACTTCGAAAATATTGACAGCTGGTTCAGTTGATACACAAAAAGAAGGTGAATACACGGTTACTTATACGGTTTCCGATGCTGCAGGAAACACTGCGGAAGCCACAAAAATTGTGACAGTTCAAAAAATCCCTGTCTCCAATATCACTATCAACGGACCATCTAAAATGAAAACAGGTAAAACGCAGCAGTTGACAGCGGATATTACACCAACAGATGCTACAAATCAACAAGTTACCTGGAAGAGCAGTGATGAATCTATTGCCACTATTAGTAAAGATGGTATACTAGAGACCATCTCGGAAGGTTCGGTAACGATTACTGCAACTGCCGATGGAAAGAGTGGGACCGTAACTATCACTATTTCAGATAAACCAACTCTATATTTCTCATCCTTTGGATCATCAAGTGTTAATGACGTAATCAAGAGCATTTCATTTAAATTGATGAACTTAGACACATCCGATAAAGTATATGTAGAGAAAGTCCAAGTTTATAAGAATGGCTCTCTATTTACATCTAAATCTGCTGATGACATAATCAAGGCTGGACTAAATACTGAGATTGCGCCATCTAGTAGTTGGGGAATGGGTTTAACATTTACTACTGGAATCCCCAAAAACCAAGGCCAAGTTGTTGTCACAGTTAAGATAGAGAACGGGAAGACATATCAATACTCTTATTCTTTTTAAAAAATGAAATTTAATAGTTATATGTTTGTTCAAAAAGGTAGATTAGCATAATTTGTTGCTGATCTACCTTTTTTTTGAAGGGTATCTTTGATTATAGTAATTATTCGGAGATTGGCATGAAAGACTGGTTATAATAAATGCTGTTAATCATCATGCATATTCATTCTGTAAGATATACTTCAGGGATGATTTGAATTCAACTATACTTTCAAGTTCATAGGTAGAGAGAACCTTTGCCAGTCTTGGTTGAATGCCTATTAGCTGGATCTTGCTTCCTGCCATAAAGCGAAGCGTACGGATGAGGTCGATTAATTTTTTGATACCATCATCTTGTACTTCACCAACAGCGGTTAAATCGATTAGAATATTTTGATACTCTCCATTAAAGACTGAGTGGAGGACATGCTCGGATATCAAGTTGATTTTTTCAGATGTTATGTCCCCGAATAAAGGGATATAGCACATTTTATTGGACAGAGGGATAAAGGGCCCGGAAAGTTTGTTTAATCGCATCAGTACGTCTTCCAGTTTTTCTTTTTGCTCGAGTAATTCAAAATCTGTGTGTGCCAGTCTTTCCTGCAATTCTATAATTTTATCAAGATATAATTGATTGCTCTTTTCCTTGGATACAAAAAGAATATGCATTCTTCCGGTTGAGTCATCTGACAGATATACATCAAATAAGACCAGCGAGGACTCCTTCGTATGAACATTCACTTCTATTTGTTGCGTACTTTCATTCGATAAACTTGCTTTGACAAGCTTATTCATGCTTTCATCATCAATAATTCCTGAAATATCTGAGGTGTCCAAATTAAATAGATTAGATGACAGAGAATTGTATTGCAGAATTTTTCCGTTATAGTCTACTACTATATAGGGAAGTGGTAGTGGTGTGTCAATACATTGCATTTTTTGTCTCTCCTATAGAATAATCTTTTAGCCACGTCTCTATATCCGATAAATCCGTTACGATGATGGGATCTCCGCTCGAGTACGTTTTTAAATCATATTTATTGCCCAATCTGCTGCCTATAAGGATTTTCGGAGGCATAGATAATGCCTTGAAGCTGTCTGTATATGATTTCAACTTTGGTAAATGGGTTACAATGGTCAAGGAAAGTCCGATGACATCTGGCTCCCATTCGATGGCAGTATGTAGCGCATATTCAAGGGGAAGATTCGGTCCAAAATATTTGGTTTCCCAGCCATTTTCCTCGAATAATTGAGCAGCCATTTTTAGACCAATATAATGTTGCTCTCCTTCTAAACAAAGGAACATTGCTTTTTTCATTTTAGTAGGTGTTGCGTTAAGATTGTGCTCAAACGCCAATCTGGATAAAACAAAATCGCAGGTTGCTGTCGCTATATGTTCATCGGCTACTGTAATCTCATTGTTTTCCCATAAGTCTCCAATTCGCTGCATGGCAGGTGTTAGGAGTTGATCATAAGTTTCTAAAGTTGAAAGATGTTTAAGAGATTTAATATAATCCCAGGCTTTATTGTAATTGCCAGAAAGTAAGATGCTGGTGAAATCGATAATCGATTGCATATAGTTATGCCTCCTCTTTGGCTTTTTCGCACTCAAGAATGTCTATAGCATCTGTTAAATAGGATAGGTACATTTTCTTTTTTATATCTTGCATATCAGAAATTTGCTCCAACTCTTCTTTTAATATCACGAAATTATCCAGCAGTGTTTGTATCTTCATTCCGTATTTTTGCAGGATCCCATTTAACCAGAGTGTATAGTCAGTAAATACCTTAGCATTATCTAAT
Source organism: Pradoshia sp. Z5_111 (assembly GCF_058267535.1). Classification (NCBI taxonomy): domain Bacteria; kingdom Bacillati; phylum Bacillota; class Bacilli; order Caryophanales; family Bacillaceae; genus Pradoshia; species Pradoshia sp. Z5_111. Next base: position 302,483 of record NZ_JBZCPQ010000005.1, read on the forward strand.
TCAAAGGCCGTTTGCAGATGATCAAGATGATGTTTGTTATCTGCCCGGCATTTGTCTTTTCCTTTATCGCCATAGCGTTCCTGTAAGGATGGATCGAGTGCATAGATTCGTTCTGTCACTTGTTCAATGAATAGAGTTGTATTCATTACTTGCAGACCACCTTATATTTTGTCACTATAGGTATAACACCGGCTAATTCTTGATCAGGATACTTTTTCTCTAAGTCGTGAATCTCTTTGAATTGGCTGCTCCTCACCCAGTTAAGATAATCCTCTTTCTCTTCAAACAGTAATTGAACGGTCAATTCATCAGGATGTTTTTCATTCTGCAAGAGGAAAAAATCAATGAATCCGGGAGCCTCATCAACTTTCCGAGAACGGTTTCTATAAATATCTATAACTTCCTCGCTTTTTTCTCCTGGTATCTTAAATGTAGAAAATACACTAAAGATAGTAACACTTCCTTTAAATTCACAGATTTTTATATGATTTAAACACTACATTCTTTTTAAAATTATATAAAATAGAGTCCTTTTCATAAATACAAAAAATTAAGAAAAAAGAGTCCATATTATGATGAACTCTTGATAGAATTTGTTAATTCGTTGATTTACCTTTTTAATCATTTATGATTTGGTTATTTAGTTTCATATTCACCTTAACAAAAGTTGAACCTTCCTGTCCATTGACAGGAGAAAGTGGGTGGAAATAAAAAAACGTATTATAAGGGAGTGTAGACGGTATTCTTTATGTGGATGGGTGTAGATGGTCTGCAAGAGTGACAGTATCCAGCTTTTACGTTAAACGGTGAAGCTTTGCAGGTAGCGGGAAACTAATTTCGAGTTTAGCTATAAGAACATTAGAGCAACTGAATGGAAGCAAACATTATTTAAGTTAATCCCATTCATGTTTACTCGAATGATACCTGAATGAACGTAATACCAACTCTTTCTATCGATTTTTCGATTTAAATCATAAATAGTTTGGCCCTTTTGTGTCCGTAATAGACGATTTGTGTTTTTTGGTAGCCTTATTATCCAATCTTTAATGGATATTTATTTGTTTTTATACTATTGTGTAAGTATGGAAAGGAAAAATTTTCATGAAAATGCGGTCTGACTCGCTTTTTGATTAAAGATAATGTGATAGTGTGAGCAAGATTACCAAAAAAATAGAGTAAGAGTAAATAATTCATTGAGGGGTGTAAGTATGATTTATTCATGGGAAACTAGCACAACCGAAATAAAAGATTATGTCTATAAGGTTTTAAAGCAAATAAAAGAAAGTCTTCAAGATAATTTTAAAGGGTTCTATGTTCATGGTTCATTAGCTATGGATGGATTTAGTCCGCAGTCCAGTGACATCGACCTTATTGTAGTGACTGAAAATCCACTAACCTTAGACGCTAAAAAAGAGTTAGTTACTTATTTTCTATCCAATTCCGGAAAACCATTTCCGATTGAAGTCAGTTTTTTAAACAAAGATCAACTAAGGAATTGGCAGCATCCTTGTCCGTATGATTTCCATTACAGTGAATATTGGAGAGAAAAGTATGAAGAGGATGCAGACTACTATCTTAATCAGGCAGACATAAAAGATCCAGACTTAGCTGCTCATATTACTATTCTTCATAGACGTGGGATTTGCCTTGAGGGTCCTCCAATTGAAGAGGTTTTCCCGCTAGTTCCCCAAAGTGATTATCTTTCATCCATAATGGAAGATTATCGGAAGTGTCTTGTTAATTTAGAGAAGGATCCGAAGTATTGTGTGCTAAATATGGTTAGGGTGTATTGGTATGTAAAAGCAGGAATCATTACTTCTAAACAAGAAGCGGGTGAGTGGGCAATTAATACACTGCCTAAACTGGTAGCTGAAACAGTACAGAAGGTTATGGATGGCAACAGGCCGGAGGAAAAGGAATTGCAGGAATTTAAAGAGTACATTGATAATAAGTTGACACAGTAAGTCAATTAATGCTGCTATATAAAAATCTATCAGTATAGAAAGTATAACCGTGTATTTTAAATGATGCGTATAAAAGGATAGATAGCTCTTTTTGAAAAGCCTTTAATAAGGCTTTTTTTATTTGTCTGCATGTATAAAAGGAGTCCGCAATGAATCAAAATTTGCAATCTATCTATAAGAGATTGAAATGCCAAGTTTATTTGTCACTAATTTGTAAAAATTTCATCAATCCTTTAAAAAAACATAACCTCCTAACTAGCCCTTCGACACTATGTTTTCCGCATGTTTCATTAACTTAATCCTATATCTCTAATTGTATATTAATATAACTATTGTCAATAATTACATTAGTTTAAATTGTTGGAAAATTGATAATATAATGATGTGAATAGTTTATTAGAATAGTTATTATTTTCACTATTATTCTAGTAAATAATATAAATGAGGGGAGATGTTTTGCGAAATTTATTAAATAGAGCTTAAAAGCTGCTCCAAAAAACTTCATAAGGGTGTGTGAATCATGAGATCGACTCGGAGTAGGTACTACATGAAAAAACGCACGAGAAAAAGAGCATTTTCAATTCTGACATTGCTTTTTCTTCTTGTGCAAACGATTTTAACTCCGGTAACTCAGTATGTTAATGCTGACAGTACAACTGTTGGAATCAGTTTCGACAAACCATCTGCTCAAGAAGGAGATATGTTAACAGCGACACTTACTGACAGTGGAGAAGATTCTGGTACATTAACATTCTCTGTACCAACTGGCTTGAGTATTAAGGAATTTACTGAAGGTCAAGACACTATTGATATCAGTAATAAAGATGCTCAATCCTTAAGTTTTACTTGGAAAGAAGAAAGTAATCAAGTTGTGAAAGTGCAAGTATCAGCTGATGCAGCTGGTGATTACATGCCACAACTAACTGCTCAGAACGGAGGTACTCAATCTGTTGCGATTCAGGTCACATCACCAGAACCAGAAGTGACAACTGATGAAACAACAGAAGGTACAACCGAGGAAGAAGGAGTAACTGCTGAAGAAAGTACCCCAGATTTAACTGAGGGTGGAACTGATGTATCAAAAGAACCAGCAGTAGTAACAGAGGAAGAAATTGAAGATAAAGATGAAAAAGGAACTGAAGAAATTACGAAAGATGAAGCTCCTGCTATTCAAGCGGTAAATGAGATGGAAGAGACTGTTCAAGACCGTGCAGGCAGTGAAGAGGAGTCAACTGAAGGTGATAACTCAACATCTACAGATGATGAAAATGGTGCCTTAAGTTTTATAAAACCTAATGATGGAGAATCATATGAATCTAATGCAAATTTATCAGACACTGGAGCTATTCGGTTACCTATTACGATTCGCGATTTTAATGCGGATGGGTATCTATTCGAAATGAGTTTAAACTCTACTTCCGGTAAAAAAGAATTGGTCAATGTAGATATTGGTGATGATAAAAAGCCAGTTTTTAATCAGAATATGCTTGACTATACAAGATCAATGTTTTATTCTGGGGCACCCAATTTATCTGATGCTAAACTCTACTCTATGTTTGATAATTTATTTAATGACTCAGAGAAGAGCGAGACTTTATCAACCTATTTGCCGCTGAAAAAAGAAGGTGAGCGAACATATAGTTATTCAAGTAATCGGTTTTATCCAATTGATGGACTTTTGTTAGAAAATGAAGGTAGAAACCATAATTATCATTTCACTCTGGAAATGCATACGAAGTTCACCTATAAAGGTGGAGAAGAGTTTACGTTTACGGGTGATGATGATGTATGGGTTTTTATAAACGGTAAGCGCGTTATAGATTTGGGCGGTGTTCACGAAGAACAATCAGCCACCATAAAGTTGGATCAGTTGGGTCTTAAAGAAGAAGAAGATTACGATTTTGACTTTTTCTATATGGAACGACACACAACTCAGTCTAACTTAAAAATTACGACATCTATTCAATTTGAACCTAATGTGAGTGCAAAGAAGAGTGTCAATACGACTGAGGCGTTAAACGGAGATAAGCTAACGTACACCTTCACTGCATCTAATACAGGTGAAAAGAGAGCAACAGATGTTACTTTGACAGATACGCTTGATCCAGGATTAACATTAGACACAGATTCAGTAACTTTGAATGGAAACCGTATCAATACTGCTACTTATGATAAAGATTCTAGAGTTCTAACAATCCCAATTGGAGAAATGGCAGCTAATAGTAGTGCTGAAATAAGCTTTAAAGCCACGGTTAATGTGGAAGAATCACTATTCGATAGTGAAAATCAATATATTATTCGTAACTCTGGGCAAATCGATGATACAGTCACAAATGAAGTTACAACAACCATTACTGGACCAGAGAAGACGAGCGTCAATGTCAGCAAGGTTTGGAATGATAACGAGAATGAAGGTCAGCTCCGTCCTGAAAAGGTAACAGTTAAGTTATTTGCTGATGGTCAAGATACGGATAAGACCGTAGAACTAAACGAAGAAAATAACTGGACTGCTACTTTTAAAAACCTAAGGAAATACAATAAGGATGAGGAAGTAATCACCTACACCGTAGTTGAGTCTAATGTGGAAGGATATCGGGTATCTATCACCGGTAATGCTACTGATGGATATATGTTAACCAATACCTTGCAGACTTCAGTGGAAGTGACGAAAACTTGGGATGACGCAAACAACCAGGACGGAATTCGACCTACAAAAGTAACGGTGAACTTACTGGCTAATGAAAATGCGACGGGCAAGACTGTTGAGTTAGATAGTAATAACAACTGGACTGCTACTTTCGATGGGCTTGATAAATACTCTGAAAATGGAACGGAGATTAGCTACACAGTAGTTGAGTCTGCTGTTGAAGGCTATGAGGTTTCAGTCAGTGGAGATGCTGCCAATGGATTTGAGTTAACCAATAGCCATGAGGTGGAGAAAACCGCAATCTCTGGTAAGAAAATTTGGAATGATAGCAACGATCAGGATGGAAAGCGTCCTGAATCTGTAACTATTAACTTATTTGCCAACGGTGATCTCATTGGAACTAAAACAGTAACAGCTGATACCAACTGGGAATTCACTTTTGATAACCTTGATAAGTATGCCAATGGAAATGAGATTACCTATAGCCTAACTGAAAATGCGGTTGAAGACTACAGCACTGATATTGACGGGACAACTATTACCAATTCCTACACACCTGAGCAAACTTCTGTGACGGTGACCAAAACATGGAATGACGGGCAAAAAGCGGACAATCTCCACCCTGACAAAGTCACCGTGAAGCTGCTGGCTGATGGAGAAGAGACTGGCGAGACTGTTGAGCTAAGCCCTGAGAATAATTGGACCAGCACATTCACCAAACTTCCTGTGTATAAAGACGGCGGGAAGAAAATTACCTATACCGTAGCTGAGTCTGAAGTTGAAGGCTATCGAGCATCCATTACTGGAGATGCAAACATAGGTTTTGTGATAACCAATACGGAGCAGACTTCAGTTCAAGTAACGAAGGTATGGAATGATTGCAACAATAAGGACAAGCTTCGTCCAGAAAAAGTATCAGTTAGTCTGCTGGCTGATGGGGATGAAACGGGAAAAACCATTGAATTGAATGGTGATAATGAATGGAAAGCCACATTCCTCAAACTTGATAAATACAATGAGAATGGGGAAGAAATCAACTACACGGTAGCTGAGTCTGAAGTCGAAGGCTATCGAGTATCTATTGCTGGAAATGCGACTGAGGGTTATGTGATAACGAATATCGAGCAGACTTCAGTAAAAGCAAACAAGGTTTGGTCTGATGCGAATAACAAGGATAACCTCCGTCCGGAAAAAGTAACGGTAAGTTTGTGGGCTAATGGTAAGGACACAGGTAAAACCGTTGAATTAAATGATAATAATAACTGGACAGATGAATTCCCTGCTCTTGATAAATACGATAAGGATGGGAAAGAAATCTACTACACCGTAGGTGAAGAAAACGTGGAAGGGTATCGGGTATCTACCACTGGAAACGCGAGCGATGGTTATGTGTTAACCAATACCTTGCAGACTTCAGTGGAAGTGACCAAAACGTGGAATGACGAGGATGACCAGGACGGAATTCGCCCTGACGAAATCACGGTGAGCTTGTTAGCTAATGGCGCTGAAACAGGTAAAACCGTTCAGTTAAATGATACAAATAACTGGACAGATAAATTCCTCAAACTTGATAAATACAATGAGGATGGGGAATTAATCACCTACACCGTAGCCGAGTCCGCTGTTGAAGGCTATGAGGTTTCAATTAGTGGAGATGCTGCCAAGAGATTTGAGTTGACCAATACCCATGAGGTGGAGAAAACCTCTATCTCTGGTAAGAAGATCTGGGATGATGGAGACAATCGAGATGGAAAACGTCCAGAATCTGTCACTATTAACTTGTTGGCAAACGGTAATCTGCTCAACTCTGTTACAGTAACGGCTGAGGACAACTGGGAGTATACTTTTAATAATCTTGATAAGTATGCAAATGGAAATGAAATTGCCTATAGCCTAACTGAGAATAGGGTTGAAGATTATAGTACCAAGTTTGAAGGAACGACAATTATTAATACCTATACACCTGAGCAAACTTCTGTTACGGTAACTAAAGTTTGGAATGACGGGGACAATGAGGACAAACACCGCCCTGAGGAAGTAACGGTGAGTCTGCTGGCTGATGGAAAAGAAACAGACCAGACTGTTGTGTTGAACCCTGATAATAACTGGACCAATACTTTCACTGAGCTTAATGTATATAAGGACGGTGGAAAGAAAATCATCTATACCGTAGCTGAGTCTGATGTCGAAGGCTATCGTGTATCTATTACTGGAAACGCATCTCAGGGTTATGTAATAACCAATACTGAGCAGACTTCAGTAGAAGTGACCAAAGCTTGGGACGATGCAGATAATCAGGACGGACTTCGCCCTGAGGAAGTAACGGTGAGCCTGTTGGCTGATGGTAGTAAGACAGGTAAGAATATTGTATTGAATGGTGAAAATGATTGGACTCACACATTCACTGAGCTAGATAAGTACAATGAAAGTGGAGAGTTAATTGACTACACAGTAGTTGAACCCGAAGTGCCGAAGGGCTACACCGATACTGTCACTGGAGATGCAAAAGAAGGTTATAAAGTATATAACATTCATCTGCCGAAACAGACTTCAGTGAAAGTGAATAAGACTTGGAATGACGCGGACAACCAGGATGGAGTTCGTCCGAATAAAGTCACTATGAGTCTATTTGCGGACGGTAAAGACACAGGCGAAACAATTGAGTTGAATGATGAAAATAATTGGACTGGCGTTTTTGCCCAACTCGATGTGTACAGGGATGGTGGTCAAGAGATTTCCTACACTGTAGTTGAGTCTAACGTACCACAAGGCTACACCGATGCGATTACGGGAGATGCTGCTGAAGGATTTAAGGTTACCAACACTCATGAACTTGAAACAATCGACGTTTCCGGTACAAAAACATGGGATGATGCCAACAACCAAGACGGAAAACGCCCTGAAAGCATCACAGTGAACCTATTGGCTGACGGTGAGAAAATTGGCAGCAAGACTGTGACTGAAGAAGATGAGTGGACGTACAGTTTCACCAACCTTCCGAAATATAAGGAAGGTAAGGTAGGCCAAGAAATTGAGTACACTTTGACAGAGGAAGCAGTTGCTGAGTACGATACAGTCGTTGATGGCTATAACATCACCAACACTCATACACCTGAGAAATTCAACATCTCTGGTACAAAAACATGGGATGACAACAAGGATCAGGATGGCAAACGTCCAGAATCTATTACGGTGAACTTGTTTGCTAACGAAGAGAAAATCGATAGCGCAACAGTGACACCTGATGAGGCAGGCAACTGGAAGTATACCTTCAAAGATCTTGATAAGTACGCTGATGGTAAGGAAATCAAGTACACTGTGACTGAGGAACCAGTTCCTGGATACAAAGCAACAGTTAAGGATTTCGACATCACTAACAGCTATGAGCTTGGTAGCGTATTGGTGAATAAAGAGGTGACTGGAATATCTAAGGATCACTTGGATGCTGCTGAGTTTACCTTCATTATTACAGGCCCAGATGGTTCTGAAGAAATCATCATACTTGCCGGAGATAGTAAGGTACTAAAAGGCTTGAACCCTGGCAAGTATACCATCAAAGAGATTAAGCCTGATCAAGCTTACAGTAACGAATCTTATAACTATCTTGGAACAAGCTATCAAGTCAGCGGTACGGAAGAATCCGTAGAAGCGCTTGAAGCTCAAATCGTGGTAAGTGAAAACAATAGAAGGGTAGTAACCTTCACTAATCATTATGAGCCGGTTGGGGATTTGAAAGTAGTTAAAGTCGATTCTGCAGATGACACGAAAGTCTTGGAAGGAGCAGAATTTACGCTTACTGATAAAGATGGAAATGTCCAAACTCTAACTACTGATAAAGAAGGGGTAGCGTTCTTTGAGAACTTGCCATATGGAGAATATAAATTAAAAGAAACGAAGGCTCCTAAAGGATACATTTTCAAAGAAGGACAAAAATGGACAGTTACAATTGATGATCAATCCGTAGTTGAAATGCCAATTGAAAACACCAAAGGAACACCTAGTCTTGAAGTGTCCAAAACAACAGACAAACAACAGTACAAACAAGGTGAAACCATCCATTATACAATCACCGTGAAGAATACTGGTGACATTGATTTGGAAGGAATCGAACTTGAAGGCATCTTCAGTAAAAATGGCGATGCTAGTATTGGACAATTGGAACTTGAAGGCTATAAAGGTCCAATTAATCTTAAGATTGGCGAAAGAGCTACGTATACAGTTGACTATGTGATTCCGAAAACAGACCTTGCTGATACAACGTATACAAATGTAATAACAGCGATTGTAGACGGTATGGATCCAATCAGTGATGAAGTAACAGTCATCGTTGATCCTACTTACGCTCTTGATGTGAAAAAAGAAGCGGATAAAGAAGAGGTTAAAGTCGGAGAAACTATCACATACACTATTGCTGTTACGAACACAGGCAAACACGTCTTGGCTGATGTGAACGTAGTCGACGAAATGGTTGGTCTCGATACGGTTATTGAAAAACTGGAAGCAGACGAAACTAAAACCTTTACAGTCAAACATGTGGCTACTGCAGAGGACGTTGGTGAATTAACGAACGTTGCGGTAGCGAAGGTGGTTGTGAATGGTGAGGAAATAGTTGAGGAAGGTTCTGTAACAGTTAAAGTAGCTACAAATGAAGAGGTTCTAGGATTTGTTCAAGATGACACAGCTGCAGATCAAGAAGAACCAACTATTATGGAAGTGGTGCAAAACTTCATTGAAAATCCTAAAACTGGCCAATCTACATTAAATATTCTGTTGGTTTTAGGTGTATTCCTTATCGCTGGTAGCGGCTTGTATGTTTGGAAAAGAAAACATTAAGCCTTCAGAGTAAGTGAATACTAATTAATAGAAAACCAGCTTGGGTGGATTTACTCAAGCTGGTTTTTCTTATTTTATGAATTTTATATAAATGGTGATCCATCTATACGGCGGTCTTATGTAAAAATTCACTTTATAATAATGATTCCAGCTTACTAATCCTTGCCCAACTAAGGTGGGAAATATCTCTATTAAATTTAGAAGGTAGTATAAATTCTATTTATGATAGTAGATTGTTTAGTAGAGGTGTAAATCTTAAGATGTGAGATCAGTAAGCCGGGGTTAGTGTGTATTAAGATTTCTTAAGTCTGTCATAAAATCTTCGTAAAGCTCTTCTTGGCCCAAAGACTTTGCCAGATTCATAAGGTCTAAATAGTCGTCCGATGTTAGGACAGTTTCGTCTAAACTATGCAAATATTCATAACGGAATGTTCTTTTTCTTAGGTTATAAACTGGTTTTCTAAAATAGACAGTGGCTATTTGCTTGGCATTGTCTATTTGAGCAATTACTCCTTCTACTTTTTCTCCTTTTTCAATAATAAATACCGGTCTCCCCACTTTGAATGCTTTCATTTTTAAACATCCTTTATTATTGATTTTTTGTACTTTTCTATATATAAAATATATACCCTTTGTTGTAAATTAGTACTCAATTTAATAATTTCTAAAGAAAATAATAGAATATTACTAGGAATTATGGACAGAGTGAGAGATTTGGCCCATCTTCATTACATTAGGAAATAAGCTAATCTACTAATCTCATGAATTACTTCCATTCAATTACGGGTATAAGCAATAAATAGGATTAGAGACGATTGGGAGGAAATTGTATGAAATGGAAGGGCAGAAGAGCCAGTACAAACGTGGAAGACCGCAGAGGCATGGGCAGTAAAGGGATCATCGGCGGTGGGATTGGCGGTATTATACTATTGTTGGTGATTACATTTTTAGGTGGAAATCCTACTGAACTATTAAATCAGCTGGGAGGAAGCACATCTACCAATACTACAAATACAGAGTACGTTGGAACACAGGAAGAAGAGGAGCTCGCTGAATTTGTATCGGTCGTTTTAGCTGATACTGAGCAGGTTTGGACTAAGCTTTTTAAAGAGGAGGGCTTGGTATATGAAGAGCCTACTCTTGTTATCTATAATGATAGTGTTCAATCAGCCTGTGGAACGGCTGGGTCATCTGTCGGTCCATTCTATTGCCCGGGAGACCATAAGCTTTACATAGATTTAAGCTTTTATAATGAGCTGAAAAGGGAGTTTCAAGCACCGGGTGATTTTGCGATGGCCTATGTTGTCGCCCATGAAGTCGGCCACCATGTACAAACCTTATTGGAAACCGATAAAAATCAGCAGCGTACAAGCTCGAATGACTATTCAGTACGCTTTGAATTGCAGGCTGATTACTTAGCCGGTGTATGGGCTCATCATGCTGAGAGTATGGATTTACTTGAGGAAGGGGATATGGAGGAGGCTATCACAGCAGCCAGTGCCGTTGGTGATGATACAATCCAAAAAAGAGCTCAAGGGTATGTGGTTCCGGAGAGCTTTACTCATGGTTCATCTGAACAACGGAAGCGTTGGTTTAAAAAAGGATATAAATCCGGGAATTTAGAGGATGGGGACACCTTTAATGTGAAAAATCCATAAGGGAGAAATTCTTTTTTTGTGGTGACATTTAAAAGATAGACACGGTTATTTCATTAGTCAGCGGGTTGGAAATGAGTTCGTTATTGTATCGAACTCATTTCTGTTAAATTTGACATTTACCTATTTTGTATTACATGTATATTTTTGGGGTAAGTTGAATGTAAACCAGTAGCATCTATTCAGGAAAATATAAAATATATAATCCAGATAACGATTTTGTTTATTGATTTAAAAGATTAAAAGCCAACAGATATAAATATAGTCGTTTTGTAATTTTTTGTATTAAGAAGTGTATCTTATGGTATATTTATCAAAAGTAAGTAATTGCTTAACTATGAGTTCTTTGAAATATAGGAGCGACCTACATATTCATACAAATTTCTATCAAGTATCAATAGAAACGGTGCAGTAGAGTCCATAATCGTCCTAGGTGAGAATTTGGACTTATATTTATACAAATCAATGGCCATTAGAGAGTATAGACGTTCATTAACTGGAGTTGTCTACTGATACAGAAAATATTATTGTGCAGAGAAGTCGAACATTGGTATTACGTTTTAGTGAATTTACATTAGAGTATCAGTGACTGTTATTTTATTCAGTTCGCCGAAAAAGCAGATTGATAAGTAAGTCTATTAACGGGAAGTAATGCTTCTATCATACCTAAAAGTACAATCGTTCCGAGAATGACTCAGGCTGTACAATGGATTACGCAAAAAAATTTAAAACATATTCCGGTTATAAACAATTATATAAGTGGCTCTAGTAGTTGGAATCCATTGATCAATGAAAGCTGTCTATATTTTGGTGGAGGATCGGTGAGAATGTTTAGATAAAAATGTTCGTATGAAAAATGGAATATAGATTATTTTTTAAGTATTACTATCGGGGCCTAAAAAGGTTGGGAGAACGGTTATAATTATATACTACAGTAATGCAGAATATACAATATTTTTGTAAGCGTTTTCCTTTTTTGACCTATTGGGGGTGAACGTATGTTTAAATTTGTCAAAAAAATAGCGGGCTGGAGTAAATTAAATGAAGTAAGATATTCCTATTTTCTAATAATGGTTATTGGATCAACCATTCCTCTAGTTATTCTTGGTGTAATTTCTTTGAATATTTCGAAAAACACACTAGCAAATCATCAAATCAATGCTACCGAAAATCATTTAGCGACTTATTCTCAAACTACTGATTTAATTTTCACTAATATTATTAACTTGCAAAGAATCATTACCTGGAATTCAACGATTCAGAATGAACTAAAAAAAGGTGCCTTGGTTGATAAAGATTCTGAATTATCATTGGATCAAAGTACAGTGAAGAGATTGGAAAAATTAATAAATAGTTACTTTATTGATACACAGAATATATCCTCTATTTGTTTATTTGATGCTAATCAACGCTCAGTTTGTTACGGAAATACTATTAGTATGGGGATGTACGATAAGCCGGGTGTATATAAATATATTCAGTATAATGACTGGTTTAAACTGACAACGGAAGCGAAAGGGAGGTCCATGTTTTTTAGTCATAATGTACTTAATAGCCTTTCGGAGAATACATTTTCTTCTGCAAAACTCATTCTGAATTCCAGTAATGTATTTGAAGAGGAAATATTAGGGATGCTTGTTGTCAATGTTGATAAAGCTATTTTTAATAGAATGTTTAAAAAAAGAGGAGCTAATAGTATCACGATTTATGATGAAAAGATCGGTCAAATTAAGCAAGTGTATACTCAGTCTAAGGCTAATGATTATAAAGAAGTACAAGCAGAAAATCTAGAAGAAAAGCTTATTGGTATTGAACAAAATGGATATTTAGTGAGTAGCATTAAAAACGAGACAACAGGTTGGAATATTGTAAATATTATTAAGAATGATGATCTATACGCCAGTTCATCATACATTAGGTGGGTCACAGCAATCATTTCATTTATCATGGTGATTCTATCATTCTTCTTTTCGTTTGTTGCATCAGGAAAAATGACCAAGCCGGTCATAAATTTAAAAAATATGATATCCATTTGGGGTGAAGACTTATCCCACAAAAAAAATGAAATAGAGATAATTGGAGAAACATTTAAAAAGGTTACTTCTGAAAATGAAAAATTAAACAGTAGATTAATTGAATCGAAATTAAAAGCAAAAGAGGCGGAATTACAAGTATTACAAGCTCAAATAAAGCCCCACTTTTTATACAATACTTTAGACTCACTTTACTGGATGGCCACTCTTCAAAAAAATGATGATATTGCCAAGATGGTTCTGGCTCTCTCGGAAAGTTTTAAAATCAGCTTAAGTAACGGAAAAGATTTCATATTTGTCGAGGAAGAGCTGACACATATCAAGCATTTTCTGACCATACAAAACTTAAGATATAAAGATAAATTCCAGTACATTGAAAAAGTTGAAGAATCATTAATGCATAAGAAAATTTTAAAGCTACTGTTACAGCCAATTATTGAAAATGCTGTATACCATGGATTGGAACAAAAATTAGGTACTGGTACAGTTATTCTGACAGGTCGGTTGGATGAAGACTATGTTGTATTTACGATTGAGGATGATGGAGTTGGTATCTCGAATTTGCATAGCATTAAACCAGGATTTGGATTGAATAATGTAGAGGAAAGATTATTGTTATACTATGGACCGCATAGTTCGTTAACTATTAAAAGTGAAAAAGATATTGGGACGATAATCGAGATTAGATATAAAGATAGGCTGGAGGATGATCTTGATGCTTAAGGCAATGGTCTGCGATGATGAATATATCGTTCTCGAAGGCTTGAAAAATTTAATTGATTGGTCAAGTTATAATGTTGAACTAATAGGAACATCGAACAATGGGCTGGAGGCTTTAAACTTATATCATACACATAAGCCAGATATTATATTTACGGACATTAGAATGCCGGGATGTACAGGGTTGGAGTTCATCGAAAAAGTTCTCAAGGAATCCCCTGAGACGATTTGTATTGTATTTAGTGGTTTTAATGATGTCGACTATTTAAAAAAAGCTATTAAACTGGGTGTAATAGATTACTTAGAAAAGCCGATAACCATAGAGATGGTTGAAGAGGTTCTGCAGCGCTGCATAAAAATTTATAATAATCAAAGGAATATGGAATCAAAAATTAAAGTTAATAAAAGTACTAGATTAGAGAACGCTACTATGGATATTTTGTATGAAGGGAATCAGGCACTTCGTAAGTGGGAGGAGGCTTTTGGAGTAAATTCAAACCAAATTGTTGGCTTAACTGCCCTTGCATATGATTATAAAGAAATGGTTCCGTTTATCCAACAATCTGATGAAGAAATATTTGTTCAAGTCAGAAATGAAAATCATAGATGTATGGTTATTTATCATATGACGGAAAATTTCAACAAAACCTTAAACAGAATTAGGAATATTTCACCAGAAATTACGTTTGGAGTCGGACATACATATACAAGAATAAGCAGCCTTGATAAAAGTTATAATGAAGCGATTCGAGCCTTAAAATATGGAATATTTAATTCAAAGACCGGGTTTGTTTATTTTGATGAAATGATAAAAAGTTCGAATGTATCGATTAATCTTGATTGTATTATTGAACCTATTTTATTAAACCTTAAATTAGGTAGATCTCAAGAAATGAATAAACATGTAAATGAGTTTATTCAGCAATTATATTTGACCACTTGCCATCTGGAATTAATCGAAAGTGAAATTTTAAAACTAGTTTACTTATGCCTAAAAGTTGCAGAAGATTTGAATCTTCATTTGGAATTGCTAAATAAGTTAGATTATTTTCCACAACAGGAAATTAGACATTTAGGCACAAGGGAAGAGATGTTCAACTGGTTGAATGAACAAATGGGAATGATTCTAACCTTAATAAAAGATTCGCAGCTTGTTAAGAATATGAGTCAAGTAGATAAAGCTCGGTTATATATAAAGACATATTATTATAAAGATTTAACCCTGCAGGAAGTTGCTGAGTATGTAGGGTTGAATTCTACCTATTTTAGTGTTTTGTTTAAAGAGAAAGTAGGCATGCCCTATATTAAATACTTGACTCAGATAAGAATGGAGCAAGCTAAGAAGTTACTGTCAGACGGTCAAAAAGTAACAGAGGTAAGTGAAAAAGTGGGATACCATAGCTATAGACACTTTTCAGAGACATTTAGGAAATATTTTGGAGAAAAACCAGGAGATTATAGAAAACAGGGGATATAAACTCACCGACGAGGTGGGTTTATTTTATTTGGCCATTTCAAAAAAAATAGTACATAAATACAAATTAAGCGAACTATGAAACATTTGTGTAAGCCCTTACAATTATTATGAACAATAGTTGTAAGGAATAGGGAGGGAACAATCTTGCCTGAAGCAAAAAAAGGAGGCTTTATCATGAAAGTTAGGATATCATTCTTAATCATCATTGCACTGATCGTGAGCGTAATGGCTGGGTGTAATGATAGCTCAAGTGGATCTGAATCCAAACAAGTAACTTTATTAATCCCAAACTCAACTACAAAAAAGGGAGTGGAGGCAATTGCTAATATAGTTGAGGAGAAGTATGGGATCAAGACAGTGTTCGAGTCGTCCCCAAGCGGTGCTGAAGGAGATAATTTAGTAAAAACTCGTTTAGCTACAGGGGATATGTCAGATTTGTTATTGTATAACTCCGGTTCTTTGTTACAAGCATTAAATCCAAAGAAAAATTTTGTGGATATCAGTAAGGAACCATTCGCAGAAAATATTATGGATTCATATAAGGATGTTGTTTCTATAGATGGAGCAGTCTATGGTATTCCGTCTTCATCCGTTGGTGTTGGGGGCTGGCTCTATAATAAGAGAGTCTATAAAGAATTAGGTCTTTCCATTCCTAAAACATGGGATGAATTGATGAATAATAATGAAAAAATTAAAGCTGCTGGTCTTACTGCAGTAATTGGTACTTATAAAGATACATCAACTTCCCAAATGATTTTCCTCGAAGATAATTACAATGTAATAGCCGAGGAATCTGATTTTCCGGAATTATACACAGCTAATAAAGCTAAAGTAGCTGATACACCTGCAGCATTACGAGGATTTGAAAAATTACAGGAAGTCTATGAAAAAGGATTTCTAAATAAAGATTTTCTTTCAACAAAATATGAAGCTGGTGTAAAGATGCTGGCTGAAGGTACGGGTGTTCATTATCCTCAGCTGTCTGGTTTAATCTATACAGTTGCAGAAAATCATCCAGAAGCGATTGATGATATTGGGGTATTTCCTCAGCCATCTGATAACGCAGAAGTAAATGGATTTACTGTATGGATGCCACCTGCTATTTATGCCAATAAAAACGGAAAAAATGTAGAATTAGCTAAAAAATGGATGGAAGTTTTTGTTTCACAAGAAGGTGTAGATGCTTATATGTCTGCAGTCTCCATTGATGGTCCTTTAGCAGTTAAAGACGTAGAACTGCCAGATGATGTTTATCCAATGGTGAATGATATACTACCATATTTTGAAGAGGGCAAGACCACACCAGCTCTTGAATTTTTATCACCTATTAAGGGTCCGAATTTGGAACAGATCACGACAGAAGTAGGAAGTGGCATTAAATCAGCTCTCGAAGGGGCTAAGGCTTATGATAAAGATGTTGCCAAGCAGGCTAAGCAATTAGGAATTGAAGGCTGGTAGGTTTTTGGATGGTAATCCCGCTATTAACAGCGGGATTACTTAAATCATTTCAATGAGGATGTGTTGCAAATGAATAAGATTAATGCACGTACATATAGTTATTATTTTTTAGTGCCAGCCGCCATCATCTACTTTATCTTCTTTTTGTTGCCAACCATTCTATCCTTCTTTTTTAGTATGACATGGTGGACATTAACAGATTGGAAATTCATAGGATTAGAGAATTTTAAAACATTTCTTTCTGAGCCTTCTCTAAATATAGGCTTTAAAAATACCATCGTTTATGCTGTTGTCACTAGTGGATTAAAGGTAGTGATTGGTTTGTTATTGGGAGTTTTTCTAAGTAGAAAGCTTAGAACAATCAGTTTTATTCGGTCAATGATTTTTTTTCCTGCACTGCTAAGTACGATAGCAGTGGGAATTGCTTTTTCATCCTTGATGCATCCATCACAGGGAGCGATTAATAAAACTCTTGAAATTATAGGCATTATTGGGCCTGACTGGTTAGGAAATGCGAGCCTGGCACTTATATCAGTAGCCTTAGTTGATGTATGGAAGGGTGTGGGAATAGCAACGGTTATTTTTATAGCTGGAATTATGTCAATTCCTGAGGATTACTTTGAAGCTCTGGAAATGGATGGGGGGAATGCTTGGCATAAATTTTGGAGTATCACTGTACCTTTAAGTCGGCCAGCAATGAATACCGTCATTATTCTTTCCTTTATTGGCGGGTTGAGAACGTTTGATCTAATTTGGGCTATGACCAAAGGTGGGCCAGGATTCAGTACGGATTTAATCGCATCTATCATTTACAAACAATATCAGGCCGGTTTTTATGGTTTATCAACAGCTGGAAATGTTATTTTGTTCATACTGGTTTCTATACTTGTCTTTCCTCTGTATACATTTTTGAATAGAAAAGAGGTTGATTTGTAATGAATAAACAACTAAAAGATGCTTCAGGTCAACCTATCATTCATGTTGAAGATCAGCCAGCTAAAAAACATACTCATTTCATGTTTTTAAAGAAGAGAAGGGGAATCTTACAATTTTTAACGGAAGCCTTTGCTGTGATTTTGACACTTATCATTTTCGGAATTCCTATCTATTTTGTGTTTGTAAATGCAGCAAAAAGTGCGAAAGAAGCAGCTCTGTTGACATTATCATGGCCATCAGGTTTTCAATTAATAGAAAATATTAAAGAAGTATTTGCTTCAGAGAATGGTATGATTGTTCGAGCTTTTATGAATAGTGGGATTATCACCGTTCTTTCAATACTACTATTAATCTTATTCGGGGCAATGGCTGGGTATGTTTTACATCGGAAAACAAGCAAATGGACGCCTTTGTTCAATTTTCTAATATTAGCGGGTTTAATTATCCCTCCGGCTGTTGTTCCAACCATTTGGGTCCTTGACGGTCTGGGGCTGTTTAAGACTTTACCCGGTATTGTATCTGTTGAGGTAGCTTTGAATCTTCCATTTACTATTATGTTATATAGAAGCTTTATGGCTACTATTCCAAGGCAATTGGATGAAGCGGCACTGATTGATGGATGCGGTAAGTTCAGGCTTTTCTTTTCAGTGATTTTCCCGTTGCTAAAACCAGTATCAGCAACGGTTATCGTACTAACTGCAGTAGGTGTGTACAATGACTTCGTAAATCCTTTATATTTCTTTCCTGGATCTGAAAATGCAACTTTACAGTTAACGTTATATAACTTTATGAGTTTATATAGCACTCAATGGAATTTGTTATTTACAAATATTCTATTAATATCAATCCCGCCATTAATTTTATTTATCTTCTTTAATAAACGGATTGTTGCCGGTATGACGTCAGGAGCAATTAAATAGTTTGTCCAATTGAGATTTTTAACTAAAAATAATGGAGTGGATAAAACATGATTTTAATTAGAGAAGTTAGTTGTGAATATGCAAATAATCCTATAGGATTGGATATTCATAAACCAAGATTAAGCTGGAAAATTTCATCTGATAAAAGAGGAGTCTTTCAAACTGACTATCAAATACAAGTGTCTTTTAATGAAAGTTTTGATCAACTAGTATTTGATTCAGGTAAAATAACATCCTCGGATAGTATCCATATTGAATTAAAAGATTTAACTGTATCTTCTCAAAAAAGATATTATTATAGAATTAAAATTTGGAGTAATGATGAACAATCAGAATGGTCAGAGACGGCCTTTTGGGAAATGGGTTTACTTCAAGAAAATGATTGGACTGCTGAATGGATTAGCCCACCCTTATCTGTTTTTTCGCCCGATAGAAAAGAATGTCCGGTATTACGGAAAAATTTTGTTATTGAAAAGAATGTTAAGTCAGCAAGAATTTATACTACAGCTTTAGGATTGTATACTTTATTCTTAAATGGAAGAAAAGTTGGGGATAGATATTTTACACCAGGATGGACCAGCTATAATAAAAGATTGCAATATCAGACCTATGATGTAACCCATCTTCTGAATGAAGGTGAACAAAATGTTGTTGGAGCATTCCTTGGCAATGGGTGGTTTAAAGGCAACCTGGCTTGGGAGCATAAAAGACATATATATGGGAATCGATTAGCCTTGTTGTTTTTATTAAAGGTAACCTATGAGGATGGAACAACAACAGAAATTATATCAAATGGTAATTGGAAGGTAAACGAGGGGCCAATTCGTTATTCTGAGATATATCATGGTGAAACCTATGATGCTAGAAAATATGATCCATCTTGGAGTACTGCGGAATATAATGATGATAATTGGGGGGCAGTTGAGGTTATCACGTATCCAAAAACACATCTAGTTGCTCAATATACTGAACCTGTTCGAGCAATAAATTATATTAATCCAATCAAGTTATTTACTACTCCTAAAGGAGAAGTGGTAATTGATATGGGACAAAACATGGTTGGATGGATCAGATTTAGTATTCGTGGTCACAAAGGACAGGAAGTACAGCTAAAACATGTTGAAGTTCTTGACCATGAAGGTAATTTATATGTTGACAATCTGCGTACAGCTAAACAAACTATTCGTTATATTTGTAAAGGTGACGAGGTAGAAACGTATGAACCAACGTTTTCGTTTCAAGGGTTTCGATATGTGCAACTGATTGGTTTTAATGAAAACAGCATTAAATTAGAGGATTTTATAGGTGTAGTCTTGCATACAGACATGGCTGAAACAGGTTATTTTGAATGTTCAGATCCACTCATTAATCAATTGCAGCATAATATTAACTGGGGATTAAAAGGAAATTTTCTAGATGTTCCAACAGATTGTCCACAGAGGGATGAAAGATTGGGATGGACCGGTGATGCACAGATGTTCATCCGAACGGCTTCTTATTTAAGAAATGTTGCTCCTTTTTTTACAAAATGGCTTAAGGACCTGAAGGCTGATCAAAAAGAAAATGGCAGTGTTCCATTCGTTGTTCCTGATGTTTTACAAGGTGATGAAAATGAGTCAGCTGCATGGGGAGATGCTGCCGTTATATGCCCATGGACAATCTATCAATGTTATGGGGATACTCGTATTTTGGAAGAACAGTATGATAGCATGAAGGCATGGATAGAATACATCAGAAAAGAAGGAGAAAACGAGTATCTCTGGAACACAGGATTTCATTTTGGGGATTGGCTAGCATTAGATTCTAAACCTGATAGCAGTATTGGTGCGACTGATAAAGATTTTATTGCTACAGCGTTCTATGCTTACTCAACTCATTTACTGCAAAAATCTGCAGAAATTATTGGTAAACTTTCAGATGCAAAGGAATATAAAATTTTATATGAAAACATACTGAAAGAATTTTCCAATGAGTTTATAACTCCTTCAGGAAGAATTGCCGTTTCAACCCAAACTGCACAACTACTGCCATTAATGTTTGATTTAATTGATGGGACAGCAAAGGATAAAGCTATAAATAAATTAATCACATTGCTTGAAGATACAAACTATCATTTAACTACTGGTTTCGTAGGAACGCCTTACTTGAATTTAGTTTTATCGGAACATGGATATACCGATGTTGCTTATAAATTATTATTTCAACGGGATTATCCATCTTGGCTCTATCAAGTTACTAAAGGGGCTACAACGATTTGGGAACATTGGGATGGAATAAAAGAAGACGGCAGCTTTTGGAGCGATGAAATGAACTCCTTTAATCATTATGCATATGGTTCCATAGGAGATTGGTTATATCGAAAAGTAGCGGGAATTGATATGGAAAATGATTCATGTGCCTATAAAAATAGTTTAATTAATCCATTACCAAACGACGGTTTAAGCTACGCTAAAGGAGAGCTTGAAACGATGTATGGAACGATAAGATCCAGTTGGGAAAAACATGATAGTGGCTATCATATACAAGTATCTATACCTGCTAATACTACAGGTAGAATCATTTTTCCTGAATCAGTAAACGTTACAATTCATGAACATGGTACATTGAATGAACTGGAATATGTAGATGGTGTATTGGCTGTAGATAAAACAGAAAGTGGTGTTTCTGCAATAGTTGGATCCGGTGATTATTATTTTATCTATTAAAAAGGATTTAATTCCGGGAATTTAGAGGATGGAGATACCTTTAATGTGAAAAATCCATAAGGAAGAAAAAAAGGCCTGCTTCGCGAAGCAGGTTTTATTTTTATCTATTTTTAACAGGAAAAGCCTAATAGATATCGAACTAATAGAGTAAACCATTTAGGAGGAGAAACAATGAATCGATTAAACTTGGTAACGCTTGGAACACGGAATATTATAGAATCCCATCGATTTTATAAAGAATTGGGCTTTGACATGTCCATGATTGGTCCGGAATCTAGTCCACATGTAATTTTCTTTAAAAATGAAGGGTCCTGTATTTCTTTGTATCCATTGGAGGATTTAGCGCGTGATCTTGATAAGAATAATCCGCCAAATTTAACTTCTGTTTTTTCAGGAATTACGCTAGGGTATAATGCGAAATCAGCCGAGGAGGTAGACCGTGTTATGGAAAAAGCGGAGCAGGTTGGCGCGAAAATTGTGAAACAGCCTGAAAAAACAGACTGGGGCGGATATGGCGGTTATTTTACAGATTCGGACGGATATTATTGGGAAGTGGCATATGGTGAGATGTGGCAATTTGATGAGTCCAACATGTTGGTTATTGAATAGAAGGATGTAAATATTCCTTTTTAGGTACATAAAAAGGGCGCATACAAGCGTCTGCGTCAACATAATAGAGTTATTGTCTTGCGACTTTTTAGTTGCCTTAGAACTGATATTTGCGGGCTTTATCCTTTGCGGTGACCGTTCATACAGTTCTTTTTTCTGTGCTTTTCTTTTGACTGTATAGTTTTCTTTAGAATGGCTTTTGTTAGTCCAAGTGTTTTCTTGCCAGCCTAACCGTGGAATATACTTCTACTTGATCATTCTTATCAACTTTGTTACGGGAGGCAATAAAAAAGGCCAACCTTATAGGTTAACCTTTGATTGTTTACAAACCAATTGGATAAAATTTTCAACTGCGAAGGCTGAGACTCCAAGTGCAGCTGAATAGATGGATAAATTGGAAAACTGAATCCGCAGCTGGGATTTGGAAGCATCCAGTGCACATTCTCGTGCGACATGTTCAACTTCATTTTTCAATAAATCCTTTGCCATAGCAAGGCGGTTTCCGATAATGATTTGCTCGGGATTTAACGTGTTCGCGATGCTGGCAATACCGATTCCAAGGTACTTTGCTGTTTCTGTAAAGATTGCTTGGATCTGTTTATCGCTCTCTGCTTGTTCAATTAATTTTTCGAGTGTCCATTCTTTATTTGATGGGAGTAGGGTAGAAGCCTTTTTAATCAATGCCTTTTCAGAAGCGTATAATTCCCAGCATCCTTTGCTTCCGCATGAGCAGGGCAATCCATCATATTGAATAATCATATGGCCCATTTCACCGGCAAATCCATTGGATCCACGGTAGAGTTCACCGTTTAAGATCATTCCAACTCCTATTCCAATTCCGGCACTTATATAAACCGTATTGTTTGATGATTGTCCGGGACCTATCATTTTCTCCGCAAAGGCCCCTGCATTTGCTTCATTTTCGATTATGACTGGCAGATTAAATTCGTCCTGAATTTGGTTCTTTAATTGCTTCTGTTTCCAATCTAAATTAGGAGCGAGCAGAAGTTCCCCATCTATGTTTACCATTCCTGGAACAGCCAGCCCAATCCCCACGACTCCATAGGTACTAGCAGGAGCTGAAGTGAGGAGAGAACGAATTAACTCATTTATAATCTGTACAGCTTCGTCATAGTTTGGATTCATAGCTGGCTGTTTGAATTCTTTAATGATGTTGCCTTTAAGGTCTGTAAGGACCCCAAGTATATAATTCACTCCAATATCAATACCAATCACATGAGCAGTGGAATGTTGAAAGAGAAGCATGACCGGACGCCTGCCGCCACTCGATTCCCCCGGACCCGTTTCATAACAGATATTCGCTTCCAAAAGCTCGTTGACCAGGGTGGAGACCGTGCCCTTTGTCAGGCCGAGTTTTTGCGCTAAATCAGCTCTTGATATAGGTGCATTATCTCGAATGGATTCTAATATTCTTAGTTTATTATTGATTTTAATGGTTTGCTGATTCCACTTCATATCTATACTCCTTCTTTCTATCTCTATTGTTAGTTATACCATACTCTTTCAAAACAAAAAACATCGTTCATCGGCCTGGGGAAAGTAAGCTAAATGTAACGAAATAGATGATTAAAAAATGTGTATAGGCTTTTAATAAAGACTGGTGTAGGTCATCTGATCATTGCTAAGCCAAACAATTTCTTCAGGAACCTCTGCTTTCTAACCAGAATGTAATATTATAATTATTTATAATATTAAAATAATAATTATTATTATGATATAATTTTTTTATCTATTAATATATTTGGAAGAGGGGAGTTCTTTGGCTATTAAGATACCATCGATGTTGTTTTCTCTATGCTTATTGATTGTTCTTACAGGTTGTTCGGACAAGAATGGTACTTCCACTTATCGGGAGCATGAAGTGAATGATGATGCGTATATTATGTTAAAAGGTACGGACCTGTATATGAAAGAACATGAGTCTGATATCGAAAAGGTTGATTCAAATGTTAGGGAGGATACAATCCATTATCGGGATGAGCATCGTGGGCTCATGTATATAAATGGTGACGATGATTTGTACAGCTATAAAGATGGGCAGAAAAAAAGAATAGCTAAACAGGTTTCTGCCAGCAGAATACCGTATCTGCTTTCCTTTGATGAGAGCACTCTTGCCTATTTGACTGATGAAAATAGTCAGTTATACGTGATCTTTGATGAGAGTAAACCTCGGAAAGTCCGTTCAGATATTGTCCAATACAGATTATCTATAGACGGTAAACGATTATTCTATATCAATGAAAATATGGACTTATATGTTTTTACAAAAGATAGCGGTGAAGAAAAAATCGCTTCAAGAGTGGTTAATTTCCAGGAATCAGAGGGGGGTACCAGGTTACTCATCAGTACGGATGATGGTGAATTATACATCAGGGATTTAGAAAAGACTGAGAATGTCCATCTTCATGCAGATAGCCATGATTACGGGGGATTTCAGGTTGATGATTCTGGGCATTATTCCTATTTAGCAGATTATCAGGGTGATATAGGGGAGCTTTACAGCCTATCTGCTGAAAATGAAGCAGTTCGAGTCGCTTCTGATGTTCTCGATTATAAAATGAAGGATGATTCCTATATTTATTTAAATGGTAATCAGCAATTGCTCATAAAGGAGATGGAAGATCAGAAATCTGATTTACTTGCAGAGGGAGTTGTAGACTTCTTTATACTCAATGACGATATCTATTATTTAGATGAGACACAGGCGATGTATAAAGTGAAACATTCAGGTGTTCCTGAGGAAATTGCCCCTAATGTGATGATGGATTCCAGCAGCCGGCTTTGCTGGTCCATTGTAGATGATAAAATTATTTATTTATCTGCTACTCATTCTTTAATTCTGGATGGAAAGAAAATAGCGGATGATGTCACCGGTTTCGTGTCCTATGTGGACCATGTCGTTTACAATACAGAGGATGGCCAAATAAAATCCGTAAGTGTTAATGACACCGATGAACTGCAGACATTTGACCATGCGGAATCCTATACGAGGATTTATTACGGTAATCAGCTGGTCTACAGCAAGACATTATCCCTCGCAGATATAGATGGAGTTTGGGGAGTAGAGGGTACGGAAGAGGAGAAGCTGGATGGGTATGGAGAGGAATATGGTCCATACTTTTTCGAAATCATAACGGGTGCCGATCGTAATATGGGGTATCTTGTTATGTATGATGAAGAGGAAGAGCTTGTATTGGAACTGAACATAGAAGACTCCGACTCGGAATATATTAAAGTGGTTACAGATGTGGAGGATACGTCCTTCATGTTCAAAAAAGTAAGCGACCAGGATTTAGACTTTATTTTTGATGGAGATGAAACCGATCCGCTGCCTCTTTATAAAACTACTGTAGATGAACTTGAGCTGTATTATGAACAATATCAGCTGGCTTATTTTTAAGCGGGATACTAAAAAGAGATGTTCGATTAGTCTTTCGGGGGCTGATCGACATCTCTTTTTTTGTCGTCTAAAGAGGGGGGAATCAGAGTATAGTTTGATAGATTCGCTCAATCACTGTTATGTGCGCTCAATCGGTAAAATTTTCGCTCGAATGCTTATAATTTCGCTCATAAAAATGAGATTCGCTCAATTCCAAGCCGTTTCCGCTCAATTATGGTTATAATCGATCAATTATAAGAAGTTTCGCTCAATTATGCTCATAATCCGCGCAATTATAATAGAAATCGGCTTGATTATTTGAATTCTATGCCTTATATCGGCCTAATAGAGGGAATTATCTCTTGAAAACTGGCAAACTAGTTAGAATTCAATAGAAAAATAGCATCCGGAACATTATTTAGCCAGCAACGGGGGCATCGCACGTTAAGCCACTCTTACGCAGCAAACGAAAAACCGGTGAAGGTAACATCTCAGTTTCCTCCACCGGTCCATTCATACGAAATACATTAATTCGCTGCTGCTTTTCTGCTCTTTGCGGATCTGAACAGATTGGATGCTGTATAGATGATTAAGGCAATCCAGATAAACAGGAAGGATATGCCTTGAATAAGGGTGAATGTTTCATCGTAGATCACGACAGCCATCACTAGCATGAGGGTTGGAGCTAAATATTGTAAAAATCCAATCATTGTATAGCTGATTCGTTTCGTTCCTTCTGCAAACAGCAATAACGGAATTGCGGTTACAATACCGGCTCCCACAAGGACTAAATCAACTTGGGTACTGTACGATAAAAAGGAATGCTCGGCAAAGAATAACAGATAAATGAGTGCGAACGGTGCGATGATCATCGTTTCCAGTGTTAAGCCTGTCCATGGATTGATTTGAACCATTTTCTTAATGAGCCCGTATAATCCAAAGGTCATTGCCATGCATATAGCAGGCCATGGGATAGAGCCCTGGTTCCATGTTAGAATAATCACACCAATTGCCGCAGATAAAACAGCTATTTTTTCGCCATTGCTTAGTCTTTCCTTTAAGAAGATGGTTGCCAGTATTACATTGACAATTGGGTTAATATAATAACCCATGCTGGCGGATAAGATATTATTGCTATTGACTGAAAAAATAAAGATAAACCAGTTGGCTGAGATTAATAGGGTTGCCAGCGTGATTGCCAACGTCAATTTAGGCTGTTTAAGGATGGTGGTGATTTCCCCAGAAACATCCTTTGTCTTTCCGAAACAAAAGACGAGCAGCACCATGAACACAAAGGACCATAAAATCCGGTGTGCCAGGATTTCCAAATCAGATACATCACCGGCTAATTTCCAATAAATCGGGAGGCATCCCCATAAAAAATAAGCTCCGCCGCCAGCTAAAATGCCGAGCTTTTTCTCTTTTGCTTGATTCTCCATACTTACACTTCTTTCTACTATAACTTTCATTTGTATCCCTCATTATACTCCTGAATGGTAGAATCGGAAATACAAATTGTAATAGGTAATATCATTGGCTAATTAAATAAAGATGAACCTGTCACTCACAACAGGTTCATCTTCCTTCGTTATGACTCTTACAGTCTTGGATCGACCGGGTCTGATTCGAGAGAGAGCGTACCAAGGACACATTCATGTACGCGCTGCAGGGAATCTCCGTTAACAAAGCGGCGAATGCCTTCTACTCCGAGAGTAAATTCACGTAACGCCAATTTTTGTTTTTTGGAGGTGTTTCTATTTTTCAAGCGTGCTAGATTAGCGGGGGATAAATAATCCATCCCATAAATAATTGATAAATATTTTCTGCCTCTTACTTTAATAGCGGGCTGCAACAGCTTGCCTCGTTCCTTTGCAATATAAGTTTCAGGCTTGATGACAATGCCTTCTTGTCCTTCCTCAGTCATTTCCCTCCACCATTCTATGACTTCTTGCTCGCTCACCTCGCTATCAATTACTTTAAATTCGGTTTCTATAAAGAATTTGGATAGAGCGGCGAATTCACGATTCATGTGCATATGCCATAGATGCGGTTGGTCAAAGAAAGTATCCTTACTGTGAGCCAGGACATGAAAGGGGGCAATCTGAATCTGGTGTATATCCTCGACTTCCCAGCAATAGGTTTCATATACTTCCTTGAAATTCTGCGCATTTGCCAATTTTTCAGTATATTCGTTTAGCCATCCGTGCAGCTCGGAATTGGTTGATACTGCCTGTTCTAGCTTGTTTTTGAGAGAATCGCGATCCATGATGGCATTTTCAGCAACATGCGCATATTGGTTTTGGATAAGCTCCTTCGCTTTCAGGTTCCACGGCATAATTTCCGCATCCAGCAAAACAAAATCTGTATCATATTTCTCGAAATAGCCATGATTGATCAAATCAGAATGTAATTCATGAACCACTTTCTCCTCAGTGATTGAATCAAAAAAACGTCGGCCTCTTCGTGTATAAATAACGCCAAGCGTTTCATATCCAACATAATGAAGAGCGGAGGGCTGATCCTTAAATAGTAATAAAACAGCACGGCTGCCCATATGCTTCTTCTCTGCAATCATTCTTTGAACACCATGACTGCGATAATAATCAATCGCTTCCCTCGGATGCTCTAAATAATCCGGCAGCTGAGAGGGCTTTGGAGTAGGACTCATGGTTGGCGGAATATAGAGTAATTTCTCTAGAGGGATGGTGAAATGGGAAACTGTATCAATCGCAGCCTTCACATGCTCCTTATACAATTTTACTTCACCGAACTCTTCTGTCAGTACAGAATACCCGTTTATAAAGCTGCCGATATTAGGCGGATTTAATCGATTTCTTTCCCATTCCATTAAAGGGCTGTCGTCGCTGTTTGAATAATCCTGCCCGGCTTTTACGCTGACGAATTTTTCCTCCGGGTAACGGAAGGCAGTGAGCTGGCCGCCAAAAACAACACCCTGATCGATATTTATCGTGTTATTGATGCGCAGGGGCTGAGGTTTCGGATCATGACCCCATATAATGAGGGGACTGCTGTTATGATTAACAAACCAATCCTTCCGGCGCGGTTTTCCAGCTTCATCAAAGCCGTCCGTATCTCCATAACGGCAAAAATCACTGATTTCCTGAGATTGTCTGCCGATATAGTCATCCTTTATCCCTGCATGAGTACAAACCAGTACAGGTACATCATTTTGAAGAAACACATAATGGGAAGGGGCCTCTATCAGCATCTTCTTCATCTTATTTTTAAGTAGATTTGCTTCTTCAGAGCCGTACTTGTCTTCAAATTGTTTAAACTCGTCTGCCGTCTGCTCATCTCCATGCTTTAGGGTAACGTTTCGCCCATCCAGCCAGCGGGCGATTTTCCAGCCGTGATTGCTATCAATCATGTATGCCAATCCATGTTCAATATGACACTCGAAAAATCGCATCGTCTTTAACGAGTAGGGGCCACGGCTCATAATATCTCCAACAGACACAAATCTTCTGCCATTTGGATGAATGTATAAGCCACTATCCTGAGCTTGATAACCCATCTTTTCAAGTAATTCAATCATTTCCTCATAGCAGCCATGTATATCACCAATTAGATCAAGGCCGCTGCCGACCTCCATATATAGCGGATTTTCCAGCCTGTGAAGAGAGACTTCATTTATATCCTTAATTGCATAGATTGCTCGAAAGCCTTCCTTTTTGATAAAACGTTTTTCGCTTTTGAAGGTCTGGTATTGCTGTTTAATTCGTCGTTTTCCTCTTGGCTGCTCGCGCTTTTCATCCCGTTCAAGAAGTGTTTGTTGATCCGTATCCAGTATGAGGGCAATGATGGGCAAGTGGTGCTTCCTGGCAATATCAATATATTTCTTTCGGTCATCGGCCTTAAGATGAGTGGCATCAATGAAAGTTAGCTTATTTAACTGACATCTAGCCTCTATGACAGAGTACATGACCTCAAATGCTTTTTTTGAGATGGAATGATAGTGTTCCACTAGATAATCTGCTTCTGTTTTGGAGCGGTTCTTCCAATCTATAAAATCGGTATCCCCAACGATTTGCCGGAAAGTATCTGAACTGACAACCTCGGAAGTGAGGAGTGTTTGATCATTGATTAATTTGGATAACAGAGTTGTTTTACCGGAATTGGACGGACCGACTAAAAGGATAATCCCGGCACTTGGTATGTTAATGTTCATCTGATTGGCCTTCCTTTCGTTTGAAAATGCACATTTGAGTAGGTGAGCCATACTGTTCATGAATATCGCCAATCTTTTGAAACTGAAGATTGTATGGCTGATTGGCAACGTTCATCCTGCACCAGTCCTCAAATTGCTGCCTCGACCATTCGAAGCGATGGTCGGAATGGCGGAAGTGTTCATGTAAGTCATATACAGCGTTGTACTCTTTATTTGGTGTTGTGATCATAAGGGTTTTTGGCCGATAATCCTCCAGGATCATTCTCATGATTTTGGGTAAACGTGCCTCATCAATATGCTCAATGACCTCGCATAAAATCATGCAATCCTTATTCTTTAGACGCTCATCATAATAAAAAAGCGAACCCCAAATCAGTGTGGGAGAAAGGAATCCTGCCTTACCTTCCACTTTTTCGAACCTTTTGATTGCTTGTAATGTCATATGTTCAGATGGCTCGACTGCCAGGATTTCTTTAACTCCATCCAAAAATCCTAGTTTTAGAGAAAGCTTTCCTTCACCTGAACCCATATCTACAATCGTACCTTTATCATCAAGTTCACTGACTGTTTTCAGTATTTTTTCATAGCGAAGGGCAGCCAGAGATGGTTTGGATGGAGTTTTTTGCTCCTTATCCAGCTTTTTAGATGCCTCTGTTGGTTCATATAATTCTTTGAATCGTAAGGCCCTTTGTAAAATGAATGACCTCATGGGATGATCCTCAAGCCATCCTTGTCCATAACGTTGAAGCTTTTCAACTTCCTTCTCGTCTATATAATAGTGCTTATAGTTATCAAGCACAGGGATGAGGACAAATAGCTGTCTTAAAGCATTTTGCAGGGTTGTTAATCCATCCAGGGTGATCATTCTTGCCGATTTAGTTGGAGAGGACGTATTTTTACCATGTGTAATGGCGATTTCAAACCCGAGCGGACTAAATAAACGTTCTATTTCTTGATCCGTTAGTTCTGATGAAACAGGTCCAAGGGTAAATTGGAAAGGAAAAGCATGGCTGACCCATTGTCTATATTCCTCTTTCGGTTGTCCATTCAGGGCAGTTCCGAGAGCATTACGTATAAACGAGCAGAAGATACTGCTTACGGAAAATTCACGATCATTTATATAATGTGTGATTTCATATTGATTGGAATGGTGATCCAACAGCTCAATTGGATCGGGTGTAACAAATATAGTGACCTCGACTTCTTTTTCTTCAAATCTACTATAAAAAAGACGAACTAAATGTCCTTTACTGGACCGTTCATACTGGGAGGCTGGATTTTTAGCAAGCAGGTAGGATAAGACTTGTACATGATCACTGGTTGCTTTCATAGTTAACTGCATCGTATCACTCCGATATGGAAAATATTAAAATAATAAACTAATAATACCATTTTAAGCTATGGAGGGTTACATATTATTTCTGGTTCCAAGAGGGGTTTGGCAATGAAGGATAGAATAAATGAAGTAGATTTACTGCCAGGAAGGAATCTGCAAGAATAGCAATGAGAAACTATACAGAATGCAGAGTAGAGTTGATTTAGGGGGATGGGAAATTTGATTACACTTTATATAACAAGGCATGGAGAAACAGTTTGGAATACGGAGAAAAGAATGCAAGGAAGATTAGATTCACCCTTAACAGGAAAGGGTGTCCAAAATGCGGTATCACTTGGGAAAGGGTTGCAGGATATTGATTTAACAGCTATTTATTCAAGCCCGAGTGGCAGAGCAGCAGATACAGCAACATATATTAAGGGTGATCGGGACATTCCGCTAGTCTATGATGAAAATTTACAAGAGATTAGTATGGGAGAATGGGAGGGAGAAACACAAGGAGCCATCAGGGCTACCTATCCAATGGAGTTTGATGCTTTCTGGAACAATCCTCATTTATATAAGCCTCTAAATGGGGAAACGTTTGAGGAGGTTAAAGAACGAGCGATGAACGTATTGAATCGAATTCAGCATGAATATGAGTCAGGCAATATCCTGATTGTTACTCACTCCGTTGTCATAAAATGCTTCTATTCTATTTTCAAAAACGCCTCTATTGAAAGCCTATGGGATCCTCCTTTTATCCATGATACGAGTCTTACTGTTGTAAAGATAGAAGAAGATGGTTTTAACATCATCCTGGAAGGGGATTTATCACATAGACAGATTATTATATAGGATGTCTATAGCAGGTTAAGCAATAGAAGTGCTTATAAATGGGAGGTTGTGTTATGAGTAAATTTGGGTTATTTAACAGATTCGAGGTGGCAGAGGGAGAGAGGGACACGATGGTAGACATTTTGCTGGAAGCGGCAGAATCGATGAAGAACCTCGATGACTGTGAGGTTTATTTAGTTAATAGTTCGGAAGATAACCCAAACTCTGTATTTGTTTATGAGGTTTGGAGGGATGCAGAATCTCATCAAGCCTCGCTAGGTCTCGAAGCAACACGAACATTAATCGCACGTGCGAAACCCATTATGACTGGCATGGAAAGAATCAGTACTTTGCAAGTGGAAGGAGGAAAGGTAGCCGATTGAATTTATCATTCATTTGTTTTACTTGATTTAATTTTCAACCAATCTAGGATTACTGCTATCATAATGCCCAGTGTATACCGCAGTAAATCGATCCACAGAAATCCCTTACCGAGGATTAAAGCCCCAATGGTAGTATTTCGTATTTGGTTGATCCATGCTGGTTGATAGAGCTGACTGAATTCAATTCCGAAGCTGAACAGGGTACTGAACCAAAAAGCTGTGAATGGTTTCTTTTGAACGAAAAGGAATCGAAACCCAAAATAGACCATCATTGCCCATAAAGCATCTCCGGCATGCTGAGCTAAAAATGGATGCAGCATCGACCTGTATAGACGGGAAGCCAATCCGAGAATGATACATAGAATAATGGCTGCTAAATAAAAGAATCTACTTATATGGTTGGATTCATATTCATTCACTCATTTACTATTTGTTTATTGGCAAATTATCTAAAAGAATATAAACATTAATCAATTAATTTTTTAAATTTTCTTGATATAATTAAAGTAACAAAGAAACATCATGCTTTGCAACACAGAATATACTAAAAGATATGAGGGATGGCCTATGAAATTAATATGCTTTGGTGATAGTTTAACTAGGGGAGTATCCTATGTTAAGGGTCGTTTGAGAATTTTAAGAAATAATTATCCTGCTTATTTACAAAAGTTTATGTCGGAGGATAAGTTGAATTCAGAGATTAGCGAGGCAGAAGTGATCAATAAGGGAGTATTCAATGATAACTCTGATTTACTTTTAGCCAGACTTGAAAAGGATGTTATTCAAGAAGAACCTACCTATGTGATTATTGGGATTGGCGGGAATGATTGTGACTTTGTTTGGAAGGAAGTAGCGGCTAAACCGAACGACGAGCATCAGCCAAAAGTAACTCTATCAAGGTATGCTAATAATTTGAAAGAGCTTATTATCAAATTAAAATCAAACGGAATTACACCGGTTTTAACCACGTTGCCTCCATTGGATCCGGCTCGTTACTATCAGACGATATCCAAGCGTTTCGGTACAGAAGTCAGTCAATGGATCTGCAAGGTGGGGGGAATAGCCTACTGGCACAGTAAGTATAATCGAACCGTAAAAAATATAGCAGATGAAATGGATGTCTTCTTGATTGATGTGAGAAATGCGATTAAAAGCAGAGGTCCATTGAAGGATTTAATCAGTGATGATGGAATCCATCTGACCGAAAAAGGCTATAAGATTATGGCGGCTGAGATTTATGATAACTTAGGTAAGCTAGCCCCGCAAAAAGTACTGCAGGAACAATAATTTTCGCTATTATGATGAGATTGAGAGCGGAATAGGGTAATTACAATAGGGCGCTGATGAAAAGCATATAATCGTATAATTAAAAGGAGACCTCTCAATTGAAAGGTCTCCATCTTTATTATTCAGCTGATATTAATTCTAGTTTACGCAGTCTTTCTGCAACCTCTTCCTCAGTTAAGTTATGCTCTACAACATAACGATTGCGAGGATGTACACGACATTCATCTGTGCAGCTGCGCATATATTTATGCTCATTTTCTTCACTGCAAAGAATTTGATCGTTACATTCAGGGTTTGCGCAATTAACGTAGCGTTCACACGGTTCACCATCGAAGTGATCTCTCCCGACGATTACGTGCTCTACTTGGTTAATTGGAACAGCGATTCTTTCATCGAATACATACATTTGTCCATCCCATAATTGACCTTGTACTTCCGGATCTTTCCCATATGTGGCAATCCCGCCATGGAGCTGGCCGACATCTTTAAATCCTTCTCTTACTAGCCAACCGGAAAATTTCTCACAACGGATACCGCCTGTACAATAGGTTAGTACGCGTTTTCCTTCAAACATTTCTTTATTATCACGAACCCATTGAGGAAGCTCGCGAAACGTTTCAATGTCTGGCTTGATGGCGCCGCGGAAATGTCCAAGTTCATATTCATAGTCATTACGCGCATCTAAAACAATTGTGTTTTCATCCTGTAAGCCCTCGAAAAATTCTTTTGGGCTTAAGTATTGTCCAGTTAATTCGTTCGGATTAATATCATCTTCTAAAGATAAATGAACAAGCTCAGGACGTGGTCTCACATGCATTTTTTTAAACGCATGACCGTCCGCTTCATCTATTTTGAATACAATCCCCTCGAATTGAGGATCGTTCTTCATTTTGTCCATATAAGCATTTGTTTGTTCTACGGTACCGGAAACCGTACCATTAATTCCTTCTTTGGCCACAAGTATACGGCCTTTCAGTTCAATCCCCTTACAAAACGCAAGGTGTTCTGCCGCGAATGCAGCTGGATCTTCAATTGGAGTATAAAAATAATAAAGCAAAACTCTGTATGGTTTGTTTTCTGTCATGGTTCTTACCACCTATTTTTTAATATTTGCAAGATATGTATTCAAAAGGTGATTTTTAGATACTTTTCTTACACATCAAAACATTATAACAATTGTTAGCAAAATGTGCTAATTAAACAACTTATTTCCTCGGTTGGAAAATCGGATAATTTTTTTGCAATCATGATGTACGGTTTGAACAAGAAGGAAATTATTAATGAAAAATAGAATGTTAATTAAGGTGGGAGCTGACGCGACTTCTTTAGAACTGGAATGTTGGAACAAATTTGATGAGTCAATAAAAGGAGATATAGTCATGAAGTATATATGTATAGTGATTGATTATAGAATATTTAAGTACTGTTTTATTAAGTATAAATGATGTTCGTGGAAAAGATGCTCTTCTAAGTTATTAAAATCTACCCAGCGCATTGGTTCTTTTTCGACTGGTTCCGAAATTTTTTCTAATAGTTCACATGCATAAATGATGTTAATATTTGATGCCTTCCTAAAATGTTACTATAATAAGAACAAACATTCGTGTCGGAGGTTTCAAGTAT
Organism: Pradoshia sp. Z5_111; assembly: GCF_058267535.1. Classification (NCBI taxonomy): domain Bacteria; kingdom Bacillati; phylum Bacillota; class Bacilli; order Caryophanales; family Bacillaceae; genus Pradoshia; species Pradoshia sp. Z5_111. The sequence continues at coordinate 337,474 of NZ_JBZCPQ010000005.1, forward strand.
GAGTAAGGCGTTTAGCAATTTTATACACTCATCAAATTTTGCAGTTTGATAAAGAAAAGTAAAAGAGATAAGGTGAATATATATCAAAACATATGACAGTTACGTTAGAAAAGCTAATTTTTATGAATTATTTGGGTTGAGAGGAAAAGCAATTAAAGTTATGGAAGAAGTTACAAATCAACCATTTTCAAATTTAGAAATAGGAAGTGGCTATATTTATATTGGATTAATGTATAAAGATTTGAAAGAGCCGAATCTTTCAAGCCAATATTTTGAATCTGCACTAAATCTATGTAAAAACGAACAGTATCCATTTAGTCCAAATTACAAGAAAATTATTGAATGCTTTATTGAAAATGGCGAGTCAGAAAAAGCATTAAAATGGTACAATCATTTAATTGAACGAGCACGTTATGATAAGAAATTCTTGAAGTTAAAGATAATTCATTTCAATTAAGAGTACATTTTAGGGGACCAAGACAAACGAAGGTTCTCCTAACTATTATATAAAAATAAACATTTAAATTTAACAAAGCCTAACTAAAAGAGGCTAGGACATAAGTATTTCAGATAAGGATAAACCCAAAAAAGTAGGTGATATTTTAATGGATATTCGCCTACTATTTTGGGTTTTTATTTGTTTTCAATTGATTGGTTCATTCTGCATACCATTATTCATATCTAGTGGAATGGAACGGACCTTTTCCTCCAACTTAACTCTTAAATAAGTAACAAAGTCTAGTAACATTAATTTAGATATTATTCGTCTTTCAGGATTGTTTATAAGTTCGTCCCAGTTAACACTATTAAGAAAGAGGTCAATCATCCTTATTTATGTTTTTTTTCAATTCGGTCACGACGTTGTTTATATTTGGCCATTTTATAATGTTTAATCATCTTAACGATATATACAATAGCAATTACACTCAATATCATCAAAAGGATAAATGGTAAACCATCTGTAAATATCACTACCAAATCCGATTCAACCTCAGGCTTATAAGTTTCCATTAGTGTCACTCCTTAAACGTAAATAAAAATAGTTCTACATGGATATTGGATTGACCTGTCAGGTTGTTGAAAAGCTTCTTTGTTTAATGGTACCACAAAATGGATATTTACCGTTTTAAAGTCAGGAGCAACAATGCGAAAACAGCCTTTAATTTAGAACTTGATAAATGTAGATAGAATTGGTGTTGAATAGAGTCCTTTAATCCGGGAACACAACGATTGTTCTGCCGCGTGCTTCACCTTTTAGAAGGACAGGAAATACATTTGGCAGTTCTTCGAGCGTCACTTCTTGCTGGATATGATTCTCATACTGATTGAGCTTTAAATCCGTAGCTAAACGTTCCCAAATTTGTTGGCGTGTATTCATCGGGCATTGTACAGAATCGATGCCTAATAAATTAATCCCTCTTAATATAAATGGGAATACGGAGGAGGGAATCTTCGTGCCAGCCGTCAGTCCGCTAGCCGCAACAGAACCACCATATTTAATTTGGCTTAATAGAGATGCTAAAGGTTCCCCGCCAACAGGGTCAACCCCAGCGGCCCAACGCTGTTTTCCTAAGGCGCGAACCTTACCGTTGTATACTTCATCCCTTGAAATCACATTCGCAGCACCGATTGATCTTAAGTACTCAGCTTCCTCTAATTTTCCTGTACTGGCTTCAACGGTAAATCCGAGTTTTGCTAAGAAGGAGACCGCGAAACTGCCTACACCGCCTGTAGCTCCAGTGACAATTACAGGACCTTGATCAGGAGTTACCTTATTTTCCTCCAGGCGCTGGACGGATAATGCAGCGGTAAATCCAGCTGTACCAATGATCATGGCTTCTTTGAGAGTGAGCCCTTGTGGCAGTGAGATAATCCAATCAGCAGGAATATAAGCATATTCCGCATATCCTCCATCACGGGATACACCGATTTCGTAGCTCGTAGCAATTACCTCATCACCTTCCTTAAAGCGAGTGTCAGTCGACGAAATAATCGTACCTGCTAGGTCGATGCCTGGTACCATCGGGTAGGAAGTCACAATATTTCCATTGGGAATTGTAGCTAGGCAATCCTTGTAATTTACACCTGAATATTTTACTTTTATGAGAACTTCGCCATCTTGTGGGGTATGTAACGGTTTTTGTATAAATTTGATTGCTGTTTGTTCATCCTGTTTATCTACGATTAACGCTTTATAGCTTTGATCCATTATTACCAGCTCCTTTTCTTCACTATATACCATTATATAATGAACGTTGAACCTTCTTTGTAAAAGTGATTTTTGATGATTTGTTTTATTTACCATCACTTTAATAGGTATAATTTCGCAAAAGAGTTTCAAAAAAATCATGATTTGAAGAAAAATTTAAAAATAATTGAGGTAATCGTTTGCACTTCCGTCCAGAACCTGTTATTATTAGGTAGAATTATTTTTGTTTGATGCGGTTGAAAGTTGAACAATTATTGTCGTCTTACGATCGAAAAGCAAGGATAGTAATACAATTGTGTGTTAGCACACTAGGAGGCAACAAAAAATGGAACATGGTAAAGTAAAATGGTTTAACGCAGAAAAAGGTTTCGGATTTATCGAGCGCGAAGGTGGAGACGATGTATTCGTACACTTCTCAGCTATCCAAGGTGAAGGTTTCAAAACACTTGACGAAGGTCAAGAAGTTACTTTTGAAGTAGAACAAGGTCAACGTGGACCACAAGCTACTAACGTTCAAAAAAACTAATCTGATCGACACATAAATAAAACAGATCCTGGTTACAGGATCTGTTTTTCTTTGTATGTAAGGCTATATTAAAGGTCAGCGTTATGCTATTGATTAAAATAGGGTATCTCTTATTTCAATATTATGGTAATTAGAAGAGGACTTGTGGTATCTAGATTGAATTAAGTTGTTAATAAAACGAGGTGCTTTAGTGGGAGTTTATGAACCATTGTATATTTTTTTCTTTTTAATTTTCCTGGCTTTAATTTATTTACCAGTGACGGCTATACGATCTACAAATTTAAATTTAACGTGATTGGCTTGCTGTTGTTAGTTTATCTTTTATTAGTTATTTGTTAATCGGTAAATATATGATTGATAGCGGTTATTATGCAGATGGGAATTCTGTGTTATTTGGGTATGGGTTCCTTGAATTGACACTTTTAGCTTATCCGTATATTTTTATTGAATTATCTGTATTATTAGGGAAAAAAGGTGAGCGTGTTAAAATCCTATAGGCATTAGCAGCCTTCCTTACAAACATGGATTTAGCTCTCGCTTTTTGTAGATCAATAAATAAAAAAAATACCCTGCTCAAGGCGAATAGAGCAAGGCAATTGAAACAGTAAAGCATAAAATAGTATAACAGTTTTAAAGGTTGACTAGATTATAGCATATAATTAAAAACGTGGCTAATATATTTATCCTGTTAATTTTAGTAAAATTCATTTTCGGTATGTACGTTGATTTATAAGTACTAGTTTTCTATAATTAAATGGATATATATGGAGGTGAATCCTGCTGAGACCTAAGCTTACTAGAAGTAGTAGTGTCCAAAGTTTTAGGGATTTTTATTGGTTGAAGGAAGAGTTGCAATCATTTTGAAGAGAAAATGGACTTGCTGTTTCAGGCTCAAAGATTGAGATTTCCAATCGAATCCTTTCTTGAAACAGGAGAAATAAAAAAGCCGATTAGAAAAGTAAAGGCCTATGTAAAACAACAAACACCAGAAAAAATCTTAAGCCTCGATACAATCATCAAAGAAAATCACCGTTGCAGTCAAGAAGTAAGAGCATTTTTTCAAACGGTCATTCCTACATTTCATTTTACTACCCACATCCAGGAATATTTTAAAAATTATACTGGAAAAACCTACCGTGAGGCGGTGAATGCCTGGTATGAGGAAGAAAAACGAAAAAAAGATCCATCCTATACGAAAAAAATTTCCCCACAATTTGAATACAATCAATTCATCCATGACTATTTTGCTGACCCGGACAATCAAGGGAAGTAGCCCAAAGATGCGGTAGAAGCCTGGAAAAAGATCAAGCAGTTTCCTGGCAGCAATCGCTATTCATCTAACCATGTGTGAAGAATTCTAAGATCTGCCTATCAAACATATAGGCAGGAAAAAGGAGGTTGCATGAAACGATTTAGTTTGTTGTTTACGTTCCTATTTGTCTTTATCAGCATTTTAGCGCTTGCTCCACGAACACACGTCTAGAACTGGTCAGTGCAGAAGCAGATATTGTGAATGATAAAAATGAAACAGGCTCCACTATTCTGCAAGAAGGTGAGAACGCAGGAAAAGAAGTCGTGCCCACGTCCCTGTATTACACATTTGTGATTAAAAATGTAGGGAATAAAAAGGTTGGAGACGTAAGTAAAGGAGTAGGCTTGGAGGCTAGGATTGAACCTGCCGAAAAATTAGTAACCGCCTCTAATGAAGTGATGGGCTTTAATATTTTTGAACCGGCAGATTATGATGGTTCAGGCTTGGGCTTGGGCTATTCCTATACTGCTACTATTGAAGTAAAAGAAACAGGAGAATTCACCATCCATTATGATTTAGGCGTTGAAGAAAAAACAGCGGAAGTTCTTCCAGTACCTTCTGTAGACAAGATAGAACACTTAAAAGAGAACGCACTGGAGGCAACTTTAATTGTATCCTTGGGCAAGGAGGAAATAACTCGTTTTGATTTGAGTAAAAAGAACTAGTAGCTGTCTTGGTTGTGTTTAGTAATAGCTTTATAAAATGATCCCGCAAAGAAAAACATAAAGGCCCGGCTTATAAACCGAGCTGATTTTTAGTTGATTGCTCTGACAGTTTATCTAATTTATTTTCAATTCGATCTAGCTGTTCCTTCCGTTTTTTTGAAGAACGAAAGAAAGATATAATCATAACAATAAAAAAGATAACAACTAAAATTGAGATTAACTGAAAAATGATGTCACCGATGTTCAACATAAAATCCACCTCACTTTAGAATATTATACCATTTTGATGTAGGTACTTTCCGCACGAATCTATTAAGTTAAGAGTAAATTAATCATTTATCACCTATGTGTATATTTCCTCAGAAATTCTATATAAAATTTTCGCAATATTATGAACTATTAAGGGAGGTGAAATATTCTTGGTAGCTGAAATGACCTATCAGGTCCGTGTGGCTGATTTTGAACAAGGCAGGAGATGGTATGAAGTATTTTTGAACAGGGCACCAGATTTTGTGCCGCATGATGATTTTGCGGAGTGGGAGATAATTCCCGGGGGCTGGCTGCAAGTCGCTAAAGGGACACCGGCAGAAGGAAGTGGTCCGCTTCGGCTTGAGGTTACATCTATAGAAAAGGAAAGACAAAGAATGATAGAAGAGCTGCATATTGATTTTTTTGAAATCTACTCCCGTGAAGAAGTACCGGTTAAATGGGCCACATTTACAGACCCATGGGGAAATCGTTTAGGCTTCTTTGAAAATATGAACGAAGAAATATAGCAACCTAATACAATCAGATAAGAGGCAAAAAGGATGGAGTATTTATTAAGAAAACGTACCGAAGAGGATATAGAGGACTTTTTATCATGGACGTACGATGATATGTATTCGTTTTACGATAATTCGATTCAGCAAGAAAAGATAGATGGCTTTAGGCAAAGTGTTCAAAAAGAACGGGAATTATCGGTAGTAAATGAATGTGGTGAGCTTGTAGGTAACTGCGAGTTTTTTGATGTAAGTGATGAGGACGAAGCGGAGATACTGGCAGTTGGAATTCAGATGAAGCCATCTATGACTGGAAAAGGACATGGCCCTGCTTTCTTCCATGCCATTGTGGAGCAAGGGAGGGAGATCCCTTTTTCACTATGACCATTTAGAGTTGGCCGTAGTCGACTTTAATCACCGGGCCATTAAAGTGTATGAAAGAGAAGGATTTCAACAAGTGGGAGAATTCATGAATGACATAAGAGGAGAATCATATCGATTTATCATTATGGCGAAGGATTGGTAATGACCAGATTGATTACAGGGAGGATGGCATGAAAAATAAGTTAATAAGAGTTGGTACATTTTATATTCCTGTAAAGGATGTTAAAGAGTCTTCAGCATGGTATGTAGATAAGCTTGGAGCAGAATTAAGCTATAAAGATGAGGATAAAGCGATTATTAATCTTGCAAATCAAAGTTTTTTCCTTGTTCATGCACCAGATGGCGAAAGTTCTAATTTTATAGACAAGCATGGAAGTGAACGTTTTTCGATTACCTTTGAAGTAGATGGATTGGAAAAGTTAACAGAGCTTCATATGGAATTAACGGAGAAGAATGTAAGGGTAGGGGACATTGAAGATCGAGGGCACCCAGGAAGGAATTTTGTTTTTTATGATTTAGATGGTCATATATTTGATGTCTGGAGTGAATTAAGTCCAAGATTTAAGGACAACTATTCGCTGTAAGTCGTTATCTTTCATATGTTTTACATAAAGTTGGTTAGATTGATTGTGTATCACAAAAAATGAATATGAGGAGTATGTTTATGTTTACATTTCCAAAGCCAGATGTAGAACAATTGCTGCGAACCGTTTCAATAATTGATTTTGCTGTCAGCCCGGATGAAAAACAGATTATCATCAGTACTAATATTAGTGGAAAGTATAATCTTTGGGCGATGAATATGCCTAATGCCTTTCCATCTCGGCTGACCTTCAATGATCAGCCATCTGAGTATTTACTGTATGACCCAAAAGGAAGATTCGTTATAGCTGGCTTTGATCATGACGGTGATGAGAATACTCAATTTTATGCCATGCCGACATATGGCGGTGCCTTGAAGGAGCTAGTTTTCCAGGAGAATACACGTAATTTTCATCCATTCCTTTCGAAGGACGGCGAGCGATTGTACTATACATCTACCAAGGAAAATGCGTCCTTCCTCAGTAGCTATTGCTTACAAATGAACACGGGGGAAGAGACGAAAGTATTGGAAGGGAACGGAGGCAGTACCATTCTAGCGGAAGTGAGTGAGGATGAATCCGTTATTCTCTATACCAAACAATTTTCTAATACTAATTCTCTATATTATGTGAAAAAAGCGGATGAACATATCCTGCTGACTCCGCCAACAAATGAGGAGCATACCGTTAGTGAAGCTGTTTTCGTTTCGGATCAGGAGGTCTATTTAATCACGGATTATGATGCGGATTTTTCTTATTTAGCAAGCTTTAATTTGGAAACCAAGGAGTTTACTAAGCTTAAAGAATTGCCACAGGAGAGCTTCACCAATCTTACATACGATCAGACAAACAAAATAGTCTATATTACTGCTGAAAAAGGAGTGCGGGATTATTTATATGCCTATCATATTGAGAATCAAGCATGGGTGAAATTGAACCCACCATGTGACCTCCTAACGAAAAAGGTTGTTTCTAATTCTGGTTCCCTTTATTTGCTCGGAAAAAGTTCAAACACACTTGCAAATATTTTTAAGCAGGTTGGTGAGGATGAATGGGTCACAATTACGGACAATACCCTATCTGGTATTCAGAAGGAGGAAATAGTAGAGCCCGAGATTATTACGTATCCATCTTTTGACGGTCTCCAAATAGAAGCATTATTTTATAAAGCAAAACCAGAAAATGATAAAGGAGAAACGATTCTTTGGGTTCATGGGGGACCACAGTCTGCAGTTCGGAAAGGGTTTGGTCCATTCTTTCAATATGCTCTAGATAATGGATATAGTATTTTTACTCCTAACTTCCGTGGTTCCACTGGATATGGATTAACATTCACCAAAATGGTAGAGCGTGCCTGGGGTGCAGGAGCTCGATTGGATATTATTGCTGGTCTGGATTGGCTAATTGACCGTGGATATACGAAGAAAGGTGATATCTTCCTGATCGGAGGCAGTTACGGTGGATACATGTCATTGCTTTTACATGGACGCCATGCTGATTACTTTAAGGCAGTGGTAGATATTTGTGGGCCATCCAATTTATTTTCCTTTATTAATTCAGTGCCGGAAGATTGGAAACCAATCATGGATACTTGGGTAGGCCACCCCGAAAAAGATCGCGAGAAATTGATAGAATACTCACCTTTTACCTATATTGAGCAGATGACAAAGCCGATGCTTGTTATCCAAGGGGCCAATGATCCAAGAGTTGTAAAGGCGGAATCAGACCAAATTGTGGAGACTCTTAAGGAAAAGGGGAGGGATATCTCCTATATGGTCATGGAGGATGAAGGACATGGATTTTCTAAAAAGGAGAATGAAATCGCTGTGTATCGCAGGGTTTTGGCTTTTTTTGAAGAGCATCGTCTTGTGAAAGTAAAATCCTAGCCTAGATTTTCTCAAACGGCGAAAAGTAATGTACTGCAGTTTGTGGCGTTTTCCTTATGGAGAAAATGATATGAGATTTTCGAGTGGAGGGACTAACGTGAAGCATTCTAAAGTAAAAGAATGTCATCAATGTGGTGAGAAAGAGCTGGGGATCGGGAAACATACCGGATATGGAGTCATGTACCCCAAAAATAAAGTGAGTATAGGTTCAGAGATCGAATACATGATTTGCACGGAATGTGGATTTATCATTGAAGGCTATGTAAAAAAGCCGGAGAAATTTAAAGAAACACTTTACTAAAAAGGTAAACAGTTCATTCACAAAAAAGGTCTTTCCAAGTGTTTATGGAAAGATCTTTTCGTATAAATTAGTTTATTGGAGCTGCTTCTTTTACGGATGCTACTCTAAATGTAGTTTGTTGGCTTCCTAACATAGGAGAGTCCTGTTTAGCTTCATCCGGTTTGCCTTCCGGACGTTTGTGCGCTTTTTTGAAGGAGTCGCTGTTTTTCCAGGCAAGGAAGCTTTCCTCATCTTCCCAGTACATATTGACGCTCATCTCATCATATTCTGTCAGGCCCTCTGTAAGTAAAACCTCTACTTTAACAAATCCTTTGAATTTATCTAATTCGTTACCGGAAGTGAAACGGCCTGCCATTTTTTCTGCGAAACCTGGTTTGGTTTTAATTTTGTTTTGAACAACAATCATGTGATCATTCTCCTTTTATTTTTATTTTTCTGGAAAATATATCAGATTACTTCAATGAAAATCACTCTTACACTGCTATTATATACCTTTTTCGAAGATTTTGAATTCATTATGCTTTAGGATTTGCTGATTATGGCTCTAACATATTTTTTCTATATGATTGAAAGCATTGCGTGATGAAATAACCAACATAGTTCATTCATCATCCTTCTATATGACCCTTCAAATAGATTATTACTCAATTTTTCTATTATTTTTGTAAAAAGGCTAAAATTAAGAGTTTTCGAGACTTACGAGTCAAAATTGAGTGACTAAACGGCTGTATAAGCCGGATTAGTCTAGTAATCCAGCCGATTTTCACCGGAATTGAGCGGGAACTGATATTAATTGAGCGGAATTCCATATAATTGAGCGGAAATGGAGTGGAATTGAGCGATTTTCGTAATAATTGAGCTAAACTCAAAATAATTGCTCGAATTTACTTATTTATGAGCGAATTGAAAAGGAGAAAAGTGAAAATAATAGTAGATGAATGCATTTGGGGACTGTTTTTAAAACGTTTTCGTAAATTTTTCTGGTGAACTATGTCTGTTGTCTTAAAGTATTTGCACGCTTTCATGCTCTTATACATAAATTGTAAATAATTTTCCATTGAACACGAACGTATATTCGCTTATCATAAAGAATATAATAAAGACGAACATACATTCTATTTAAAAGAAGGTTTTAACATGATTGATTACAGTACTTTACCGCATCATTATGTTATGTGCGTGGATATGAAAAGTTTTTTTGCCAGCTGTTCAGCAGTGATGATGGGACTGGATCCGCTTGAATGTTATTTGGCTGTGGTGAGTGATACGGAACGGAGCGGCAGTGTGGTGCTGGCTTCATCTCCCAAAATGAAGAAAGAGTTTGGCATTAAGACAGGCTCGAGATTGTTTGAGATTCCGGATGATCCGCGCATTATAAAGGTTAATCCTAGTATGGCAACGTATTTACGTATCTCTACTGAAATCAGCCGTTTATTCAATCGATATGTACCTAAAAGTGCGATTCATACGTACAGTGTAGATGAAAGCTTCTTAAAGGTGGATGGGACGACTCGTCTATGGGGAGATATCGTAGAAATTGCTGAAAAAATCCAGGATGAAATCGATCGGGAATTCCAGCTTCCATGCGCGATTGGGATCGGTCCGAATATGCTGCTTGCTAAGCTGTGTCTTGATTTGGAGGCCAAGAAAAAAGGAATCTCCCAATGGACCTATGAGGATGTACCAGAAAAATTATGGCCCTTATTCCCCTTGAGCGAAATGTGGGGAATTGGAAAGCCGATGGAAAAGAAGCTGAATGGAATGGGGATTTTTTCAATCGGTCAATTGGCGCGTTATGATTTGGAGACGCTTGAAAAGAAGTTTGGCATTATGGGCAATCAATTGTACCACCATGCCTGGGGTGTTGATTTATCGGATATCGGTGCTCCGATTATGGAAGGGCAAATCAGCTTTGGAAAAGGTCAGGTTTTACTGCGTGATTATAAAAAGCCTGAGGAAATCAAGCATGTCATTCTGGAAATAAGTGAGGAAGTAGCAAGAAGAACACGTGCAAGCGGGATGGCGGGCAGAACCGTCAGCTTGGGGATTTATTATAGCCAGGATGAATTTGGAGGTGGATTTCATCGCTCTATGACAAGAGAAACACCGACCAATATTACGATGGATATTTATGAAATGTGCTTAACCTTGTTTGAACGGTTTTATACAGGCAAAACAGTTAGGAAAATTTCTATTACACTTTCAAATGTTATCCCCGATCGAGAGATGCAAATCAGTCTATTTGACCAGGATAGCTGGCGCAAACGTGAGCTTGGCTTTGTGATGGATCGAATGCGTAAAAAATTTGGATCCAATGCGATTTTACGTGCCGTATCGTATACAGAGGCAGGAACGGCCAAGCATCGCAGTACTTTGGTCGGAGGACATAGAGCATAACAGACAAGTGAAATGGAGGCTGCAGGGAATGATTCGAGATCGCGGAAAAATGAAATGGACATCAATGATGCTGCCGGAGCATGTAACAATGCTTAGAGAATGGGCACATGAGGACAGCTATGAAACAAGGAATGAGCTTGATGAACAGCAAGTGGAAGCGATGAACACGATAATTATGGAGGCCTTGGAATATAATAAGCCGGTGGCGATCCGCTATTACCGTACAGCCAGTCGCCGGTACGGGACGGTGGAAGGAAGCATACATTATTGCAATGAACAGGCTCAAAAACTTCATCTCGTTGATGAGGATGGAGATGCTTGTTTTGTATTTTATCAGGAAATTGTGGATGTACAATTGAAGGATTGATGGCCAAGCAATTCGCTATAAGGTTGTGCATATGTTGGTTATGGCTCTTCTCTTTCTTCCTAAATAAACCCTATTACCCAATAATGAGTAAATGAAAACGCAAATATTAGACAAATTACCACAAAAAGTTTACTATGTATATAGACCTAGAAGTGAGAAATATACAGATAATAAATTTTAACATCGATTTCGGTTCTGATAACTTTGCCATGGGATATCAAAACAAAAGGGGTAAAAGAAAATGGAAAAAGAAAAATACAGCACGATTTATCAAGCACCTTATGGAATGGTTATAGGAGAATTAAAAAAAGAAATGACTAAAGAAGATGCTGTAGCATTAGGGCAGAAATATTGCGAAGAAAACGGTTTCAGCTATAAAGGTACGTATACTGGCGATGAAGCAGTGGCGGCTTTACAAAGTTTAATACAAAAACATACGAGAGCAGTTCATTAAACTGAACGTTCATTTTTAAAACATAGAGGCAGTATTCATTGAATGCTGCTTTTTTTTATTATGAATTTAGCTTATTAAGAGGTTTGCCGGTTGAGTGAAAACGGGAACCTATGAGATAAATAGAGAGAAAGCATGGTGGACAACAATGGAAATTACATGGACAGACGCAGCGTTAGAAAAGGTAAAAGACAAGCTGACAGACCAAGAAGGCGTTTTTTGCTTGAAGTATGAAACAGAAGGCTGTGGCTGTGTAGTAAGCGGTGTAACCAATTTATATTTTGTTAAAGAAACTACTTCTCAGGAAGTAGAATGGGAAACCAACGCCTATCCTGTATGGTTAAATAAATATCATGAAATCTTTTTGGATGAAAAGCTTATTATTGATTATTCCAGCAGTACAAATAGCTATCAGCTGAAAAGTCCTAATCAGTATTTAAACCCAATGATGAATGTCATCATTCAATAGGCTCGATTATGAGCATAAAAGGTTCAGTCAGAAATTTTGACTGAACCTTTTTTTAAAACGAAAGCAAAGGGAAATCCCACTCATTTTTTTGTATAAAACACCTTAGAAATAAGCAGCCCAATTACGCCAAGTATGATAAATAATATCGCCTTCCAAACTACATCTATACCAGATAGATCGTAGAAAGTAACTTTTAATAGCGTAATAAACAAGAATAGTAAGCCGATGTTTTTCCAAACCTTTTCCTTGAAGTAACTAAATAATCCGTATGTTACTCCAACGATAATGATCCAGGATAATGATAAGCTGGTATTCATCATCATTAGAGAAGAACCGTCTGTGAAATAGTATGTCATTTTGCTTATAAAGACGATCAGCAATACTTCTATTATATAGGGTAAGGTGGATTTCATTATATTTCTGTCGAAGATTTTTGTGATTGCTTCTTTTATATAGAGAACAAAGAAGAAGCTGATTATGATCATCCATGCAACAACAGTTTCTAGTGATAGCATATTTCCTGGCTTGTCGAATAATTGTACTAATACGGAAAATAGCAGTATTACGCTAGCTATTGTCCCTAAAATACTCTTCCTTATTTGAGCAAAATAATAAACCAATATGGCTTGCAGCGTAAATAAGATTAATTTTGATGATGGATCAATCATTATATCGTTTAGCAGTATAAATAAGTAGAACATCGAAGTAACAAAGAAAATGTTTTTCAGTTCAGTGTGATTTTTATTTTTTACGTAACTAAGCAAAGAATATATGATGGCCATTATGGAATAGAACGTGTATTGGTAGCTTGGTGTTTGATCAAACACATCAACTCCGATTAAGAGCATGAATAATGAACCGATCGTGATAGCTGGAATATACATATTTTTATCAAATATGTTGGTTGTTCTAAATGTTAAATAAATAATAAAGAAATGCTGAATAGCGATCGTTAGGAACGTTAAGATTGAAATTTCCCCACTGCCTACTATTCCAAAAAATAATACAGTGAACATAAATGCATAGTTTGCTACATTCCAAGTGATTTTATATTGCCCTCTAAGAGATTCTAGTATTAATCCTATAAATACAGCAGTTTCGTATGCATAAAATACATATTCATTCCCTTTGTCTCCTGCAAATAGGAAAGGGTAAAAATAAGCACCTACTCCTATAATGGTAAGCAAGGATTGAGATTTGTATTTTCTTGATAGATAAACTCCTATATAGATTCCGAGCGCTAATAAACATACAGTCGCATAGAATGGGATAATGTGGTACAAAACATTACCGGAGAAGACAGATATAAGATAAACAATTATACTTCCGCCTAACAATACGATGCCTAACGTATTCTTCGCCTTTTTATATTGCCTTTCTCCAATCATATATAAGAATCCAGCTAATAAGAAACCAACTATTACGCGAACCACGGGATTAATCCATCCGTTTTCAGATGCTGCCATAAAAGCCCAAATAACACCTAAAATAAACACGAATATAAATATTCTGGGTAACCAAGTTGAAATCATCGCTTCAAAGCTAATTAATTCTTTTTCTGGTTTTATTTCAGGATTTTTGTAATTTCTTTTTATCTCAACCTTTTCACTTTTGTTTTCCACATTAAGATTAACTTCATTATGTATGATCCTTAACTCTTTTTTTAACTCCACTAACTCTTCTTCCATATATCTTATTCGTTTGGATAAATCATAAATTTTATCGTCCAACCATTCCACCTCTTCTCTGTTTATTTATTTACACACCCCGAAATTCAGATTTTTCAATATTTCACCTTCCTTATTATACCAGTCTCTTTGCTGTAAACATATGCTAAAAGGAGGTGAGTATTAATAATTCAATCTTTATGTTATTACGTTTCGTATTCTAATGTGTTTATTTAAATTTTCCCTTTTTCACTAAATAGGTCAAAGAGTATGGAAAAAACAACTTTAAGTATTCAGATTATTGTGTTAATATTAATTATCTTTAAATGGAAATTTATAGGAGGTTTATTATGTTAGTCTTTGTCCCGGTTAGTTTAGGTGTAATTAGTGGCCTTATCCTTATTGCTATAACTTATTTTCTTAAGAAATATCAAAGCTCTTATGTAAAAATCCCACCTTTATTATCCCTAATAACTTCTGTTGTTATTTTTATCATTAGCTTTCAAGTAAGAGGTTTTGAAGGTGCTGCATACGGAATACTTGCAATTACTCTTTTATTTTTTACACCATTTATCTTTGCTATGTCTTCTATAGGCAAAAAAAAGGATGTATTCTTGTAAACAATGATTAAATTGTTAGATGTTGAGAATAAATGTATTTAAACAAACAGGGCATTGATCCAAGAAGGTCAATGCCTTTTTATAATGGGCATATAATTGGATTGGTAAAGATCAACGAAGTATCAAACAAACAGGGCTTAATAAAAGAACTCATAAGATAGGATATCAAAGGAGAATCTAAATAATAGAATTGCTTTTTTCAACATGGACAAATTTTCAGTGCGAGTATGTACCGAAATGGTAATTATATTTGAGGAGATGTGATAAATGCTTGGTATTTTACTTTTGATTTTGGGCTTGGCGGCGTATCTATATTTTAAGCGTCAAAAAGAAAGCCCAGTAAATCGAGATCAACAAACGACGCGTGAGGCTGAACCAATAAAACAAGAACCTATACAGACCGTTATGCCACCAAAAAATGAGACTGCACAGCACGCTGAAATTTTAAAACAAGAGCAAGCGCCCGTTGAACCTATTGAATCAGTTGAACAATCAAGCCCGATTGAAAAGCTGGAAAAAGAAACCGTTACCGTTACATTTTCAGATGGAACAACTAAGGAATATAACCTTAACTTAACACTTAATGACACCCATCTTTGCTTGTTATCTGACGGCGGGAAAACGTATCATACACACGTTAATTGTTTTAAAAACTGGCCTGCTGAATATCAAGAAAATTTTAAAGGATGGAAAGCAATAACAACAGATGAAGCAGAAAAAATGGGCTACAGAAAATGCAAGTATTGTAATGAAGCTGATCGAACAGAATGGGACTATTATAAGGACAGTAAACCCCTTAAAACTTTCACTGTCACTCATAAGGATGAATTTGCTACTACAGAGATTTATAACGTAGGTAATGAAGTGAATACGGGCTATGATTTTGAAAAGGACAAAGACACGTTAGAAATAGACTATGAAGAAATTTGTTATATGCCAAAAAGCGCAAGAGATTTCTTTGATGAGAATTACGGCGATTATAAAATGTTTGTGTTAGATGTGTATGAAAATGACAATGGAAAAGTGAAGCTTAAGATTGGAATTTATTGATGATAAAGCATTAAATGACTGTAATGTACTAAAATTAACGGATGAAAATCTTAAAATCAGGGCTGTCATTTAGACAGCTTTTTTTCTTTGTGGATTATTTGATTATATATACAACATTTCTATTTCATAATTATTAAAACTTATGAGGTGTTGATCCTAGAAGGATTAATACCTTATTGCGTTGAATTTCTTATGGAAGTGCATAGGCAGGTTAGTTGAAGAGTGTAGTTCATTTTGGTTCAACAATTAGGATATTATTGAAAAAATTAAGAATCTCGTTGCAAAAATACATTAAGGAGCTTAGCGATGGAAAAATGGGATTTATATGATAAACACCGTAATAAAATAGGCAAACAAATAACTCGTGGAGAAGATATGACACCAGATGAGTTCCATTTGGTCATACACGTTTGTATATTTAATTCAAATGGAGAAATGCTCATTCAACAACGTCAGTCCTATAAGCAAGGGTGGTCGAATCTTTGGGATATTACTTGTGGCGGTAGTGCTGTGGCAGGAGATACAAGTCAGCAGGCTGCTTCAAGAGAGTTATTCGAGGAGTTGGGTATTCGTTATGACTTTGAAAAGATACGTCCACAATTTACAATTAACTTTGAACGTGGATTTGATGATTATTATTTAATTGAATATGACTTAGATTTGAATGAATTGACGTTACAGACTGATGAGGTGCAAGCAGTGAGATGGGCTTCAAAAGAGGAAATCTTAGAGCTGATCGAACTAAAAAAATTTATACCTTATTATGAAAGTATTATTGCATTCCTTTTTGAGAGTCGAAAGCATTATGGCTCTATTCGTTTTAAATGAAACATGCAAGGAATCAACATATTCCTCCATATACAGCTTTTTGTTGAACTCCTTAAGAAAGGTAAGGGTCAGGTTAGCGGAAGAAGGAAATCCAAAAAGGACATTGTTATCTTAAGGATATACCTAACTAATTACAATATAGGGGTAAACAATATGAATGATTTAACAGTAACAGAATGGTTAGAGCAAAAGGAATTAAGTGAAGATGAAATCGATTTCCTTTTAACTTTTATACCAAATATCTCTGTGATAAAATCACAACCTGCTATAGCAGTAGTCATCTATGATTCCATGAATAGACAGTTTCCAAAGGTTAATTTAAAGCTGGAAGAGAATTATCTGGACTATAATATGTTTAAATTTATTATTGAAACATACACGGTTAACAAGATTTCTGTAAGAGAATTACTAATTCGTATGTCTGCACAAAAAATATGCAAGCCTTTATGTGATTTTTTTCTTCAATCGGAGATATAGATATTAGCTATTGGTCAGAAGGCTTTTATTTTATTTAAATCTTTATTGGAGAAAAGGGGTAGTAGTTGAATAAGCTTTTATTATTTTCCGTAAAATGGATGATCTAATTTAGGAGCTTGCTATGAATTCTAATAGTGTTTTTCATACTTTCTAATAAACAGGGCGGTAAAAAAACCATCTAATACTTTAATATAGATGGTTTTTGTAAATATTTATTTTGGGGGTTGGCAACATAAATTCCCTTCGCCCTTTTCGAGGGCGGATTTTAGACTGCCAAGAACTCCTGACCAGGCAGCTTGATGCCAGTTAATGGCTTCGCTCCAGTCTTCGTTATCTTTAAATCCAGTATGTTCAACAATTATCTTTGTAGAATCATCGTTAAGTGATTTGAACCTTACATTAACATTCGTTAATTCATTCTTTTGGTTCATTAATTTCTCGAATTGATCTGGACCTTTCCAGGTAAATTGCAACTCTTTTTCATTAATGAGTTTAGTGATTATACAACCTTTCGTATTCATACCTGTACTATTTCCAGGTATAAAATAAAGTTCGTATGCACCACCTTCCTTAGCTTCTACGATGGTTTCAGGTGCGAACCATTCAGAAACCCTCTCAGAAATTGTCCACGCATACCATACTAATTTTAAAGGTGCATCAATTGTTATCTCTTTTATAATGGCTTTGTCATTTGTAGTAGTTGTCAAAAGTTTCCCTCCTTTTTAAAAAATTACATTTAAATGATAACATTTATTGGAAAATTAAAGGGTGTTAAATTTGGAATAATTATCTTTTGAAAAATGGGTAGGTTAGTTAAAAAAGGAGATAGATAAACAAATAATTATATAAATGGTATAGTAATGTAAATTGCTGGGAGGTGGTATCAGAATGAGTAATAGGAAGTTTAGTCAAAGTAAATCTAACAATATAGCTATTGTGTTTGTTGCCTCTAGTTTAGGTGCCGTTTTAGGACTTATTACATATGTGAAAGATTGGTTATGATGGTGGAATTACCTTTTGGTAGTTATCCAATTAAACGTACTTATACAAATTCGGGTAATAACGAAAGATTAGGCTGTCAAAATGACGGTTTTTTCTAATGCGGCTAAAGGGGCGGATTAGTTCTAGAGTGTAGTTCAACTTTTGTTCAACAATCCGGTCATTCAATGGAACAAGGTTGAGTGAATCCTTTCTAAAATTAGATATTCATAGAAAGTTTGATTTTGAGTCACTAACATTAAGAAACTGTAAATATAGAGCTTGGTTAATACATAGCTTATAACAATACATCATTATTAAAAAGGGGCATTCAATTGAATTCTATGAAATTTAGTATTAGTCGGTTGCTTTTGTACTTTGTACTCGTTTCATTATTTCTCTTTGTTTCGGGTAATGTCGGGCAATATTTGAAGGAAACTCAAGATATGGATCGACAAATAAGCATGCTTTTACAAGGAGTAATCTTTACGGGGTTAACGCTTATAGTACTTTATATATTTAAAAGACAAAAACCGGACTTGATTAAAAATATTGGCTTTAAGGGTGTAAATTCAACATCTAGATTGATCGTTGGAATCGCATTGCCCTTTATATTAGTCATAACAGGAATTATAACAGCTTATTTATTTGGTGGAATTGAAAATGTCAGCGTGAACCTGACAACAAGTGTTATAATTTCTGTTTTAGTCAATACAGTGACAGCATTTATGTATGAAGCATTTCCAGAAGAAATCTTTATCCGTGGACTAATCTTTGAAGAATTGCATAAGAAATTTCGCTTCATCATCTCGTTAGTTTTACAGCCGTTAATCTTCATTTGTGTTCCGGTTACGGTGATGGCATTGGAGTCAATATTCTTTAGTGAGCCATTTATAATAACTATAGATTATATTATATTGCTCTTCACATTTGGAATTGCCCTACAGTTATATAGAAGATATACAGGAACAATATGGATGAGTATCATCTTCCATGTTGTTTATCTTGAAGTGACTAGATATATATCCATGGGTGGTATGTATGACAAAGACGTCGCTCTTTTAATGTTCGATGAGACATTTAATGGATTCATGACTCTATACTTGTCATTTCTGTTTATAGTGATATTTAGTATAGTGGTGCTGTCACTTTTACTACTAATGGATAAAAGAAAAAATAGGGTATAATAACTAAGCTGCTATTTCTAGTCAACATTCATATTAAACATTCAAAAATATTTAGTTTGTAGAATATTGTACTTAAACAAACAGAGGCATTGATCCAAGAAGGATTAATGTCTTTTTATGTTGAATTTCTTATTGTAGAAACAGGGCAGGTTAGCTCAATAAGATTGTCGAATAGTTAAATCATAGAAATGCAACATTACGGGGTATGAATTTATGGAAATTTTTAAACTTGAAAAAGAGGTAGCTCAAAAAATCAATAATTATAAATCTGTATCTTCTTTCTATTCAAAGTTTATTAAAAGATTTTACTTATCGGTAGGTATTTAACAATCGGGGTAGGTTCTAAATATCATACCTGACAAAATGGTTATTTATCTTATTAATTTAGCAATGTATTGTAAGGTTTTAATAAAGTGGCCAGCTTAATTGAATGGTAAAAGAAAGGGCTTTGTTCCATTATGTTATTTAATAAATAGTAAAAAGATATAAATTTACTCAAGGTTATGGATAAAATTATGCCATTGTATATATTATGGAAAATTATATTAAAAGGAGTAGCGAAAAAAATGAGAAGAATAATTCTAGTTCTCGCTATAATTCTAGGACTAAATGCATTGCTTCCAATAACTTATGCAGATTCAAATGATAAAATTGATAAGATTGAACAATTTGTTGAGGAACAAAGGGGAATAAGTCAAATTCCAGGAATATCATTAGTTATTGTGGAGAAGGGTAAAACAGTCTATCAAAAAGGTTTTGGGTACGCTGATGTAAAGAAGAAAATACCCGTTACGCCTAATACCGTATTTGAATTGGGATCAACATCGAAAGCATTTACAGGTCTAGCCATTTTACAATTAGAAAAAGAAGGGTTATTAAAAAAAACTGATGAGGTACGTAAATATATCCCATGGCTAGAGTTGGAATACAAAGGAAAACCTCAGGTCATTACAATAAATCAATTGCTTCATCATACGAGCGGGATTGCTTCAAACTCTATTATTCATATTCCTGAAAGTAATCAAGAGAAGGCACTTGAATTAACTGTAAAAACCTTGCTTGAAGAACCATTAAATCGTCAGCCAGGCAGTTCATTCGAATATGCAACGATTAATTATGATGTATTAGGACTTATTATTGAGAATGTTACAAAACAACCATATGATTTATATATAAAAGAACAAATATTAAAACAAATTGGGATGAATAATTCCTATGTTGGCTTACATCAAGTACAGTCCGATGTTTTGGCAACTGGTTATAAGATTGGATTCATGAGAGAGCAAGAATATACACCACCTATTTATCGTGGGAATATACCTGCTGGTTATATTGTCAGCAATACAAACGATATTGCAAAGTGGCTAAATCTACAGTTAGGAGCCATCCAAAACGATAAGTTTAGCAAACAAACGATCGAACAATCGCACATCCCTGATCAGTCAGTAAAGCCTATGGCTCAAGACACCCATTATGCAAGTGGATGGAGCGTTGAGAAAAAGAATGATAAACAATACATATGGCACGAGGGGGCAAATCCAACATTTTCATCTTATTTTATCATGCATCCTGATGAACAAATAGGGGTAGCAGTTTTATCGAATATGGATACAACATTTACAACAGAAATAGGTCAAGGTGTGATGGATTTATGGGAAGGGAATAACCCTAACTTGAATCATACTGACGGATATCAAAAGTTAGATAGAGTCGTAACCATTCTATGTTTAATTATAGGCTTTCTAGGAATAGTTTTTAGTATTTTATTACTAAGAAACTTATGGAAATTTAAAAGAAAACAACGATCCTGGTCATCATTAAAAGGGAAGAGACTATTTCTGTTAATTTTCCATTCTTTATTTGTAACAGCGATTTTCGTCCTTATGAAGATAGCTCCTGAATTATTATTGGGAATGACTTGGGAGTTTGTTATTGTATGGGCGCCCACTTCAGTATCAACATTATCTTATATTATAATAGCAACAATTATCATTTATTATTTATCCATATTATGGATTATTATTACAAAAAGGAACTTATTAGATAGATGAAATAATTAGCAATCCTATGATTGAACTTACATGTTGAGTTAAGATTCGCCACAATCTAAGCGCGATTGTTGAATAAGCAATTAGAAAACTTAAAAAGGTTCAATGCAATACCTTAGTTTTATGTGGAGAAAAGGATAAAGCAAATAAAAGAGCAGCAAAGAAACTAGCAGAACAAATCCCAAAGCCAGAAATTGCGACAGTTATGGATGCGGGTTACGAAATAAATATAGAGGCTCCAGAAAGACTGGCATCTATACTTAATGAATTTTTAAAAAAACACTGTAGATATCTCTATTTTTGCTTTGAAATTTGGCATTCATCAATTTTTCAATTGAACATCTATTTAAGGGTACTCTTCAACTAACGGAACTTCTTATTGAAGTAAATGGGCAGGTTAGCGGAAGAAGGATTAAGACACTTTTATGGATAGTAACTGGATAGGCATCTTTCATAAGGAGGAGAAGAATGACCTTTTTAGAGTTGTTTATATTATCAGTTGCTATTTGTGTGCCTGGCATATATGAGGATTCGTTGAAGAAATTATTTTCCGTTGGGGAATAATGAGTTTACTTTTATGGCTCTTACAATTTATTGTCGAACCGTTAAATAGGACTGCTCTGGTTATCGCAATTGGTATTTCAAGTATACTTTTTCCCTGGTTCATTTACCTTCAATTAAGATGGTATCATCGGAACCAAAGCCATCCATGTATATCTATACGATTCTCGGAAATATATGGGTCGGTGTCTTTACTGGATGGGCTTTTTTGGAGGCAGGCATTTTTTCCGCAATCATTGTACATATTTTATTTCATATTGTATGGTATCCGATCCAAAAAAAGTTTCAAAAAATATAAATTACAAGCTGTCATATTGGCGTTTTTTCTGAATGAAAGTAATGGTACTTAAACAAACAGAGGCATTGATCAAGTGAACTGCCCCGTAAAAGTTAGACATCAATCTAACTTTTACGGGGTGTTTTTTATGGCTAATTTTAATTCAGAAGAA